>JAAZVU010000014.1 GCA_018623275.1 Flavobacteriales bacterium
CCCTGGCGATCTAGTTGTTCGAGAACTTTCGGTGTGAAGTGCAGTCCGGCTGTTGGTGCAGCGACTGAGCCATTGTTGGCAGCATAGACGGTCTGATAACGCTCGATATCTTCGTCTTCAGCATCGCGGTTCATGTAGGGTGGAAGAGGGATCTGCCCGGCAATGTTGAGGACCTCCGAGAAGGTGTAGGCACCGGTCCAAGAGAAGTCGATGATAAAGCCCTGACCAGATCTTTCGCCTTTGACGGCAGTAAGAGTAAGGTCGTTGGCCAATTCCAGATGAAGCGGGTGGTCCTTCCATCGTTTAAGATTGCCCACCATACACTCAAAGCGTATAGATTCAACGGCTTCCATAGCTTCTTCCACGCTTTGGTCATAAGGGTTGAGGCAGAATACTTCAATAGGTTTGGCGCCTTCCGTTTTAGTAAATCGAAGGCGTGCTTTGATCACCTTGGTGTTGTTGAAGATTAATTGGCTGCCTGAAGGCAAGAGCGTTGGTAGTTGTGAAAAGTTGTGATCGCCAATGTTTCCATCGAAGACAAGTAGTTTGCTTTGGTCGCGCTGAGACAGCGGATGTGTGGCAATTCTGTGCTCAGGAAGATCGTAAAGGAAATCAGACTTTTGCATGTGTACGCTTTGCTTTCAGCGCAAAAATAAGGTTCGTTACCTTAGCGGCAACTCGCAACAGCATAACTTTGAGGCCATGAAGCGCAGGATTTTTATTTCTACCACCAACGATATTTCGACGGACAACCGCGTGAACAAGGTGGCAGTGATGCTACAAGAGATGGGCTTCGAGGTGAAGTGGATTGGTCGAGAATTGGCAGGGTCAAAACCGCTGAATAGGAGTTACGGGACCGACCGCATGAAGTTGTGGTTTACCAAAGGTGGCCTCTTTTATGCCGAGTTTCAGGTGCGATTATTCTTCAAGCTATTGCTTGAATGTGATCGTAAATCTGTGTTGCTATCGAATGATTTAGATACTCTCCTTCCTAATTTTCTGATCAGTAGATTTTTCGGGATTCCTTTGGTGTACGATAGCCATGAATATTTCTGCGGCGTACCTGAAATACAAGGGCGTTGGGTCAAACGTGTTTGGCAGGGCGTGGAGCGGTTTGTCTTTCCTCGATTAGAACATATCTGGACGGTGAATGAAAGCATCGCTGGGTTGTATGAAGAGGATTACGGCAAGCGCCCGAGGGTGTTTCGTAACATCAGCCCAAAGCCCAGTTTTAGCAAGAAATCCAGAGCGGAATTAGGATTGCCCGATGGGGTTAAAATAGCCATTAATCAAGGCTCGGGAATGAATGTTGATCGTGGCCTAGAAGAGGCTGTAGAAGCCGTCTCGCAGATGGAGGGTTGGATGCTGCTTTTAGTAGGTAGTGGCGATGCTATTCCGGCGTTAAAAGAGCACGTGAAAAATCAAGGATTAGAATCAAAAGTGAAGTTTGTTGGACGGGTGCCTTACCAGGAATTGCTGCAGTATACCAGCGCAGCAGATGTAGGGTTAAGCTTGGATAAAAGCACGAATATTAATTACCGATTCTCTCTTCCAAATAAGCTGTTTGATTACATCCATTGCGATACACCAGTGGTCGCTTCAACCGTAGTTGAGGTGAAGCGTATAGTGGATGATTACGGTGTTGGGAAAACCGTTCATCCTGAGGATATTGAAGCATTGAGGTCGGCCATTGAAAAGGTCGGTGCCGGAGGGTATGATGCTGCTTTGAAGAAGGCGCAGAAGGTGCTTAATTGGGAGAACGAGCAATTGCCTCTTAAGGCATTCTACGGCCAATTTTTATAGCGTGACTGCTCAACCTCAAGAGCTTGTAGAGGTCGAAAAAGAACAAGGGCAAATACCCACCGGCGAGTCCTTTTTTAATGCCGTTTCCAAATGCCGCATGAAGCAATCGAAGAATCATGTGGATTCCGGATTTCTGAAGGATGCGATAAACACGGAATAAGGTGATGTCTTCATCTATTTTTCCTGCTTGAATAAGCGCGGCTAGACTGTCCACAGCCGTGGCGGTTTTTTCCATGAAATCTTCACCGCTATCTATGCCCATGTGGTAGGCAGGATTGTCGATGTGCATGATGTCGATATTGCGGTATTTGAGCTCTAGACCAAAGAGCGTGTCTTCATGGCCGTACTCCAGCATTTTTTCTGAGAAATAGATATCGCAAAAAACATCACGTCTGATCATGAAGTTAAAGGCGGAAAAGCTGCCATATGGGTTTTTGTCTCTGACCTGAGGGGAGATTTCTTCTTTGATTTTCCCCACTTTCACGCGTAACTCATCGCTCTTGTATCCAGGGCGGTAGGCAGTGCCGCCGACAAGGACAGAACTTTGCAAGGCATAATTGCAGTAGCGGTTCAAAAAACCAGGGGTTTTAGGCAGGGCATCGGCGTCCAAAAACAGCAGGAAATCGCCATTGGCCAAGGTGGATAGTCCGTTTCTATTTACGGACCGGCCCTTAGTAAGAGGAGTGTGGAGGTATCGGCAGCCAAAAGTCTGCTCCCAAGAATCTGCGTTTTTGTGACGTTTGTAGAATTGGTCAGAAATTAAAACTTCTGTACTCCAAAGCTCTGGTAGTCCAAACTCTACGCAGTGTTTTAATTCGAGCAATAAAGGACCTACATCGTCTCCATAAGAAGCGATGCAGATGCTGATCTTGTGCTCGTTAAAGTTCAATCTTAAAGGTTTGAGACTACTGAATCTTCTACCCTACCACCACTGACTTTCAAGGTTCGATTTGCATACTTATGTATCATCTGGTAGTCGTGAGTAGCCATTAAAATGGCGGTGTTCTGGTCGGCTAAGGAAAGCAATAAGGACATGATTTCTTCGGAGGTACGTGGATCCAAGTTTCCGGTAGGCTCGTCAGCTAGTATCACTTTCGGGGAATTCAATAGGGCTCTTGCGATGGCTACGCGTTGCTGTTCACCACCCGAGATTTCAAAGGTGCTTTTGTGCTTCTTGTTTTGCATGCCCACTAATGATAAGACCTCTACGATACGTTTACTGCGCTCGTCTTTGTTTTTCCAGCCTGTAGCTCGCAAAACGAAGTCTAGGTTGGCTTCGACACTACGGTCACTCAATAGTTGAAAGTCTTGGAATACAATACCGATATCTCTACGTAGGGCAGGGATGTCTTTACTTTTTAGGCCTTGCAATGCATGACCAGCTACAGTTCCTATGCCTTGTTCGAGCGGAAGATCACCGTAGAGTGTTTTCAGCAACGAACTTTTTCCTGAACCTGTTTGGCCGATCAAATACACGAATTCGCCCGTGTTGATTTTAAAGCTAACGTCGGTAAGTACCAGATGTTTGCCTTGAAAAACGTTTGCATTTTGTAATTCGATAGTTGCCATGGGCTGCAAGTAATTATAAGCGGAATCAAAGTTAGAAGAAATACCAAACGAATGAGGTTGTGCGTTTTTTTAGATGTGAATAACTCAGCCGAATTCACAGGATTGGCCCTAAAGTAGGCCATGAGCAAAGGTTATTTTTAAGCATAAACGTGAACGATATGCGTACCCGATTTTTTCTAGCTCTTCTGCTAGTCTTTGGCCTATCTGCAACCGCACAGCAAACGACTGCGGAGCGCGGATTTGAGGCCACCTTTAACACGAGTGTTGGACTTTTTGACGATGGGCTCTATGCCGCTGCTAGAGTTGGTTTTGATGAGCTTCTCTCTTCGGATTTGCCTACTCAGAGCTTCTTGAAGGAGGAAAGTAGCTTTTACAGAGCACTTTGTGCATTGTATCTGATGAACGAGAATAGCGAATATTTCTTGACCTATTTCTCGCAGACCTATCCGCTTAGTCCAAGATGGCAGGAGGCGCACGTAACGGCAGCTAACTATTACTTCAACAACCGTCGTTACAAGAAAGTCATTCAATGGCTTGGTGCGATCGATGCGGCAGATGTTCCAAACGGGTTCAAAAGTGAATATTATTTCAAATTGGCCTACAGTCACCTGATGGCTAAAAACGTAGAAAAAGCGCGTAATCTGTTCTTCCAGGGGACTAGCTACAAGGGTGAATACCAGAATTACCATCAGTATTACTACGGTCACATTGCCTACGAAGCAGCGCAGTACAGCACAGCATTGAGTCAATTCAAGCTATTAGTAGGCGACGAAAAATTCGGTGGGGTCGTGCCGTATTACCTCAGTCATATTTACTACAAAACTGGCGATATCGATCAGCTTCTATCTGTGGGTGAATCGCTTCTTGCTCAAGCAGTGCCTTCCCGTGCTGCAGAGGTAGCCAAGCTCATTGGTGAGGGGTATTACCAGAAGTCAAACTGGAAAGAAGCCGCATTGTACCTTGGGAAACACAAGGAGTTAGGCGGTAAACTAAGCATACAGGACCATTACAAGCTTGGTTTCGTTTTGTACAAGACTCGCAGGTACGAGGAGGCTATTAAGGCCTTCAATAAGATCCATAATCGTGGAGATGATTTAGGTCAGAGTGCCTACTATCATTTGGCCGATTGTTATTTAAAAACCGGTAAAAAGACGGAGGCCCAGGGCGCCTTTTTCAAAGCGAGCCAGAGCGGGAGCGATAAGGGTTTGAGAGAGGATGCATATTTCAATTATGCTAAATTGGCCTATGATAGTGCCACACCGTTCGAACAACCTTTAGATATTTTCAAGGACTTCTTGAAGAAGTATCCAAACAGCAAGTATCGCACTGAGGCCAATGAATATCTCGCTAATCTGTATTTGAATTCTAAGGATTATGAGAGTGCTATGAAGGCGATCTCTGCTGCTGGTTTGGAACAGCCTACCATGCAAGGAGCTTATCAAAAAGTGGCCTATTTCCGTGGTGTTCAACATTTCAATGCCATTCAATACCCTGCGGCGAAGCGCATGTTTGAGCGTTCGTTAGATTATCCGTTGAGCAATGTCTACACGGCCTTGGCGCATTACTGGTTGGCTGAGGTTGCCTACCGTGCAAAGGATTTTGAAGGGGCGCTTCGAGAGCTGTCTAAGTTTGAGGCGACACCGGGTTCTGCCACTTTAAGTCAATACAAGCGCAGTTTGTACAACAAAGCTTATGCAAACTTTGCCAAGGGCAATTACGAAGCAGCGGCTACGACTTTTAGGTTGTATTTAAATAAGAAGCGTCCAGGTACTAAGCTGGCCAACGATGCGGAGTTGCGATTGGCCGATTCTTATTTCATGACGAGCCAGTACAACAATGCGATTAGCTATTACGAGACTTATTTAGGTCGCGCCGTCCCTGATGCAGATTATGCGATGTTCCAGCAGAGTCTATGTTTTGGTTTGGTGGACGATGATCAGCGCAAAGCGGGAAGCTTAGAGAAATTGGTGAAGAAGTATCCAAATTCTGTGTATGCTACCGATGCCTATTTCGAACTAGGTGAGACGTACATGAAGATGGGCAAGGAAAACCAAGCAGAGTCCATCTTCACTGCATTTATTGAAGATTATCCGAAGTCACGATTCATCAAAAATGCCCACATCGCATTGGGTTTGATCTATCGTACACAAGGGAAAGGCAATATGGCATTGGATCAGTTCAAGAGCGTTGTTGAAGATTTCCCAAATACTGCTGAGAGTCGTGAGGCCCTTGGATTGGCGAAGATTCAGTTTGCGGAATTGGACCAGCTTACCGGTTATGTAGATTGGATTCAGACCTTGACTGGAACAGATATCGGCCAGGGTCAATTAGATTCTACACTTTACAATGGTGCCTACGACCGCTACAGCTTCGGAGATTGTGAGGGAACACTGAAGGGAATGACAGATTACTTGAATAAGTTCCCAGACGGAATCTTTAGAGTGCCCGCCAATTACTATTTGGCTGAATGTGCCTTCAATCAAGGACAAGATACTATTGCTATGGAGGCTTATGAATTCGTAGCTGCCTCCGGCGAGCTCAGCTTTCGTAAACAAACCGTGGAGCGCTTAGCCTCGCTGTACTATGCTGAGCAAAATTTCGAACAAGCTTTCTATTACTACGAACAGGTTCTTGGCTTAGTCGGTAATGCCGACGAAGGTCGTAGAGCCCGTTTAGGACTGATGCGCTGCGCGAAGTCTTTGGACAACACTCCAGTCGTGATGCAGTACGCAGAGAGCTTGCTGCAGGATGAGGCGCTACCTACCGATTGGAAGACCGAAGCGCTCTTGAACGCTGCGCGCAGTGCATACGTGCTCAAGGACAGCGCCAATGCCAAACTTTACTATACCCAAGTGAAGGGAGAAATCAAAGGAGAGGCACAAGCAGAAGCGACGTACTATTTGGCAGAATTTGATCATATCACGGGCAATTATGAAGGCTCGAACGATTTGTTGTTCTGGATGATTGAGAACCTGCCGACCTATCCGAAATGGCGTTGGAATTCGCTCATTTTGATGGCGAAGAATTACGCAGGCTTGCGCGATGATTTCCAAGCGAACTACACCTTGGACTTCGTGATTGACAATGCAGATTTCGGCGATTTTGCTGCTCAGGCGAGTGCATACAAGGCAGAGTTGGCTTTGCAACGAGAGCGTGAAGCGAGCAATACCATTGGTGTAGACAGTTTGATTATGGACGATTTCGAATTGGAATCGATTGAAGAATTAGAAGAATAAAGGAATGATGAAAATGAAATTCCAATTTAAAATAGTCGCAACAGTCGCACTACTTTTTGGTGCAAATGCTTCTCTGTTTGCCCAGGAAGAAACAGGTACTGGCGATGAGGTCAAAAGTGTTGAAATACGTGTTGTTGAAGAATACCAGGCGCAAGTACGCAGTGCACAGAAAATCTCTGAACAGCCTTCGTTCTCGGATACAACCTCGGCTAAAATACCGGTAAGCGTGCGCATCAATCCGAAGGCAATGTCTTTAGATTTTTCACCAGAAGCAATCCCTGCGATTCGTTTGGGTCGGGTGAAGTTGCCTAAGCTGCCAACTCAAAGCATTAGTGTGGGCGGTGGAAATTACGCCAGTTCATATGCGAGTTTCATTTTAAGCTCGCCACGCAGCAAAAAGAATGTTTGGGGCGTTCGAGCCTTGCACCAAGGTGCACTCAGTGGGGTTAAGGACGTAGATTACGTCCGCCAGCCGCAGTACGAGAACGAGATCTTAGCTGATTTTCAGCGCGCAACTAGGAGCTACAATTTCAAGACCCAAGTTCTACTAAAGGCAGATTATACCAGCTATTACGGAGCATTGACTCCTATCACAGTGGTGCCTGATAGCACTCCAGGTCTCTGGCAGCAACAATACGGTTTGTCTCAGCAATGGTTACGCACTACGAACCCTACGTCTAAAGTAAAATTTGCCTACCGCAGTGGCGGACTTTCCTACAAGTATACCTTAGGGGGATTATCAACGTCCGAGCATTTGGCTAAGACCCAGCACCGCTTTGAGGTTTATGCCGATGAGCAAGATATCAGCCTCGATGTTGGGTATCAATTTGCCGCGGTAAATTCTTGGGCCGATTCTTCTACTTCAGCCTACCATAATTTCACCATAGCACCCTACACCAGCGGTCAAAAGGGAATCTTGAGCTATGAGTTTGGATTGAATTTCACAGGTACACAAACGAGCGGCCTTGGCATCGATCGTTTTGAATATTACGTATACCCAAAGGTTAATCTGCAAGCAGAGCTTCTGAAGCGCACACTTGCTGTCTATGGTGGTTGGGACGGTACAGCGAAGCAAAATACTTTGGAGAGTATGATCGCAGAGGTTCCGTTCCTATCTATGGATCAAGAATACCGCCTTTCAGGATCAAATAAAGGCTATGTGGGTATGCAAGGTGCCTTGGCAGGTAAGCTGCAGTACAGGGTAGAGGGGTCACTCACGTCGATGAATGATGCATTGATGTTCCAGCGCGATTCCCTCTCGATGTTCACAGAGGTAAACGGTCAGCAATGGGCTGCTTTGCAAGCAGTGTATGCCGAGAATGTGATGAAAACGGGCTTACGAGGCGAATTAAACCTCCCTCTCAAGCACTTTGTAGCCTCCACCTATGCTGAGCTCAACAACTACTCTGGCGATGCCTTCTTCGGACAGGAAGGACGCGTATTAGGTGCCATGGTTGATTATAGTATTAACGAGCTTTCTGTGGGAGCGAATCTCCGCTATGTAGGCGGTCGTTATAACAGCCCAGATTATTCGCTTTATCCGCTGGAAGATTACATGGATTTGAGCGCTCGAGTAGATTACAAAATCAACGAGAATTTGAGTGTGAGTTTACGCGGATATAACTTGTTGAACCAGAGATACATGATGTGGCAGGGATATGGTGTGAGAGGCACTCGCGGCATGTTTGTGCTCAACTATCAATTTTAATTCCATAAGGGACTCTTTTCTCGCTGTAACCCGCGAGAATGTTAATAACAATGTTGGTAAGTGCACCCCGCTTTTGGGGGATAAAAGGGTAGAATTGGACCCCAGAAAGTTATCTTTGTTAGGATAGCAAAAAAGCACAAAACTCAACCGTTATGAGCGAAGAGCAAAACAACTATGATGGAGGTTCCATTCAGATTCTTGAAGGACTAGAAGCTGTAAGAAAACGTCCGGCCATGTACATTGGTGATGTGGGCGTTAAAGGTCTCCACCACCTAGTATATGAGGTAGTAGATAACTCCATTGATGAGGCCCTAGCAGGTTACGCGTCGGACATCTACGTTACCATCAATGAAGATAATAGTATCACGGTTAAAGATGATGGTCGTGGTATCCCAACTGATATGCACCCAAAAGACGGCCGTTCTACCCTAGAGGTAGTAATGACGGTACTTCACGCTGGGGGTAAATTTGATAAAGATTCTTACAAAGTTTCTGGTGGTTTGCACGGGGTAGGTGTGAGTTGTGTGAATGCACTCTCAACCATGCTGCACGCAGAGGTACACCGCAACGGTGAGAAGCACGAAGTAGAGTTCTCTCGTGGTGTTGCAAAATATCCAACTCGCAAGGTTGGTGATACAGATTACCGCGGGACCATCGTGACCTTCAAACCGGACGGTGAGATCTTCGAGGATTTGATCTACCAATACGAGATTCTAGCCAAGCGTATGCGCGAGCTGGCATTCTTGAACAAGGGCATCTCAATTACTTTGACGGATCTTCGCGAGAAAGATGAAAAAGGAGAGTTCATCGCCGAGCGTTTCCACTCTGAGGACGGTCTTGCAGGTTTTGTTAAGTACATCGATGCCAACCGTGAGGTAATCATGCCACACGTAATGTGCATGGAAGGCGAGCGCGACGGTATTCCTGTAGAGGTTGCTATGCACTACAACACTTCGTACAACGAGAACATTCACTCTTATGTAAATAACATTAACACACACGAAGGAGGTACACACCTTGCTGGTTTCCGTAGAGCCCTGACGCGTACGTTGAAGAAATACGCTGATGAAAGCGGTCTACTTGCCAAAGAGAAAGTAGAAGTGAGCGGTGACGATTTCCGTGAAGGTTTGACTGCGGTTATCTCGGTGAAGGTTATGGAGCCTCAGTTCGAGGGACAGACGAAGACCAAACTGGGTAACAAAGAGGTTAGTGGTGCTGTGGACAAGCTCGTTGGTGAGATGTTGACGAATTTCTTGGAGGAACACCCGAACGAAGCCAAGATGATAGTTCAAAAGGTGCTCTTAGCAGCGAAAGCTCGTGTGGCGGCTAAAAAAGCACGCGAGATGGTTCAGCGCAAAGGAACCATGTCTTCTATGGGGCTTCCAGGGAAGTTGAGCGATTGTTCTGAAACAGACCCAGAAGTATGTGAAATCTTCCTTGTTGAGGGTGATTCTGCAGGGGGTACGGCCAAACAAGGTCGTGACCGTAACTTCCAGGCTATCCTTCCTCTTCGTGGTAAAATCTTGAACGTTGAGAAAGCTATTTCTCACAAGGTCTTTGAGAACGAGGAAATCAAGAACATGTACACAGCACTTGGTGTAAGTGTAGGTACTGAGGAAGACGAGAGAGCTTTGAACTTGTCCAAGCTTCGTTACCACAAGATTGTCATCATGACGGATGCGGATGTGGATGGTAGCCACATTTCAACATTGATTTTGACCTTCTTCTTCCGCTACATGCGTGAGTTGGTAGAATTAGGCTATGTATACATTGCGAACCCGCCGTTGTATTTGGTGAAGAAAGGTTCGAAGAGCTCGTACGCATGGAACGACGACCAGCGTGATGCACTACAACTAGAGTTTGGTGGTGAATCCGGACAAGGTGTGGGTATCCAACGCTACAAGGGTCTTGGTGAGATGAACGCAGAGCAGTTGTGGGAAACTACAATGAATCCGGACGAGCGCATATTGAAACAAGTGACTATCGACGATAGTGCCGAAGCCGATCGCATCTTCTCGATGCTTATGGGCGACGATGTACCACCTCGTAGAGACTTTATCGAGCGCAACGCTAAATATGCAAACATTGACGCTTAAAAAGCTTCATATTGTAAAGAAAGCCTCCTTCATTGGGGGCTTTTTTATAGCTACTCAGTTGCTGCTTTCTAGCTGTGGTCAAGAAGATCATAGCGACAAGATGGTTTTTCGCTACAATGAGCCTGCTGGTATTCCTACCCTGGATCCAGCATTTGCTCGCGATAAAAGCACCATTTGGGCGGTGGGTCAGTTGTATGAAGGGCTGTTCACTTTAGACGAGACCAATTCGGTCCAGCCGGCATTAGCTAAAAAATACGAGGCCAGTGGAGCATTGTATACCTTTCATTTACGAGAGGCTTATTTCCATAGTGGTAGGCGCATCACCTCCTCTGATGTTAAATTCTCATTCGATCGTCTAGTTGATCCTGCCGTTGCTTCACCAGGTGCTTGGGTGCTGGAAAGAGTAAAAAACATCGCTGCACTCAACGATTCCACACTTCAAATAGAATTAGCTGAGCCGTTTGCCGCCTTCCCATCATTGCTTACCATGCCCTATTGTTCCGTGGTAGATTCAGTGGCTGCAAAATCTGGTATTCTCGCGACGGAAGCTGGCGGTAGCGGCCCATTTAAATTCCACGAATGGCATTATGGAGAGAAGCTTATCCTGCACAAGAATTCGAACTATTGGCGTAGAGACAAGGAAGGCAAACCATTGCCGTATCTAGATGGCATTAGCGTGTCTTTTTTGCCGGACCAGCAAAGTGCATTTTTGGAGTATTTGCTGGGTAATTTCGACTTGCTTCCCAATATTGATCCTAGTTTCAAGGATGATCTTCTAACGGAAGAAGGCCTTTTGCAAGAACGCTATGAAACGGCGCATGTTTTAGAGCGCAGTCCTTTTCTGAATACTGAATTCTTATTGTTTAATGCAGAAGCTGGGCTGCCTTATGAGCTGCGTTGGGCGATAAATGCAGGAATAGATAGGGCTCAAATGATGCAGCTGCTCAGGAGTGGTATTGGCCGCCCTGCACGTGGTGGTATTATACCTTATGGACTACCAGGGTACGCCGACGGAGTGGGTATCTCGTATCAGCCCGATAGTGTTAAGGCTTTGCTCCAATCTTATGATGCATTACCGGAGTTGACCTTGACGACAGTGGCAAATTATAGAGACATCTGTGAGTTTGTTCAGGGCTCTTTGGGCCAATTAGGCTGGCCCATAGCCGTTGACATTGTGCCTTCTGCGACGCTGCGCAGCGAGAAGAGCGCTGGAACGTTGGACTTTTTCCGCGCGTCGTGGATTGCAGATTATCCAGATGCGGAGAATTATGCGTTGCTATTTACTTCTGCTATGAAGGCGCCTGCGGGACCCAATTATTCGAGGTATTCTAATGAGGAATATGATCGATTGTATGAGCAATTGGTGGTGGCAACGGATAGTGCTAAATCAGAAATTGCTGCCCGTGCAGATGCATTGTTGATGAGTGATGCGGCTTGTGTTCCCTTGTACTACGATGAGGTGATTCGAGTTTTCCCAAAAGGGGTGAAGGGATTGAAGACCAATGCACTCAATGCCTTGTTATTGAGCGAGGTTATTCTTCCTCAGAAGTAGCCTTTTCTTTGATGGTTGGGCCAATGGTGGTTACCAGAGGGTAGTGATCACTGAGGTTGATATGGTCGATATGCTGGTCATAGCTCTCAATGCCTTCGCTGTGTAGGGTCCAATCAATTTTTATAGGCAAGTAACGGCGCTTGAGCGGTTCAAAACTTCCCATTTTACCAGAGCCTTTGAAGAGGTAAGGATCTTCCATGGTGCGTAGCAATCGAGCATAAAGATTGCCGCCTGGTACACTGTTGAAGTCGCCACACAGAACCACTGGGTGCGGGCTCGCTTCTATCCATTCTAGAACCGATTTACTTTGGAGTCCACGCACATGATCGGAGCCGGCTAGTTTGCGCGCAATGAATTTGCCTCTAGCAAGGAGCTCGTCGGTATCTGCACTAACGCTCATATCACCGTCTCTAACACCGGTGGAGTTCAAGTGTACGTTGATAAATCTAACGGTATCCCACGGCAGGACGATATCGGCAAGTCCGGCGCTTCCCTTTGGGTACTCTTCGTTTTCATCTACATATGAGAAGATGAGTGGCTCTTTGTAAATGATGGGATATTTTGAGAAGATACCTACGCTGTAACCGCTCCATTTAGGGGCGAATGCCACATGGCTGAATTCTTGGTCTACAGGATAAAAACCGGGTCTGCGCACTTCTTGCATGCAGAGCACATCGATATTTTGGTCGGCTACCCATTGACGCATTTTCTTGGAGGCATCATTTACTTGGTAAAAGGCACGCACGTTGTAGGTGGCAATTCTTACTGCGTTTTCCGGCGCCTCTTGTGGCTTGGCATAGGGGAACTGAGCAAGGGCTGGAATTAACGTGAGTCCTATACCAATGAGGTTAGGAAGGATGCGCTTTGGAGAGAATCGGAGTGTTAAAAGAAAGAAGAATATATGCGGCAGGATGAATACCGGGAATGCCAAGGAAAGGAGGCTGGATCCAGGAAGGGTATCTGAAGGTAACAGAGAGCCGATACCACAAAGGATGGTCAGCAGAAGGAGTAGACGATTAATCCACTTTAGTATGAACCGGCGTTTTCTCACTCTTCGTTGGATATCTTGAACAAGTAGGCTTTCTCCTCTTTGGAAAGGCTGTCATAGCCTTTCTCTTTAATCTTGTCCAAGATGGCGTCCATTTTGGCGGTATTCGGGGCTTCCTTCTTCTGGTTTTTTACTTCTTCGTACTTCACGTAGCTGCTTTCACCAAAGCTGAATCCTCGGCGTTTTTTCTTAGACTTTGGTCTAAAGAGCATGTTACGCACGGTATCAATGACTTGGAAAAGGTAGACGTTCCATTCGTGGCCTTGGCGCATGCTTCGAATGAAGAAGAAGGCGACGATAGCACCACCAAGATGTGCAATGTGTCCGCCGGCATTTGAACCGGTAAGATTCAAGACGTCTAGGGTGACAATGCCTGCAGCAAGCATCCAGTATTTGATTTCGAAAATACCCCAAAGACGCACTGGCATTTGCGGCATGTACAAGGCGCCTGCTACAAGTACGGCAATACATCCAGCGCTTGCGCCAACCATGGAGCCTTGACCTAGAATTGGACTGATATTGTATAAAATGATATACAGCAATCCGCCGCCAATACCACCGTAGATATACAAGGCGAGCATGCGTTTCTCTCCCAGGTATTCCATGAGGATTTTACCTGAGAAATAAAGCACAATCATATTGAAGAGGATGTGTCTAAATCCAAAGTGCGTGAACATGTAGGTCAACAATGTCCAAGGACGTAGGAGTAAGCGCAAAGGGTCTGAAGGCAGTGCCAACAAGTCGTCGGCAAGGTTCGGGATCAAGCCAAAGTTTCCAGTGAAAAGGCTAGTGAAAGCATTAGTAAGCGCGAACAGTAGAAAGACAGAAATATTCAAATACAACAACCTGGTGAGGTAATCTCCTTTGAATGCATCTTGTTTGGCTCTTTCGAATAAACTGCTCATTAGCTATACTTCTACTAGTGGATTAAAGATACCTACTTTTTCTCCACTTGCGGATTAACAAAAAGCCAAATAACATTCCCCCTAAATGGGCGAAGTGTGCAATGCCACTGTTGCTAGTAGAGAACCCGTTATAAAGTTCAAGCAGCCCATAACCGATCACGAAATACTTTGCCTTAATCGGGAAGAAGAAGTTGAGGTAGATAACTTGGTTAGGGAAGGTCATACCGAAGGCTAAAAGCACACCGAACACTGCGCCAGAGGCACCCACCATAGGCGTGTTGAGCAATCTATTCAATGCACCCATAGTGCCGTTGGTATAGTTGTACCCTCGAGCAATGAGGTCCGCTCCTTCGTTCACTACCACCTGTAGATTCTCAGGGCTAAGGCTAGCCGCTAAAGAATAGTATTCATAGGCGTTCACCGCTATTTGCAAAGCACTTGCTCCAAGGCCTGTGAGCACATAATAGATCAGGAAGCGCTGTGATCCCCAATAATTCTCCATAGCGCTGCCTAAGAACCATAGCATGATCATGTTGGTGGCGATGTGTCCCAGGTTCCCGTGCATGAACATGTGGGTCACTAGCTGAGAAGGGATGAAACTGTCGCTGGCAGGAAAGTATAATCCGAGCCAGTCTGTAATGTCAATACCAAAAGTGGAGCGGAAACTGATCATTCCCATGAAGAACAAGCCGTTGATAATGAGCAAGTTCTTCACCACGGTGGGCATTAAGCTAAAGCGTTGCTGTGCAATCATATAATGTTAAACAAGATCCTCCTGCTGGAGTTCAGTTATAATTTTTTTGCCATTTGGCCCCACACTTGGGTTCGAACTGCTAAAGAGTTGCTCCCTTAAATGTTCCATAGCCTCAGTACTTAGTGAGCTATCTGCAGTTTTTGTGGCCAATTCTAACGCAAACGCTTTCAATACTTTGGATTCACTTACATCCTCCATGGAGCTAAGTTCTTCCATAAATCGTTCCATCGCGCCTTTGGCATTTTCAGGTGCCAAAACGACAGGTGCACCAACAATCTCTACCGTAGTTCTGTCGGCGCTAAGGTTCCAATCAAAGCCGGCCAATGCGAATTGACCTGCGAATTCATCTAAAAGCAACGCGTCTGAAGGCGTGATGTGCATTTGTTCTGGGAAGAGCAACTGCTGAGAGGCCACACTAGCTCCTTCAAGCTTGGACCAAATCTGATCGAATTGGACCCTGATCTGCGCTTGCTTGGTATTAATCAGAAGCAGCTTACTTCCTAAAATGGTCACCATGAATTTGCCCCAAGAGAGCACCTTGCTTTTGCTCTTGCCACTATCAATCTGATCTTCATCCGACCAAAAACTTTCCAAAGTATCCCCCAATGCACTTACCTCCATTTCAGGGTTCGCATTGAGCATCTTTTCATTCTTGATGCGCTCGTATTGCTGGTCAGGCGTCCTTAGCTGTGGTCGACTGATATTGTTGTCCGGTTCAAAAGGGTTGAAATTCGGATTAACGCGAATTTTTGGCTGTTGCGGTATATGTCCTTTGGGCATAGGTGGCACAGAGAAGCTCACCTCAGCATTAAAGTCAATGGCAGGGGCCACATTAAACTGACCGATGGCATGTCGTGCGGCACTGCGTAAGACAGCGTAAATGGCGCGCTCGTCCTCAAATTTCACCTCAGTTTTCGTGGGGTGAATATTCACATCAAGCCCGTTCGGATCTACTTCTAAAAACAGAAAATATCCAGGGTGGTGCTCAGCACTCAAGACTTCCTCAAAAGCCTCGCGGATGGCGTTGTGCAAGTAGGGCGATTTAATGAATCGGCCGTTGACGAAAAAGAACTGCTCGCCGCGCTTCTTCTTGGCAAATTCCGGCTTCAGCACAAAACCCTCCACCTTAACTACGTTGGTATCCTCGCTAATCGGGACCAATTTCTCGTCGAATTTCCGACCAAAAATGGCACTAATTCGTCTGCGAGAATTTTCCGGCATCAAATGGAACAACACCTTTTCGTCGCTCTTCAAGATCCATTCAATATCTGAATGCACTAGAGCTACACGATGAAATTCATCAATACAATGCCTTAATTCTATCCTGTCGTTTTTCAAGAACTTACGTCTCGCAGGAACATTGTAAAACAAGTTCTTTACCTCTACAATACTCCCCTGAGGTCCGGGATAAGGAAGATTCGCTGTGATTTTTCCATCCTCGAGCTTCAAGGAGGTTCCCATTTCGCTGCCCGCCGTATTGGTCTTCAATTGCACATGCGCTACGGCAGCAATAGACGCCATGGCCTCTCCACGGAAGCCGCGGGTGTTCAAATTAAAAAGATCATCCGCAGAAGAAATTTTTGAGGTCGCATGGCGACGAAAACAGAGTTCGGCATCGGCAGCATTCATTCCGCTGCCGTTGTCGGTGACAACAATGGCCGTTTTACCCGCGCCCGTGAGGCTGAGGGTAATTTTTGTAGCGCCAGCATCAATGCTATTCTCCAACAATTCCTTTACGACAGAGGCAGGTCTTTGCACGACCTCACCCGCAGCAATCTGGTTAGCAACGTGGTCGGGTAGAACGGAAATCAATGCGGTCATAGAAGGAATTTAGCGGCAAAAAAGATAACAAGAAGAAGGAATATAAGACTGTAGATGAGCCTTTTGGCATAACCGTCACTCTTCCCAGCACTTTGTGCTCTGCGCAGGTCCCAGTTGTCGCGGATGCGTTGTCTGTATTTCTCTTTATTATCGAATGGGATTTCGTCTTCGCCTTCAGGGCGTTCCAACAATTTTAACCGCTCTTTCCTCTCGTCGTGAAAGCGTGATTTGTGTTGAAAACCGCGAGGTTGGTTGCGTGCGAAAAATCCCATATTGTCTTAACTTCTCCTTTCTCAAAGGTAATAACCTCAAGCCATTTTTACGACTCTATGAAGCGTCATCTACATATACTTTTTTCATTATTCTTACTCACTGCTCATCCTGCAAAGGCGCAGTCTGTTGGGTCCAGCGAAAGAGTGGATAGCCTATTGAAAACCATGACCCTACAAGAAAAAGTAGGCCAACTGTTCATGGTCGCTGCCTACAGCAACAAGGATGAGAAGCACCAAGCCTATTTGGAATCCTTGGTTAAGAATTACGGTATCGGTGGTGTGATTGTGATGCAAGGCGGTCCTGAGCGTCAAAAGAAATTAGTACAGCGTCTACAGGCGGCTTCAAAACTGCCATTGTTGGTCGGCCAGGATGCGGAATGGGGTCAAGCGATGCGATTAGATAGCACCTATAAATTCCCAACGTCTCTCACCATTGGTGCCGTTCAAAACATGGATTTAGTGGAAAAACTGGGCGCAGCATTGGCCTATGAAAGTCACAAAACAGGGGTTCACATGAGCTTCTCCCCGGTGTTAGACGTCAATACCAATCCAAAGAATCCAATTATCGGTGCACGCTCTTTTGGCTCGAATCCCCTTGAAGTGAGCAAAAGAGGACTCGCACTGACGCGCGGTATGGAAGGGGCCGGTGTATTGGGAAGTGGAAAACATTTTCCGGGCCATGGCGATACCCAATCGGACAGTCATAAGACCCTGCCAGTAGTAGATAGAACGCTGGAGGAGTTAAAAGAAGTGGAGTGGGTGCCGTTTAAATCGGCCCTTCAAAACGGTATCGGTTCCATCATGGTGGCACATTTGAACATCCCTTCCTTAGAACCTTCGGGTAAGCCGACGAGCTTGAGCTCCAAGGTCATTAATGATATACTGCGCAAGGAGTGGGGCTACGACGGATTGGTCCTGACAGATGCGCTGAATATGAAGGGTGTCAGTGAGTTTGCTCCCGTGGGCCAATTGGAAATTGAAGCATTCAAAGCAGGCAATGATATTCTGCTCTTTGCTATGGATGTGCCCAAAGCTTCGAAACAACTTGTCGCTGCCTTTCAAAGGGGCGAACTGAGCGAGGCAGCGCTCGATGAGCGTGTGCGCCGTATTCTTAGCGCAAAAGAAAATTCTTCGAGCTGGCAGCATTGGACGTGGGCCAAAGACGGTGCACTTTCCAGCGAATTATCCGCCCGCTACCCAGATGCCACTGCATACAACGAAGAGCTGACCTTCCGACTGGTTCGCGATGCAGCTACCTTACTCGATAAAGGAACTGCACCTTTTCCCATTCAAAGCGTTGAGGGCACTTTCGCTCACATTGCGATCGGGACTAAACCTGAGGTAAACGTGCTGAACGAATACCTCGATCGCTACGCCAAATTTGATCACTTCATAGGCGTCGCCCCTAAGGGTCTGTTGCGCCATGAGGCTATTGTTTTAAGTTTCCATCAAGACCCTAAAAATCCATGGCGCAGGTACAAGCTCACCTCGAGTGAGAAGGCATTGATTTCTGGATTACAGGCGGCTGGCAAACCTATTTATGTATTGCACTTTGCCAATCCTTATGGCCTGTTGACCTACCCAGAATTGGGCGACAACGCGAAAGTATTGGTGATGTATGAAAACAATGCTGCAGCGCAGAAATTAGCACCGCAATTCTTGTTTGGTGCGCGTTCGGTGAAGGGTAAATTGCCCGTAGACCTCGGTGGTTGGGGTGCAGAGGGTAGTGGTCTCCAAAGCAAGAGTATAAAGCGTCTGGGTTACGGACTGCCCTCAGAAGTAGGCGTTCGAAGTGAGCAATTACTCAAGGTAGATTCAATCATGGAATTTGCCATTTTAAAAGAGGCTACGCCGGGAGGGCAGATCCTAGTAGCGCGAGGCGGTACTGTGATTTACGATAAGTCCTTTGGGCACCACAGCTACGATAAAAAAAAAGCCGTTGATTGGACGGACCTCTACGACCTCGCTTCGGTCACTAAAATCACAGCTACTTTGCCTGGAGTGATGAATTGGTACGAGAAACAGCCGCTGCTTTTAAAAAGCACTGTAGGCCAACAATTGCCAGAATTGGCCACCTCGGATAAAGGAAACCTCGTGTTGGAAGACGTGTTGGCGCATCAGAGTGGTTTACCTGCTTGGATCCCGTATTATTTGAGAACCATTGAGACCGATTCAGCGAAGGCTTATTGGTATGTAGCTAACACTTTTCCTGGCGCCATTAAGGTTGCCGATGAGCTTTACCTGCGCCCGGAAATTCGCGATACCATGTATGCCATGCTGGAGCAAAGCAAACTTACAGGGAATGATTACCGCTATTCAGATTTGGGCTATTACTTGTTTCAACGCATGCTGGAAAAACGTAATAACGAGCCTTTAGACACTTGGGTACAGACCACGTTTTATGCACCCTTGGGTGCATCTAGATTGATCTACAGGCCTTTGGAAAATGGATTCGATCTAGAAGAAATAGTGCCCACTGAGGAAGATGGTTATTGGCGTAACGCTACTGTTCATGGGAGGGTACACGATATGGGTGCAGCAATGATGGGCGGAGTGGCTGGCCATGCTGGACTATTTTCAAACACCAATTCCCTGGCTAAAATGATGCAGATGTATTTGTGGGGTGGTGAATATGGAGGCGAAAAGTATCTCGAAAAAGGGACCATAGAGAAGTTTACCGCTTGTGCCTTTTGTGAGCTAAAGAACAGACGAGGTCTGGGTTTTGACCGACCGCAGTTGGACGATGGTCCGGGTCCAAGTTGCACTTGTGCTTCCAACAAAAGTTTTGGTCACACGGGTTTTACCGGTACAATGGTTTGGATGGACCCTGAGGAAGAATTGTTGTACATCTTTTTGAGCAACCGCACATATCCTGATATGGAGAACTGGAAGCTTAGTAAATACGATGTTCGAACAAATATTCAGGAAGTTCTCTACCAAGCGCTGAATTAATAGAGTATTTTAGACTCATGAAAATAGGTGTCGTTTGTTACCCCACATTCGGCGGCTCCGGGGTGGTCGCAACTGAACTTGGCATTCAAATGGCCAAAAAGGGCCACGAGGTCCACTTCATTACCTACAGCCAGCCTGTCCGATTGGACATTCTAGAGCCGAACATTTATTACCACGAGGTCAATGTGCACGATTACCCGTTGTTCGAATACCAGCCCTATGAGCTCGCCCTGAGCTCTAAAATGGTAGATACCGTCCTTACCGAGGGTATTGATATCCTCCACGTTCATTATGCCATCCCGCACGCATATGCTGCATATATGGCAAAGAAGATTCTGCTAGAAAAAGGCATCTACATTCCGGTAGTGACCACATTGCACGGAACGGACATCACCTTAGTTGGTAAGAACCCGTCCTATAAGCCAGCGGTGACGTTTTCTATCAATAAGAGCGATATCGTTACTTCGGTGAGCCAGAGCCTGAAAGAGGACACCTTGAGTTCATTCGTGATAAAGAATGAAATAGAAGTGATCCCAAACTTTGTGGATCTGAAGCTCTACGAGGATAATGGACCTTGTTTGAAATCTCAATTGGCCCCTAATGGTGAAAAGGTCATTACGCATATCTCGAACATGCGCGGGGTGAAACGTATACCGGACATCATTGAGATTTTCTTCCGTGTACAGCAGAAAGAGGATGCCATTTTATTGATGATTGGTGAAGGCCCTGAGCGTGAAAAGGCGGAACAACAAGCTAAGGATCTGGGTATATTCTCCAAGGTGAGGTTCCTAGGTAAGACCACGGAGATCCGCCGCCTATTGTGTATGTCTGATCTGTTTTTACTGACTTCTTCTACCGAGAGCTTTGGTTTGGTTGCCCTAGAAGCCATGGCGGCTAAGGTGCCGGTGGTTAGTTCGAACGCAGGTGGGATTAGTGAGGTGAATGTCCATGGCGTTACAGGCTTCCTCGCTACCATTGGTGATGTGGAGACTATGGCTGAACACAGTTTGACCCTGTTGCAAAATCCTGCGCTACACGAAGAGTTTAAAATCAATGCTTATAAGCGGGCTCAAGAGTTTTCCATAGAGGCCATACTCCCAAAATATGAGGAGGTCTATGAACGAGCCTTAGCTACTATTCGCGAGGGTAAAGAAAATAATTAGGCGACGTTCGGTTGATGAAAAGTCTCATTTGAGACACGATGTTCTTTCTCTTAAGGCATGTTCATTTTGGTGGAAAGTACTTATCGAGCGAAGATTCAAAATTGAATCAAATTGGCGCAATCTAACCGCCAACGCGTTTTGTTTTGAAGCCCTCTTTTTCCAAAAA
>JAAZVU010000088.1 GCA_018623275.1 Flavobacteriales bacterium
AGTCTTGTAGGATGATAGGCTCGAAGCATCGAGTACATCCTTTAAAGCATGTGCCCCGAGGGCACCTAAGGCAACGGCTAATGCTCCTAGTATTGCGATGGTGTTTTTCATGCCTTCAAGTTATGAATTGCTTCGCTGTACCCTTGTTTAAAAAGCAACAATAAATACAGTTAGTGTTTTAATTGAAACAACGAAGAATCGGATTAACTTCGGGAGGAAATCACGAGAAATGAAGCAAGTCCTCTTAATAGGTGCAGGATTAAGCACCCAGAAGTTAGTTCCCTATTTAAAATCTTTAGTAAGCACTGAAGTTATTCGACTTCGTGTAGTAGATAAGGATATGAACGTTGCTCAGGCGCGAATGGGTGAGGTGATGGAAGGATGCTCTTTTGGTGTACTTGATATTACTGATGCTGAAGCTTTAAGGAATGAGATAGGTTCGGCGGATATTACCATAAGTATGGTGCCTGCGCATATGCACATGTCGGTGGCGAAGTGTTGTTTAGAGTACAATAGCCACTTGATTACTGCTTCTTACTTGACTAAAGAAATGGAAGCATTGCATGCTGAAGCTCTAGGTAAAGGATTGGTTTTTCTAAATGAATGCGGATTAGATCCTGGAATAGATCATATGAGTGCCATGCAGCTTATCGAAAGAATTCGGTCCAAAGGTGGTAGAATCAAGCTCTTTGAAAGTTTTACCGGTGGATTATTGAGTCCCGATTCTGAGGGTCAGAATCCTTGGCGATACAAGTTTACTTGGAACCCCCGCAATGTGGTCTTAGCAGGGCAGGGCGGTGCTGTGAAGTTTCTTCAGGAAGGCAAATACAAGTACATACCTCCGCACATGGTTTTTAGAAGGACGGAATTTATGAATGTGGAGGGTTACGGTCGATTCGAAGGTCTCGCCAATCGAGATTCATTGAAGTACAAAGAGGCCTATGGTTTAACCGGGATAGAGACTTTATATAGAGGAACCCTAAGAAGACCGGGATTTGCACGCGCATGGGATTGCTTCGTTCGGCTCGGTATGACCGACGATTCTTATGCAATTAAGGGCTTGAAGAACATGTCTTTTAGGGACTTTACAAACCTGTTCTTAGCCTACAACCCAAATGATAGTGTCGAATTAAAGCTCAAATATTACCTCAGTATACCTCAAGACTCTGAGATTTTCTCCAAGCTAGAGTGGGCTGGAATATTTTCCGAACAAAAATTCGAATTTGATGAAGCCACTCCAGCGCAATGCCTAGAATATATCCTACGTCAAGTTTGGACGATGTTGCCGGAAGACAAAGATCTGATAGTGATGTACCATAAGATTGGATGGGAGCAGGATGGTGCGCTCTTCATGGTTGAAAGCTCTATGGGAGTGGAAGGAGAAAATGCAAAAAGCACTGCGATGGCGGGTACAGTCGGGCTGCCTTTGGGTATAGCTACCAAAATAGTTTTGCAAGGAAACGCTCCAAAAGGTGTGCAACGACCGATGACCAAGGAGTGGTTTGATCCTATTTTAAAGGAATTGGCCAGTGATTATGGCGTAAAATTTATCGAGAAAGAGCTTCCCTACAGTGGTTATTAGAGACTTGCGTAGAAAGGAGATAGAACTTCTCGAACCTCGTCAGAGTACTCCTGCGGCGCCTTATAAATGACTAGTTCTTTTCGTACGGTTTCCCCTCCGGGTACCTTGCTAAATGCCATGATTACTCTATTGGCAGGACGAATGTCTTTTGGTTTAATCGAGTAGATATGAGTCAAGTGTAAGTTTTCTTCAATACCCGCTTCAATCATACTTTGCGCTCGATCCGCAGGTAGTACGCACCAAAACGTACCAGAGGCTTTCAGCAATCTTGAAGTATGCTGAATGAGCGAATTAAAATCTAAGGTCAAGGCATGTCGTGCATTGGCCACTCCCTCGTCTGTTTTAGTTGGCCCCGATTCGAAGTAAGGTGGATTCGAGACTATAAGATCGTAACCTACACTGCCTTCGAAGTCTTGAAGGGGTTCATGGTAACAGATCATTCTATTGCTCCAAGGACTGCTTTTGAAGTTATCCGAGGCTTGTTTTGCGCTAGGTCCATGGATTTCAACGGCATCTACAAAAGCTCCGGCGTAACGCTGGGCCAACTGAAGTGCAATAACTCCGCTTCCTGTGCCGATATCAAGGATGTGTTGCACGGAGGCGTCTTCGTCGAAATCACCGGCTAGGGCGCCCAGGAGGCATCCATCGGTATTGACTCTCATCGCGCAGCTGTCATGCTCTACGCTGAATTGTTTCATTTGAAAAGGCCCTACGAGTTTCATAATTCTCCTGCGAGTCCGAATATCTTTGGTCGCAAGGTGAAGAAATAGACAATATTAACCAAGGCAAAAATGAAATAATAGAAGTTGCCTTCTACCAAGGTGTAGGTCAAAAGTATGAGTGTTCCCAATTGGACCAATACCCATCTCCAAATGTGAATCTTGGTTAGGATTTCCAGTTTATCGAAAAGATTGTCTTTAGTGGAAATTTCCCGCATTCCGTTGTTCCAAACATATCTACCCAAAAGTAGAAGTACAAAGGCAATGCCCGGTATTGCATAAGTGTTCCCGGCAAAAGGGAGTAGAAATATACTGGCGCTATCGCTGGCCACATACAGTACTACTGAGGTGAGTACGAGCTGAATCATAAGCAATGCACTGAAAATCAAGTGCAAATACCTTGGGTCGTATGGTTTATGTTCGTTCATCTGTGATTAAAGGTCCAATAAACCTTCTGGTAATTCAAGATAAACGATTTTCTCAGTATGTTCAATTTTTTGAATAAAAGCTTCCACTGCAGGAACTAAGTATTCCTTTTCTCCTTGTTCGATGACAAACAAGTTCTGGGATGCATTTTCAATAACTTCAACGATTGTCCCAATCTCTGTACCGCTTGCATACGCCTTGAAACCAAGGATGGCTTTATCGTAAAAACCTGCTTTAGGTGCGGGAAGCATTTCTTGCGGCAAATATGCCTGGCAACCTACAAATCGTGAGGCTTCTTCAGGACTAACATCCTCGAGTTTTACGATGAGCTTCTTACCGTTGAGTTTGCCTCTTTCGGCAAAAAAAAATGGAATCAGCTCTTGGTTAAATTCCAAGAAAACTGATTCCAATGTTTTAAAGTATTGTGGGGTTGAAGAGTCTATATGGAGAACCATTGCCCCCTTGTACCCATGGAGTTTAGTGATCTTACCGAGTAAAAAGCACTGCTCCTTTTGCACAATTACTCTGCGCTTTCTTCTGCAGCTTCTTCCGCTGGTGCCTCTTCAGCAGCAGCTTCAGTTTCCTCTGCTGGCGCTTCTTCTACTGGAGCAGGAGCATTAGCAGCAGCGATTGCAGCAGCACGAGCTTTGTTTACTTCGCTTTCAGCAGCTAGACGAGCAGATTTCTCTGATGCTTTCTTATCAGCGATTGCTTTCGCGTTAGCACCGATTTTAGCCTCTTTCTCGCTTAGCCAAGCTTCGTATTTAGCTTCTGCTTGCTCTTCAGTCAATGCACCTTTGCGTACACCTTCAAGCAAGTGCTTCTTCATCATGATACCACGGTAAGAAAGAATTGCGCGAGCCGTATCAGTTGGCTGTGCACCTTTCATAACCCATGATAGCGCTGAATCAAAGTTCAAGTCGATTGTCGCTGGGTTGGTGTTCGGGTTGTACGTACCTAATTTCTCGATGAAACGACCATCACGCTTAGCGCGAGCATCTGCTACAACGATTGAGTAAATAGGACGCGACTTGCGACCACCTCTTTGCAAACGAATCTTAGTTGCCATAATTAATTGTTTTAAAAGGGTCCGAAACCCCGTTAATTAATGAATAATTGAGCGGCAAAAGTACATAAATAATCAATGCACAAGCCGCGGAGCATCAACTTTCGATGTGAATGATCTTCGATCCGTCAGTTTCCATTTTGAACTCGAACGGTGTTGCATCTAGTTTTGCCATAGCCTGATCCACCGCATCGTGCTTATCGGTGTCCACATAAAAGAGCATGAAGCCACCGCCACCAGCCCCCAAGAGCTTACCACCGCGGGCGCCTGCATCTGTCGCTGCAGCATATAAATCGTTGATTCTAGGCGTAGTAATACCCTTCGCTAAACTTTGTTTGAGTAGCCAGTTTTCATGTAGAAGATCCCCAAACGAAGCTAAATCTCCTTTAATGAGCACTTCTTTTAGATCATAGACCAGGTCCACCATCTTTTCGAGCGCCTTGAATTTGTCCTCTTGTGAAGTGTTTTTCTTTTGCTCTGCAAGGATTTTACTAGCACTACGTTGATTGCCAATGTAGTAGAGCTTAAGATTATTGTTCAGTTCTGCTCGAGTCTCTGCGCTAATGTAAATGGGCTCAACATTAACGGAACCGTCTGGATTGAATTCAATAATGTTCAATCCTCCATAGGCTGCGGCGTATTGATCCTGCTTACCAATGGGTTCACCAAGGAGATCAATTTCCACTCGGCAAGCTCCGGCACCAAGATTTTCTTTAGTCACCAATTTATTCGTGAATGCGCTGATGTTGTGCAATAGGCCTACAGTGAAGCTCGAACTACTGCCCATACCGGTTCCACCTGGAATATCCGCAATAGAACTAACCTCAATGCCTTTTACATCGAAATCTTTAAGTACAGTTCTTAGTATAGGGTGCTGTAACTCATCAACGTGATCAACAGTCTCTGTTTGGGAATATTTACAGCGAATTTTATCTCTTTCGAAAAATTCGTGAGTGCTGATGTACATATACTTATCAATTGTTGTACTCAAAACAGCACCTTTTTTCTTGCTAAAAAAGCTCTCTAAATCGCTTCCGCCGCCTACAAATGAGATCCTAAAAGGAGTCTTGGTGATTATCATGTCGCTAATGTAATGGATTGTTGAAAACCTTAAGTTTTCCAATCGTAAAATATTCTTCAAACTCCTGCGTAGTTTTAGGTATATAAACCCAAAAACCTATTCTCGTTATGAAAAGAATACTGATTATAGTAGTGCTATTTAGTGCACCATTTATCACCTGTGCACAACGAAGAACCATCATCGTTCCGGCACCGCAACCCCCAAATGTGCCTATAGACGGTGGTATTTCTTTGCTTCTGTTAGGTGGAGGTATTTGGGGCAGAAACGAAATCAGAAAATCTATTTGCAATAATCAATAAACCAATAACCATTAACACCTAACGCCATGTACAACTCATTTGAATTGATCCATAGCAAACACACCTTTAAGTTGCAGAAATACGTTCACGCCATTCAGGTTCAAAGTGAAGGATATGAAAATTCTGTTTTGAATGATATTGGGACGTGCGGATTGAATTTAACGAGCGAGATGCTGGATTTCCATGAGCAGGATCAGCTTGTAAAGCAAATTGAATCTTTGGAACGTTTTACGTTCTATGTAGCGAAGATTATGGCTTTGTTGCCCCACATTCCAAAGGACATCAATCTATTTCCTTGTGTAGATGAAATGAGCAATTGGAGCCATCATTTCTACTATGTGTTGCAGCAAGAGCATGCAAGAAAAAAAGGGCAGTATATAACCTTAAGAAAATTGAATTAACCCTAACTAAATCGCTTATTTATGAAAACCGTTATCAGCCAACCCATTTATCAAGAAGCCATGGCCATCAACCGAGCTATTCAAAAGTTGACCAGAGGCTATCACAGCAATGGCACATTTAATCTTGCCTTTAAAATCAAGGATGATATCATTAGCATATGCAATGAATTAGACCAGGGCGTGGCTGCTCGTTACAGCCATACGTTTGAAGATTATTATTCTAAGGCTGTACAGAGCTCAAATGAACTCTTAGAACATGTCCGTATTGCGAATGCAGCAAGAATGCTCAAAGGAGGATTTCCTGAGGAGCTTATCGAGCGCATCCGATTGCTTCAAATGAAGTTGATTCTGGTATTGGAATTGTTCAAAACAGAAGTAGCTTTGGATTACATCACAATCTCTCAATGGGCAAGGCAAAAGGTGTCCATGAATTAATAGATGAACAAAGACGAAATCATAGGATTACAATGGTGGGCGCGAGACAAGGTTCGCGGCTTCATGACCGGATTACACAAGAGTCCAGATTTCGGATTTAGCCTAGATTTTGCCCAGCACCGCGCCTATGTACCTGGCGATTCCCCAAAGTTCATTGATTGGACCGTGCTTGCACGACAAGATAAATACCTCACGAAACAGTATGA
>JAAZVU010000089.1 GCA_018623275.1 Flavobacteriales bacterium
ACCGATCGTAGCGATAACTATTGGCCTGCAATGGCAGAGCCAAGCAAGTTCGACGTGTATTCACGTGGTGCAACAAGCAGATGGCAACGCAATGGTCGTAGCAATCCTATGCGCGAAGCAAGAGCTGCAGGCAACGAATAAGCTGCCGAAAAGCAATTGATACATTCGAAGAGCCGTCCCGCTGGGGCGGCTTTTTTTATGGTCAAAAAAATCCCCGCCGGATACCGGCGGGGATTTTTAGTTCAAAAATTTTGGGAGACTTAGTCCATCACCATATTCAGGTACTGGCTAAGTTTTTCTTTTAGATTTTTACGCTCCACGATGAAATCTAAGAAGCCATGCTCGAGTAAGAACTCTGAGCGTTGGAATCCTTCTGGGAGGTCTTTACCGATGGTCTCCTTTACAACACGTGGGCCAGCGAATGCGATCAGTGCATTTGGCTCCGCAATGTTGATATCACCAAGCATCGCATAAGATGCTGTCACACCACCTGTAGTTGGGTCGGTGAGGAAGGAGATGTATGGGATCTTCTTCTCGTCCATCAAGGCGATTTTCGCCGAGGTTTTCGCCATCTGCATCAAAGAGAATGCTGCTTCCATCATACGCGCTCCACCAGATTTAGAAATCATGAGGAACGGCGCACCTGTTTTCAGACTGTGGTCCATTGCGCGTGCGATTTTCTCGCCTACTACGGAACCCATGGATCCGCCGATGAAGTTGAAGTTCATACAGGCAACAACAATCTCACGGCCGTTCATCATTCCATAACCAGAGGTTAAGGCGTCCTTTAGGCCACTTTTCTTTTGTCCGCCTTTTAATCGGTCCTTGTAAGGCTTAGTATCCTCAAATTTTAGAGGATCCTTGGAAACCATATCGGCATCGAGCTCGGTGAATTCACCATTGTCGAAAAGGATGGAAAAGTATTCCTTAGCGTTAATTCTATCGTGATGACCACAGTTGCTACAAGTCCAAAGCTCAGCGGCGTGATCATCTACGCTCACGATTACCTTACATTTCGGGCACTTGTGCCACAGGCCATCGGGAGTTTCTTTCTTGTCTTTCGTCTCTGTGGTAATACCAGCAGTAGTTCTTTTAAACCAACCCATAGGGGAATTTAATTACGATTCAGGATGCTAATGTAGTGAAAAAGGGCACTCATCGTGGAGATGGGTGCCCTCTTAAAAAAGTGTGCGTTATTTACGATTACGCGATAGTAATATCGTCGTTCAAGTAAACGTCTTGTACTGCGTGTAGTAGCGCGATACCGTCGCCGTAAGGCTTCTGGAATGCTTTACGACCAAGGATCAAACCTTGACCACCAGCACGCTTGTTGATTACTGCAGTAGCAACAGCTTCTTTCAAATCGTCAGCGTCATTTCCAGTAGAAGCACCACCAGAGTTAATTACACCGATACGACCGTTGTAGCTGTTTAGTACTTGGTAACGTGTCAAATCAATTGGGTTATCAGTAGTCAATTCAGAGTACACTTTAGGGTGTGTCTTACCGTGACCTGTTGCATTGTAACCACCGTTGTTGGTTGGCAACTTCTGCTTGATGATATCCGCTTGGATAGTAACCCCTAGGTGGATCGCTTGCGAAGACAAATCTGCAGAAGTGTGGTAATCTACACCGTCTACCTTGAAGTCGTTGTTACGCGTGTAACACCATAGGATAGTAGCCATACCTAGCTCGTGTGCTCTTTCGAATGCCATAGCAACTTGCTCGATCATTTCACGGCTTTGCTCGTGACCGAAGTAGATAGTAGCACCTACTGCACATGCACCCATGTTCCAAGCTTCTTCTACTGTACCGTAAGGGCTCTGGTAGAAACTGTTTGGAGAAGAAAGGAATTCGTTGTGGTTGATTTTAACTACAAAAGGAATCTTGTGCGCCCACTTACGAGCTACTGTAGCCAAAACACCGTATGTAGAAGCAACCGCGTTACAACCTGCGTCAACCGCCATCTTAACGATGTTCTCTGGATCGAAGAACATAGGGTTTGGCGCGAAAGATGCACCAGCACTGTGCTCGATACCTTGGTCAATAGGTAGGATGCTCAAGTATCCTGTGTTTGCCAAACGACCTGTGCCGTACAAACGCTGTAGTGAGTTCATCACTTGGATACTGCGGTTAGATTCTGTGAAAGATTCCGTGACAAAGTCACTTGAAGGAAGGATAGCTAATGAATCCTTAGTGATGGCAGTAGACGTGTGGTTCAACAACGTATCTGCTTGGTCTCCTAGCAACTCTCTGATCTTGTCAATGGACATCATAATTTTAAAGTGTTTGTGAGCGGCTAAAATAATGTGTTTTTTCAATCCCTCACAACAAACCTTTAGAAAGGATATCCAATGCCTAAATTGAGATTAAAATCGCGCAGATCCGGGTTGGTAATCACCCAATTAGAGCGCCCTTCGGCCCCGGGATGGTGCAGTTTGATTCCGAGGTCGGCGCGAAGAATGAGGAACTCTAAATCGTAGCGTAAGCCGAATCCTGTATTCAGTCCTATTTGTGATAGGAATGATGATGCGCGAAAGACGCCGGCATCAATGGCATCCAATTGAGTTTGAGTGAGATTGCCTGAATAGCTCTTGTTGTAGAGCCAAATGTTTCCTGCATCGACAAACACGGCACCCTTGATGGCCTCTTGAATGGTGAAGCGGTACTCAGTGGTGCCTAATAGCTTAATGGGTGCTGCGGAAAAGAAGCCCTGTGTCTGTAGGGTGGTTTCAGAGGTTGCTCCCGGGCCAAAGTGATAGGCTGTCCATCCGCGAAGGTCGTTGGAGCCCCCCATAAAAAATGACTTTTCGAAGGGCACGAAATTCCCTTCAGTGCCCCAGGCTTCGCTTAGGCCAAAGAAGCCTCTGAAGGCCCATTCCCTTTCGCGAACCAAAGGGTGGAAATAGCGGAAGTCTATGGAACCTTTTAAATAGGGTGCTACGGGAATTCCTGCAATTTCATTGATGCCAATAGTTGAGAATAGATGCCCGCCTGTCTCGGCTTCGATGCCGAGGAAGAATCGGTCCTTTCCGCGCTGCCAACTGTCATTAAAGGCATAACTGCTTCCTGAGAATACTAAATCTTGAAAGCCTAAGAAGAGGAAGGGGGTATTGGTGGAATTTAGGTCAATCTGCACCAAGGAGAGATTGTAGGGCGTCAATCGGTGGAAGGCCTTGCCAATGCGCCAAGAGTATTCAATGCCGGAGGTGATGTTGAGTCGGTTGAATTCGTTCGCACGGAATTGGTACGAGGCTCGAGCGCTTAATGCAGTTTTAGGCGACCAGCGTCTGCTTTGCGTAGGGAGCCAATTCGACGGCAACAATAACGTCGGGAAATTCAAAGAGACACTTGTGTTTAGCTCTCGCGCATCCACCAACCAGCTCGTGTTGGACGAGTTGCGCTGCTCAGTCACAGAACCTCCTAAAGACCATCGTAGCAATTCGCCGCCTTTGAAAACATTACGATTGTCCCAGCTCAGGTTACCGCCAATACCTAGAGAACCGTTGTTGCCCAATCCTTCCAGAGCAGCAGTGACTGCACGCTTGGGTAGCGGTACCATTTTAACGGCTGCTTCAAGCCCTTCCTTACCTGGGTGGATATCGAGTTCGACATTTTGAAAGAGTCCCAAGGCGCTCAAGTTTCGGTAGGTGCTCCGGATGTCGGAGTTGTTGTAGAATTGGCCCGATTCCAAAAAGATTTGCTGGTCCAAAAATTCAGGTCGAAACTTCAGCTCCGTTTGCAGCACATCGATACCGTGGGTAGTTCTCGTACTGTCGGAAATAGTGCCTTTTTTCTTGTAGCTGTAGGTTGGCTCTACTCGGATACTTTCTATGCGCGCCCTTTCGAGCTCATCGCCGTAGATGTATGGATCGACTACGCCGGTGACCGAGCTTCCCGTTGGCCCGGCTGTGGTGTCTATTTCAAAGTAGATCCAGCCCAGTTTTGCGTTGTAGTAGCCTTGGTCTTTCAGGAAATTATTAATAGCCAAGCGCTCCGTCTCGAGCTGTTCCGCATTGATTGGACTTCCTGGGGCGTAGGTGCTTTCAAAATATTGAAGGGTGCTGTCCATAGCGCGGCTGGTGGACATCAGAAAGTAGGAGTTGGCCAGAAAAGCGGGGCCCGTGTGGACGTTGTAATGTGCTGTCGCTTTTTTGCGCTTGATGCTCTCGTAAGTGGTGATCTCGGCCTCGTAGTATCCGAGGTTGAAATAATGCAAAGCGAGCTGTGAGGCGGTGTTTAGTCGGCTAATGCTATCGTAAAAGGTGGGGGCTTCTCCAATATTTTTAAGCCAATTCCCCAGCGAATTATCGCCAATTTTATCGCCCAGCTGGTACATGCTTAAGAACAATCTGATGTTGCCAATGCCTTTGTTAGGGCGCTGGCGCATGATGTCGTAATCCTCGTCGCTTTGGGTAGGTTTTCCGTTGATGCGAATATCGTTTTCTACAAGGATGGGCGTATCCTCTGAAACCGGGCGCAGACCGGAACAGCTGCCCAGCGTTAATAAGGCCAGAGCTACGGTCAGGTGGCGCAAGGAAATAGCGTGTATTTTAGCAGGAAATTTGATCACAAGTGCTTACTAAAAACTCAGAAAAGCTCATTCGCAGTTTAGCTCAACGCAAGAACCGTAAAAAAACGGGACTCTTTGTCGCTGAGGGAATGAAGTTAGTACGAGATTTTGTTTCCGCGGGCATATCGGCCGACATTGTTTACCATGTTGACGAATTGGGCGAAGATTTCCGCGATGTACGTTGCGTTCAGATTTCTGAAGCGGAAATGAAGCGCATTACTTTCTTGGAGACACCATCTCCCATTTTAGCGCTATTTGAGCAGCCAAATTTTGGGGTGGAAGATTTTAAGAAAGCCAATTTCATCTTGCTCCTGGATCGCGTTCAAGATCCAGGGAATATGGGTACGCTGTTGCGCACAGCCCTATGGTACGGGGTAGATTGTGTTGCCACTACTGTAGGAACGGTGGATCCTTTTTCGCCCAAAGTCGTGCAGAGTTCCATGAGTGCTCATGCCTTTAGTCGTATCGTGCAGCTCGAAGAGGAGCAATGGGCGGCATGGGCTAGTGATAACGGCTTTAGCTGGGTCATCGCAGATATGTACGGTGAAGATTCTAGGAATTTCAATTGGCCCGAGAAAACCATATTGGTGTTGGGCAATGAAGGGCAGGGGCCTTCAACATTCTTTAAGGAGCAAGGTCCGGCCATTACCTTGGCTGGTGATGCATCAAGGATGGAAAGTCTGAATGTTGCGGTCAGTGGGGCTACGCTACTTTACGCGCACGCTTGTTCAATCGACTCTTAAACCTCAAGTTGAGGAGTACTCCGCCAATTACGAGCGCAATTCCCAAGTACATCTGGGTGTTCGGAATAAAATCGAACAACACCACATCCCAAGTCAGTGCAAAGATGACCCCTATGTATTTCAGTGGTGCGACCGTATTCACTTCGGAGAGCTGGTAGCTCTTGGTCATATATAATTGTGCGAATTGGGTCATCAGACCGATGCCTAAGAGTAAGAGCCAATCCGCGCCAACAGGAGTGACCCAGTTGAAAAAGCTGAATGCAACCATGATGGGTAGTGCGACCAGCGGAAAGTACATGACCACCACGAGCGGCTCCTCGTCTTTGAGTTTTCGGATGCTGTTGTAGGCCAGACCAGAGAACATGCTGGAGAAAATACCAAGGGCCATGAGTGCCGGTGGAATCTGAGCGCTGGATCCTTTAACGACCACAATCCCTGCGAAGGAAACGACAAAAAAGAGCCATTGCACCCAGCGCGTTCGCTCGCCAAGGAGTATTCCAGCGATGAAAGCTGTGAAAAATGGACTGAGATATTGAATGGTTACCGCGGCACTGAGGGGCATCTTTTGAATGGTGTAAAAGAAGACCGTGAGGGCGGTTGTGCCTGCGATTCCTCGTATCAAAAGCCACTTTTTATTGTTGCCCCAAGGATTGACTTTCTTGCGACGAAGCAGCAAGTAACTGATCACAAAAGTGATTAAGGAACGAAACAGGACCAATTCCGTCGCGGGCAGGTGCGGTAAGAATTTTACCATGAGGTTGACGGCTGCAAAACACCCGACAGAGATGAGCATGTAGCCGACGCCTTTGTTCACTATTCGAAGGAGAAATTAATGAGGATGGCACGGTTGCGGATCCCGTCAAAGGCCTCC
>JAAZVU010000015.1 GCA_018623275.1 Flavobacteriales bacterium
AAACAAGGGTACAGCGAAGCAATTCATAACTTGAAGGCATGAAAAACACCATCGCAATACTAGGAGCATTAGCCGTTGCCTTAGGTGCCCTCGGGGCACATGCTTTAAAGGATGTACTCGATGCTTCGAGCCTATCATCCTACAAGACTGCTGTCTTATATCACTTGTTTCATTCAATTGCCCTATTAGCTTTAACTAGAGGTAAATACAAAAGAATAACTGCACAGCTATGGCTCTGGGGTATTGTACTTTTTTCCGGTTCCATTTACCTGCTTGCAACAGATGAATTGATGGAAATAACGCTGTCTTTTCTTGGACCAATTACCCCACTAGGTGGCCTTCTCCTCATTGGCGGCTGGTTATCCCTGTTAGGCTCAAACGAGACAAATGTGGATAAATAGTTAGAACTTAGAGATAAAAAATAAAAAGTGTTGGGACACTTCACTTTTACCTCCTTAAGTTTGTAAGACCTATTACATTTTAAAGAACCACACTAATAATGACTTCTAAGAACCACCTAGAAGCCTTAGACCTATTGGGTATTAAGGCTGGAGAAGTATTTAGCAATCTTCACCCCGATGTGCTTGAGGAGCACAGCTTAACTAAAAAGATGGCAGTGCGTACGGCACATGGCGCTATCGCAATCAACACAGGAAAGTTTACTGGCCGCAGTCCTGAAGATCGTTTTATCGTCAAGGATGATTTGACAAAAGACGCAGTTTGGTGGGGGCCCATCAACAAGCCTTTCGATGCAGAAAAGTTTCAATCACTTAAATCGAAGATGTGCACCTACCTCGAAGGAAAGGACGTCTATGTGCGCGATGCCTTCGCAGGAGCTCATCCTTCGTATAGAATGTCCGTGCGGGTTATCAATGAATATCCTTGGTCTAATCAGTTTGCCAGCAATATGTTTATTGCGCCTAGTGAAGCTGAATTGAAGGATTTCAATGCAGAATGGACGGTTATTAATGCACCCGGCTTTTTAGCAGATCCAGAGGTAGACGGTACAAGACAAGAAAATTTCGCCATTATAGACTTCAGCGATAAATGCATCATTGTTGGTGGTACTGGGTATACAGGTGAAATCAAGAAAGGGATTTTCTCTGCGCTAAATTTCATTCTCCCTTACCAAAAGAATGTGCTTAGTATGCACTGTTCTGCCAATGTTGGAGAGCAAGGTGATACCTCTATTTTCTTTGGACTTTCAGGCACGGGTAAAACAACTCTAAGTGCTGATCCTAAGCGCAAACTCATAGGTGATGACGAGCACGGGTGGTGTTCTGACAATACTATTTTCAACTTTGAAGGAGGCTGTTACGCCAAGGTAATCGACTTAAGCGCAGAAAAAGAGCCGGATATCTTCAATGCCATCAAACCGCATGCGATTCTAGAGAATGTTATTCTCAATGCCAACGGCACTGTAAAGTTTGAAGATGCCAGTATTACTCAGAATACAAGAGTCAGTTACCCGATTGATCATATCTCGAATATTCAACCGGGTTCTTTAGCTGGCAACCCTAAAAACATCTTCTTCCTCACTGCGGACGCATACGGCACCTTACCCCCTATTTCTAAATTAACTCCTGGTCAAGCTGCCTACCACTTTATCAGCGGTTATACTGCGAAAGTTGCGGGTACTGAGGAAGGTGTCACAGAACCTAAAGCTGTGTTCTCTGCCTGCTTTGGAGCACCATTCATGCCGCTACACCCTACTTATTATGCGAACATGCTCGCTGAGAAAATGGAGGATGCCAAGGTTAATGTTTGGTTGATCAATACAGGTTGGACCGGAGGTCCTTACGGTACTGGCAAGAGAATGTCCTTAACGCATACAAGACGAATGATTACTGCAGCAATGAATGGCGAGCTTGATCATGTAGACTTCAAAGAACATGAAATCTTCGGTTTACACATGCCGACTTCATGTCCTGATGTGCCAGATCATATCTTAAATCCAAAAGATACGTGGAACGATCCACAGGCTTATGATGAAATGGCGAACGAATTGGCAATGAAATTTTCGAACAACTTTAAACAGTTCGAGAGTGAAGCCACAAACGAAATACTTGAGGCAGCCCCTCGAGTATTGGTTGGAGCTAAATAAACTCCAAGTGTTAGATGTGTCTGTAAGGGCGGCCGTTGGCCGCCCTTACTTGTTTAGAAGATGGTTAATAACTACGCTTCCAATTAATTTAAAGTTTACAACACGGGCTAATTAAATCGATAAATTAAATGAACACTAAAAGCCAAATCGATGCCTGCAAAGAAAAAGAAAACCGCTGCTCAGAAAATTTTCGTTCTAGACACCTCAGTAATACTTTATGATCACAATGCTATTTTTTGCTTTGAAGAACATGATGTCGTTCTACCAATTTCGGTTTTAGAGGAATTGGACGAGTTCAAAAAGGGTCATGATTCGAAGAATTACGAGGCGCGTGAATTCATTAGAACACTCGATAAAATTACCGAAGGAAAGGATTTTACCGATTGGATACCACTGAATGGCGATACTCATGGCAACCTGAGAGTAATCATGGATACCTCTCATAAGGGTTTAGATGCGGAAAAGGTGCTCGGTCGTAAAATGGATCATCGCATTATCAATGCTGCATTAAATATTCAAGATTTAGAGCCAGAGAAAACTACCATTCTTGTAACCAAGGACATCAATCTTAGATTAAAGGCCAAGGCCTTACATCTGAGAAGTGAGGATTATTTGACAGGAAAAATCAAAGACATGGATGCCCTTTTCAAGGGTAAATCGGTAGTGGAAAATTTCAATTCAGATACACTTACAAAGTTATATGCCGAAAAATCCATTGATATAGACAGTGTAATTGAGGAAAACCCCTCTTTCTCTCCTTTTCCAAACAGCTATTACGTTTTAAAAACTGATACCTCCAGTGGCTTGGCATATTATAATGCCATTGACAAAACCCTTGATCATGTCGAAAAGCGTTCAGTATATGGCATTAAACCGAGGAACGCAGAACAGGCCTTTGCCATTCACGCCATATTAAACCCTAACATCAAATTGGTCAGTCTCACTGGTGTGGCAGGGACAGGCAAGACACTCATCGCGCTAGCAGCATCGCTTGAACAACGTAGAGACTTCAAGCAGATCTATTTAGCACGACCTATTGTCCCGCTTTCTAATAGAGACCTAGGTTATCTACCAGGTGATGCTAAAGAGAAAATCAATCCCTATATGCAACCACTCTGGGACAACCTTAAGCTCATAAAAAACACCTTCAGCGATAGAGACAAAGAATACAAGCAACTGGAAGCTATGGTGGAAAAGGAGAAAATTGTCATCACCCCCCTAGCCTACATCCGTGGTCGCTCATTGGCAGAAATCATATTTATTGTAGACGAGAGTCAAAACCTAACGCCACATGAGGTAAAGACAATCATTACAAGAGCAGGTGACGGAGCGAAGTTCATTTTTACCGGGGACGTTGGACAGATTGATACGCCATATCTCGATGAGCAATCCAATGGATTGAGCTATTTAGTCGACAAAGCAAAAGGCCAGGATATTTATGCACACGTAACCTTAGAGAAAGGAGAAAGAAGCGATTTGGCAAACCTTGCGAACGAGCTCCTATAAATCGGCACAGAATTTGTTTCTCAATTTTAGAAATAAAACCTCTTTCAAATGATCACCCTATATACCGCAGTTACACTCGACGGATTCATCGCCAATAAAGATGGCGGCATTGATTTTTTAGAAAATCCAAGATTTCAACTCCCTGACGAGGATTATGGTTACGCAGGCTTTTACGAAGGAATAGAAATCGTTGCTATGGGTTACAATACCTACCAACAAGTCATCCATTTTGAAGGAGAATACCCCTACCACGGCAAACACAGTATAGTCTTTAGTAAAACCGGTTCTGCAGATGAAATTCCAGGTGATATCGAGATCACAGAAGAAGCAGAAGAAAGTGTTATCCAAAGACTCAAGCGAGAAGGTAAAAATGTGTGGATCATTGGCGGAGGTGCAACCAATGCAAGGATTCACCAGAGTGGATTGATTGATCGTATGATTCTCACCTATTTACCGCTGACACTAGGCGCAGGTATTCCGCTTTTCAGAGAGAATGAGGGTCGCCAAGAATGGAAAAATACCGGTACACGAACCTTTGCAAACGGTTTGGTTCAGATCACCTTAGAAAGGAGGTAATCTACTTTCACCTCTAGATCACTTAAAGTGCCGTTATTTTCCACTACAAGATGACTGTGTTTTCTTCGGTAGTCGTCTTTGTATTGGGTGGATAATCGCTCTTTAATGTGTTCCTCCTTCAATTCTGGATTGCGCATTTTCACTCTTTCAATTCTAACGTCTTCATCAGCAATCAAGCTGACAATGAACTCACAAGTATTGTCTTTGGCTTCTAATACAAGTGCACTTTCTTTAAAGACAACATTTTTACCACTAAGCATTGCCCAGCGCTCAAAATCGGATCGAACTACGGGATGAACCAACGATTCAAACTTATGCTTAAGGATCTGATTATTAAAAATACGATCAGCTATATATGATCTGTTAAGTGAACCTCCTTCATAGGCGGCTTTCCCCATAAGATTGGTGATTGCGTCAACCAGTTTGACATCCGAATTCATCAAGAGTTTGGCCCGGTTATCACTGTAGTATACTGATTGACCTTTAGCCTCGAGTATAGCACAGAATGAGCTCTTTCCAGATCCCATTCCTCCAGTAATACAAATGACCTTAGGTAAAATCATTAATTCAGTTTTTCAATAACGTTTGGTTGAACGGATAAAACAGTCACGTCAGGGATTAAGGTTTGGCAAGAAATCGAATAGAATCTTTCGTCGCTTGCATAAGTTACGTCAATTAACTCAGGGATATCTGCATTCAACAAAGATCTTATAGGACCGCTAATCCATACTTCGACATCTACTATTTGCTGACCCAGAATTAATGGTACACTAACTTTCTTCTCAGACCAAAGTTCACTCAAACCAATGACCTCTACCCGATCTATTTCAACCGTACTTAAATCCTTACTCAACCCTGATATTGGTAAATCTAACGCATGGCCACCGTCCCAGAAAAATTCCGGCACTTCGACAAACAAATCGGCCCGTCTTACCGCATCAGCAGAACCAACAACTTCAACGCTGTCTGGCTGTAATTTAATCGGCTCTAACCATTTATAGCCCTCGGGTAATTTGATATTCTTCATTCCCGTAATGCGTACGGGAAGTTTACTGCTTAGCAACGACTCGCATGGAAATAAAAGCTCAGTTGAGGCTATAGAAAAGTCATAATTATTGCTGAAAATCGATTTCAATGCAGAGCTAACCTCGCTACTTTTTACAGCATAGGTTTTGTCATCTTTTTGCAGAAAAGAGGACGCTTCTAAAACCACTTCTTCTCCATCTACCTCCGAAAGCCGAAGAGCATTGATCCCTGAAGCACTCACTTCTAAGTTTAATGTCAATGCAGTATCAACAAGAAATTTATCACCGATAATAGAAGAAGGGCTACAGACCATCACAGATACATTTGCAAAACGCTTGGCATTACTAATCGTCGTCAATAGCCAAATAGTGCTCGTTAACGCGATGAACAGCAAAAACTCTTTATGTAACAGCCGCTTTAGCATAGGGATAAAAAAACCGGCCGAGGCCGGTTTCAACTATTTTTCAGATTTCAAGTACTGTGCGCTAAGCTCTTTGCTAATAGCACTTTTTTCAACTTTTAATCTTGAATTTTCACATTCTAAAATGATGTAAGTATCTCCTACTTCAAGAATCTTACCGTGAATACCAGAGGTGAGAACTACTCTACTTCCTTTTTTTACTTCACTGCGAAACTTTCCTTCTTCCTTTTGCTTCTTCATTTGTGGTCTAAAGAAGAATAGGTACATCACAAGGATAATCATGATGAACGGTAAGAAGCTCATAACGCCTCCTTGTGGATTGGCGGCTTGTAGTACTAGGTATGTCATTATTTGTTTGAAATAACTGTTGATGTAATATTTAAGACCTTGGTCTGAGGTACAGCATTGGTAGTCAAGGTTACGCGCTTATCTTGTTTTCCAGCACGACCTGAAGAGTTAAAGCTTACCTTAATCTCACCTGAAGCTCCTGGAGCAATTGGCTGACGTGGCCATTGTGGAACTGTACAACCACATGAACCTTGTGCGTTAGAAATAATCAATGGTCCTTCCCCTTCATTTTTAAAGGTAAAAGTGTAGTTCACTACTTCACCTTCCTGGATTTCACCAAAGTCGTGGAATTCGTTCTCAAACGCAATAGTAGGCAAAGCCTCCATCATGGTTTCTGAAGCAGGCTCAGCTGGTGCTTCAATACGATCAGCTGCACTATTACATGCAGTCATTGATGTTAGGACGGCGGCTAAAACAACTAGTTTCTTCATTACTTGTAATTTTATTCTATTATTCCTCTACCCACTTTATTCAGTAGGCCTTCTTCACGCAAATTAGTGACGATTTTGTCAAGTATACCATTGATGAAGGAAGAACTTTTCGGCGTACTGTATTCTTTTGCCAAATCTAAGTATTCGTTCATGCTAACCTTCACTGGGATTTCATCCATTCCGCGCCACTCTGCGATACAAAGCTTCATAAGAACAACGTCGAGCTTCGCAATGCGGTCGCTTTCCCAATTCTTGCTTTTACTTTTAATTCTCGCTTCACTGTCGGTCGCAAACTCAAAATACTTGCGCATAAGTAATGCTCCAAAAGCCGCATCACCTTCGTCCTTATACAGATGAGGAATAGTCACTGAACATTGTTCATTCCAACTTGAAATGACCTTTCCACTCATCATCTGAGCGGCATCTAAATCATCGCTCCAACCTACGTGCATCTCTTCATATATATCATGCAATAGCTCATTTTCCGCAATATGCACCTGGTAGATGTATTTGATAAAACGCTTTTGGGCCGAAAAATCGGTCGGATTTAATAGCAGTTTTTCGAATTCGTCACCTTCGAAAATCTCTTGCCAAAGCTTCCTAAAGTGCGTTTCATAATTGCTCCAATCTGTATGAACACCCTCACTGAAAGCGACTAATCTATCATCGTTAGCCACCTTTTCAAAGAATGGAATGCTTGTAAAAGCACCTATTCTCTGCGCTAAAGCCTCATCAGGCACGTTACGACTCTGCACTTTCTCCAACTGCTCTTGGGCAGTCTTATAAATTCGAAGGAGTGCATGAATGTCCCAAACAAAGAGGTCATGGACTTCTTCAAGACTTTTATCCAAATTTTTAAGCAAGGTTGCTGCCCCTAATTCATTGTCTGAAGCATGGGCATAGAGATGGTGCAGGACCTTTATCCTGATGTGACGTCTAGTAATCATACGGTAGTGGGAATTTTAAGCACACGAATGTCAATAAACAGAACTGTTTTAGGCAAAGTCTTGTTATTTTTGATACACCGCATGCAAAGAGCTTTCTTAATAGCAAATATACTGCGGAACCTACCTACGATTTCCTATGCGGGCATTAAAATATCTCAACAAATACTTCCTAAAATATAAGTGGCTGCTTGGAGCAGGCGCTTTCTTCGTCATCGTTTCGGTGATTTTCAAGCTCTTCCCTGCTCTACTAATTAGAAATAGCTTCGATACAATCGCCACCGTCATTGATGATTACAAAGAAGGGAACGTTCAAGATGAATTGGTCCGCTGGCAGCTTATTAGATACGGACTGTACATCATAGCCTCAGCGATATTGCAAGGTGTATTCATGTACTTCATGCGTCAAACCATCGTAGTGATGTCGAGACATATTGAATTTGACTTGAAAAATGTGGTCTTTGAACAATACCAGCGTCTAACTCAGCGATTCTTCAAGCAAAACAATACAGGGGATTTGATGAATAGAATCTCAGAAGATGTTGGCAAAGTGAGAATGTACGTAGGCCCAGCCATTATGTACGCACTCAATACTGGATTCACTATTATTTTAGTCATCTCCATCATGATTAGCGTGAGTCTGAAACTTACGCTTCTTACCCTTGCTCCCCTGCCTTTACTAGCATTTTTGGTTTACAAGGTGGCCAATTTAATTAACATGAAATCCCTCGCCGTTCAAGAGCAACTGAGTACGCTCAGCACATTTGCCCAAGAAAGTTTTTCTGGAATGCGTGTGATTAAATCCTACCACAGGCTGGATTGGTTTAATCGCAAATTCAAGAAAGAAGCTATCGAATACCGATCGGTGAACGAAGAGCTTTTCAGGGTCAATGCTACATTCCAACCCATCATGATATTGATGGTCGGAATCTCCACGCTCATTACTATTTACGTAGGGGGACGCTTGTATTTCAACGGTGAAGTTAGCGCCGGAAACATTACCGAGTTCATCTATTACGTCAACCTGCTTACATGGCCTATTGCTTCTATTGGTTGGGTGACGAGTCTGGTCCAAAGTGCTGCCGCCTCGATGGAAAGACTAAATGAATTCCTCTCGGAAGAACCAGATTTTGAATCGGGCACACATAAACCTGCATCATTCCAAGGTAGGGTAGAATTCAAAAACGTGAGCTTTACCTACCCCAACAGCGGCATCCAAGCCTTGGACAAGGTTAGCTTTACGGTTAAGGCTGGCCACAGCTTGGGTATTTTGGGTAAAACTGGATCTGGGAAGAGTACCATTACGGCACTGATGGTTCGTCAATACGACCCTAGTGAAGGAGAGATTTTAGTGGATGGTGTAAATATCAAGGAATGGCATTTACCTACCTTAAAGAAGTACTTAGGTTGGGTCCCTCAAGAGGCCTTCCTTTTCAGCGATACCATTGCACACAATATCGCATTTGGCCTTGATACATTCAATAGTCAAAAAGTAGAGCAAGCGGCCATAGCCGCGGGTGTTCACGAAAACATCATCGACTTCCCTAAAGGCTATGAAACGAAGGTAGGCGAGCGAGGAATTACGCTAAGTGGTGGTCAAAAACAACGCGTGAGCATCGCAAGGGCTTTAGCGAAAGATCCTAAGCTTATGGTCTTCGACGACTGTCTAAGTGCGGTGGATACAGAAACCGAAGAGCTTATCCTTGGCAACATTAAAGAAGCAACCTCTTCGATCTCCTCGATGATCATCGCACACAGAGTGAGTAGTGTGAAACATTGCGAGCAAATTATTTGCCTTGACAATGGAGCTATCATTGAGAAAGGCACCCATGCCGAACTAGAAAATGCAGGTGGGCATTATAGCGAGTTAATCAGCCTGCAGCTCGAGCAATAATTGAATAATCACAAAGGGTTAAGCTGTTAATTTCTTTTTTAGTTTTTGGCCGAGCATTCACTTACATTTGAGTGCTTGAAAAGATGAATTCCATGGGTAAAATTATAGCTGTAGCCAACCAGAAAGGTGGTGTAGGTAAAACAACTACCGCCGTTAATTTGAGTGCTGCCTTAGGCGCATTAGAAAAGAAGGTACTCATCATTGATGCAGATCCTCAGGCCAATGCGACGAGCGGGTTTGGATTAGCACACGATGATGCTACTGAAGGTACGTATGAGCTCATAGAAGGTGCCCGTCCAGCGAGCACTCTTATCCACAAGACCAACACGGCAAACGTCGATATAATTCCTGCACAGCTTGATCTAGTTGCTGTTGAACTAGAGATCATTGATCAGCCAAAACGTGAATTTTTTCTAGCTAACGCTTTAAGCGAGGTTAAAGAGAAATACGACTACATCATCATTGACTGCGCCCCTTCCCTTGGATTGATTACGCTTAATGCACTTACAGCTGCTGATGGCGTTTTGGTACCCATTCAATGCGAGTATTACGCGCTTGAAGGTCTAGGAAAATTGCTAAATACCATCAAGAAAGTCCAAGAGCTTCACAATGAAGACTTAAATATCCAAGGCTTACTGCTTACCATGTTTGACTCAAGACTTCGTCTTTCGAACCAGGTAGCCGAGGAGGTAAAAATTCATTTTGAAGGATTGGTGTTTGAGACCATAATTCATCGAAATATCAAATTAAGTGAAGCCCCTTCTCACGGAGAGCCTATCATCGCATATGATGCGAGCAGTAAAGGCGCAGAGAATTACCTAACTTTAGCACAAGAAATAATCGCAAAAGGAGCTTAGTACAATGGCGAAACGAGCAATGGGAAAAGGCCTTTCCGCCATTCTAGGCGATGAGGCAGCAAAGGTTAATAAGGTAACGGATAAAGGAGCTGAAAAGCTTGTTGGTACGGTAGCAACCATTGCTATTGACAGTATTACCACCAACCCATTTCAGCCTCGAAGTAATTTCGACAGCGATGCCCTTATCGAATTGTCTCAAAGTATATCAGAAGTAGGCATCATTCAACCCATTACAGTTAGAAAGAATGGGCTGAAGTTCGAATTGATTTCTGGTGAGCGCCGCTTTCGAGCCTCACAGATGGCCGGACTCACTGAAATCCCTGCCTATATCCGATTAGCAGACGACCGTCAGCTACTAGAACTCGCTATCGTAGAGAATTTACAGCGTGAAGATCTAGACCCCATTGAAATGGCCTATTCCTGCAAGCGAATGATGGACGAATTAGGCTTGAGCCAAGAGCAAGTTGCCCAACGTCTTGGAAAGGGACGTTCGACCATCACTAACTTTTTAAGGCTATTAAAATTACCCGCACTCATTCAAGCAGAGCTGCGCGATTTACACCGCAATGAGAGTGCCGATGAAAATAATGAGGGAAGCACAAACGTTGTTTTCTCTATGGGACATGCACGTGCGCTACTCAACCTTCCTTCGGAAGAAAGCCAAATTGACCTTTACAAGAAGGTTCTCAAGGAAGGACTTAGTGTACGACGTGTAGAAGAGCTGGTGAAGGCACTCAAGAATCCAGTGGCTCCAAAAGCGAAGCCTGAAAAGCCCGAAGAATTATCTCGACTGGAAAAGCAGCTTGGTGCCTATTTTAGTTCAAAAGTGGCTATTTCACAAAGCGCAAAAGGCAAGGGGAAAATCCAAATTGAATTCGGTTCGGACAAGGAGCTCGCAGAAATCATCTCTAAACTGAATGGTTAAGAGAACAGTAATACTGCTCTTGTTATCAGCTTTTTACACCTTATCGGCGCAAGAAGCCGACACCACCTTGACGCTTTCTACAGCGCACAACCACATTCATACAGAGGCCGCCAAACACAATATTAAAAAGGCCACCACCTTAGCCCTGATCCCTGGCGCTGGCCAGATGTACAACAAGAAATACTGGAAGGTTCCTTTTGTATGGGGTGCTATTGGCGGTGCAGGGTACTATTACTACGATTTGGATAGCGACTTTAAAAGTTACAAGCAAGTACTACAACTCATTATTGATCAACCTACATTAACCACAAGAACAGATCTAGAGGCATTTGATCCAGATTTGTTCGCCAGTCTCCCCGCTCCTTTTTACCAAACCACCGCGGATGGTGTTGCTACGGAGACCATTGGGTATATGGACGCCCTTCGTACTCAAAGAGAATATGCATTCTTCGGAATAATCGGCGTTTATGTTTTAAGCATACTCGACGCGAACATAGACGCTCACTTATATGACTTTGATGTTAGCGACGATTTAAGCCTACGTCCAAGTCTCATGCAGACCAATACATTGGCTGGAGCTTATGTGAACCCAGGAATCACCCTGACATTGACTTTACCATGAAAATCTCTATCATAGGATATGGCCGTATGGGCCAAGCCATTGAAAAAATCGCCAAGGATCGCGGTCATGAAATAACCTACATCAATAATGGTGAAGCGCTGGATCTAGAAGCTATCAAAGCTACAGATGTGGCCATAGAGTTCACCCAACCAGAGGCTGCCTTATCAAATATTAAAAGCATATTAGGGACAGGGACACCAGTGGTAAGTGGAACTACTGGCTGGTTAGCAGATAAACAAGAGGCGGACGAAGCTGCAGAGAAGAACAATATCGGTTTCCTATATGCATCCAACTTTAGTCTTGGGGTGAACCTATTTTTTGTGATGAACGAGAAGCTCGCAGAATTGATGGCACCTCAAAAGGATTACGAACCAAGAGTTCATGAAATCCATCATACTGGGAAAAAAGACGCTCCTTCAGGGACGGCAATTACCACGGCTGAAGGAATTATTGCGGCATATCCGCAGCTTAAAAATTGGTCTCAGAAAAAGGAGCCGAACAACCTACAAATTACAGATGAGCGCATCGACCCTTATTGTGGAACACATACGGTGACCTATGAAAGCTCAATAGATAAGATTTCTTTAGAACATCATGCGCACAGCAGAGAAGGTTTTGCTCAAGGGGCAGTTCGCGCTGCTGAATGGATCATCGGCAAGCAGGGCGTCTTTGGAATGAGAGATGTGCTCGGACTCTAAAGACTTTCACAGTATCCTAACAAATTAACGATATCGAATAGACTACTTTCGAAATATGGAATTTATCATCTTCACTTTAGTCCAAGCGCTGTGGTTTGGCGCAATCAGTTGGAAATTTTACGTAGCAGCAGAACGCAAGGCTTGGGAAGCTTTTGTTCCTGTTTACAACGCTTACGTGCTCGTAAAAATCACTGAACGTCCCACATATTGGATCATACTTTACTGTATTCCTGTCGTTGGCGTAGTCATGGGCATTATCATGATCTACGAGTTGCTTCACGTCTTCAAGTTTAGAAAGACCTGGCAAACGGCTGCTGTAATGGGGAGCTTTGGTCTGTACCTGGGGTATTTGAATTACCAAGAAACCCTCAAATACTGGGGACGAGACGATAAATACATTAAGAAAAATCTCGGTGAAGGTGTAAACAGCATCTTCTTCGCAATCGTAGTAGCTACTGTAATCCGCTCCACCACTTTTGAAGCCTACACCATTCCTACCAGCTCAATGGAGAAAAGTTTGATGGTTGGTGATTTCCTCTTTGTCTCTAAGATGCATTACGGTGTGAGAGTGCCAATGACGCCACTATCCTTACCACTCGTTCACAATAAGGTGCCTTTTGCAGGAGTGCCGTCTTATGCAAGCTGGCCGCAAATCCCTTACTTAAGACTTCCGGCAATAGCACCAGTTAAAGTGGGTGATCCTGTGGTGTTCAATTATCCAATGGATAACATGCCCGTGGATAAGAAAGAAAACTACGTCAAGCGCTGTGTAGGTACTCCTGGTGATAGCCTAGAAGTAATCGATACTAAAGTTTTTGTCAATGGAAGCGCCATGGAGTTTCCAGATAGAAGCTTCCCTCAGTTCTTGTATTACGTCCAAACCAACGGACAAGGGTTTAGCAAAAAGCGTCTCAAAAAAGACTTCGACATCAATTACTTAACCGACGCAGAGCAGCGCAAGTATCCAACGGATCAAGACGTGTACCAGCGTACGCAGACGGATTACATCATGTTCCTTCAACAGCAACATGTTGACGATATTCTGGCGCTTCCGAACGTGGTTAAAATCTGGCCAGTAATAGCGAACCGCCCTGGCACACCTGTAGATACTACTAAGCCTGCAGGCCTCCTTGAAATTGAAGCAGGACAGGCACAAGAAATACTGTTCCCTAATCCAGATACTGGCCATGGAGAGCGTCCGTATAATGATACTTGGGATAATTTCGGTCCAATTCTAATTCCCGAAGCTGGCCAAACAGTTGAATTGACTGCAAAGAATCTAAACAGTTACAGAAGAATCATAGACGAATACGAAGGTCACGATCTTAAAATCACCAAAGAGGGAAAGGCCATCATTGACGGTGCTGAAGCCACTTCTTACACTTTTGAGAAGAACTATTACTGGATGATGGGAGATAACCGTCACAACAGTCTGGATGCTCGTAAATGGGGATATGTACCTGAAGACCACATTGTTGGTAAGCCAGTTTTTATCTGGATGAGCTACGACAAACACGGCGAAGGAATGGATAAAATCCGTACCGATCGCGTATTTACCACCGTGAACGGGCAAGGTGAACGCCAAAGCTATTTCTGGCATTTCATTGTACTTCTTGGAATTTACCAAGTGGTTCAATTCGTCAGAAAGCGTAAGAAATAGATATGCCCACACTGCTTTCTACTGCATACCTCCCTCCTGCTCTTTGGGTGGCTCATGCCGTTCAGAGTGACGGTATACTATTAGAGGCACACGAAAATTTCCAAAAGCAGAGCTATAGATCAAGAACTGAAATAGCGGGACCTAATGGCAAGCAAGTATTGAGTGTACCGGTCGATCGAAGCATCAAGGACATTCGCCGCACCCCACTTTCTTACAAGGAGGATTGGGTGAAGAATCACCTGAGATCTATAGAAACCGCCTATGCAAATAGCCCATTCTTTGAGGTGCTATTTCCGGATCTTGAGGGGGTATTAAACCATCGATTCAACACACTATGGGAACTAAATCTGGCGACGATTCGGCTAATGTTCCATTGGCTCGAATTTTCCAAGGACATCGAGTTCACCTCCTCATACCATCCTAGCTTTCATGGCCAAGATGCGCGTAGCCTGCATCCCAAAAGGGAATTAGAAGTAGAAATGCCCGCATACCTTCAAGTATTTGGTGAAAAAAATGGGTTTATCAGCAACTTGAGTGCTTTAGATGTGTTCTTTAACTTAGGACGTAGTTCTTGGGACTACTTCCAAGAATTGAACCTTAGACAGAAATAACCCAAATACCACCATGAATCTAGCATTCAATAAAAACGAAGACGAGCTCAAGCTACTGGTTAGCGAAATGGCTCGCAGGCATGCCATCATAGAAAAAGGCGGAGGCGAGAAAAAACTCCAAAAGCAACGCGATGCGGGCAAAATGACAGCACGCGAGAGGATCACCTACTTAGTAGATGCTAACAAGCCTTGTCTTGAAATAGGCGCCTTTGCCGGTGACGGGATGTACGAGGAATATGGAGGCTGCCCTGCAGGCGGTGTCATAGTGGTACTCGCTTACGTTCAGGGCAGACAATGCATCGTCGTAGCCAACGACGCTTCCGTAAAGGCCGGTGCATGGTTTCCTATTACAGGAAAAAAGAATCTGAGAGCCCAGCAAATTGCCATGGAAAACCACACTCCCATCATCTATTTGGTAGATAGTGCCGGAGTCTTTTTGCCTTTGCAGGATGAAATCTTTCCAGACCGTGAACACTTCGGTCGAATTTTCCGAAACAACGCCATCATGAGTGGGATGAATATTCCACAGATTTCAGCCATCATGGGCAGCTGCGTTGCGGGTGGTGCCTACCTTCCTATCATGAGCGATGAAAGTCTCATTGTAAAAGGTAGTGGCAGTATTTTCTTAGCTGGAAGCTACCTCGTGAAGGCCGCCATTGGAGAGGATGTCGATAACGAAACCCTTGGAGGTGCCGATACCCACTGTGATCTCAGCGGAGTTACGGATTATAAGTGTGAAGACGATGCCGAAGCACTGACCACCATAAAAGAGCTCGTGGATAAAATGGGCGCTCGTCCCACTGCTGGTTTTAGCAGGACAAAATCTAAATCTCCAGTAAGACCCCCAGAAGAAGTGTATGGGCACATCCCACACGACGGAAAACCATTCGATTCTAAATTGATCATTGAATGTCTAGTAGATGCCGATAGCTGGACAGAATACAAAGAGACTTACGGTAAAACCATCCTATGTGGATACGCGCGAATAGATGGCTGGGCAGTAGGTATTGTAGCGAACAATAGAGCCGTAAGCAAGAATGCAAAGGGCGAGATGCAATTTGGTGGTGTGATTTACAGTGATAGCGCGGATAAAGCTGCGCGATTCGTGGCCAATTGTAACCAAAAGAAAATCCCACTAATTTTCTTGCAAGATGTCACAGGCTTTATGGTAGGCAGTAAAAGCGAACACGGTGGCATCATCAAGGACGGCGCCAAAATGGTCAATACAGTGGCAAATAGTGTCGTTCCCAAATTCACGGTTATTGTAGGCAACAGCTATGGTGCAGGTAACTACGCTATGAATGGTACCGCCTATGACCCCAGACTCATACTCGCGTGGCCAAATGCAAAACTAGCTGTGATGGGCGGCGCCCAAGCTGCGAAAGTGCTATTACAGATTGAAGCAGCGAGGATTAAAAAGAGCGGACAAGAATTGGACGAAAAAGGAATGGCGGCATTGAAGAAAACGATAGAAGACCGCTATGAAAAGCAAACTAGTCCGTATTATGCAGCCTCTAGACTTTGGGTAGACGCAATTATTGACCCAGCTAAGACTAGGAATTGGTTAAGTTATGGGCTAGAAATGGCCAATAACAATCCAGAACATAAAACGTACAACCCTGGAGTAATTCAAGTATGATGAAAAAAGTATTGCTTGTCCTTGCGGTATTTGGTGGCCAATTATTGGCTCAAAACACCTCTTTCAATGCCAAGCGCATGAAAGCAGAATTTGTGGGCACCATTGATCCCGCAAAATCTACTGCACAAGCAATAGCTTTTATGTACCCTACTGGAACGCCTATACCAGGTGGCGAAGGCTACAAAGATTTCATCGCTTCCCAGAAGGTCAAACAGGACTACAGAAACTTTCCTGCATCTAAAAGTGCTGCTAAAACAATGACTACTCCCACCCCTGTGAAAGGTTTTGGGACATCTCTTTATCGCCTTACCCCGGCAGGTAATCCATACGATTACACCGGTGGGATCCCCAATGATAATGCGATGGCCATAAGTAAGGATGGTATTCTATGTGCAGCGGTCAATTCAATTTTCTGGGCACTAGACCTAAATACAGGCGAGCTACTCATGCCCGGGCCAATTGGCTTGAAAAGTCTTCAACAGATGGCGGGTGGTACAGCTTTCGAGAATTACTACGACCCTAAACTTATTTACGATCCAACGCAAGATAGATTCGTATTAGTCTTTCTAAAAGACAACGATGCCGCCAATAGCCGTATCATAGTTTGCTTCAGCTCTACGAATAACCCTGCTGATCCATGGTACGTATACAGATTAGACGGTAACCCATTGAATAACAACCGTTGGACAGATTTCCCCGCAATTTCTTTAAGTGAAACAGGCCTCGTAGTCACCGCTAACCTGATCATCCCAGGAGTGAGCTGGCAGGTTGGTTTTGACGGTTCCGTTATATGGCACCTGGATAAGATGGCCGGATTTGATGGTGAAGATGTGAACGCTACGGTGTATACACAAATCAGTCACGACGGTAAATTCACGCGTAATCTACATGCAATTCGTGGCCACGATAATATTGCCGATCAGCTTCAATTCCTTTCAAACCGAAACTTTGACTTGCAAAACGATACCATCTTCTTGATTACATTAAGCGAGGGACAGGACACCACAATAAATACACAAGCTCTAATCTCTAATGTCCCCTATGGTGTTCCGCCCAATGGCAAGCAAGGTGATACCGATACCACGGACGCCACCAAAGGGCTTCAGACAAATGACGGGCGTGTTCTGGGTGCCATCCAAAAGGACGATTGGATCCAATTCGTTAGCACTACGGCGCATGGCAACAATGCAAATGCAGGTATTTACCACGGTTTCATTGCCGATGCACAATCCTCAGATCCAAAATTAACTGCGCGGATATTCTACCATCCCAATAGAGATTACGGTTATCCAAATATCGCTTGGACAGGCGCTCATACTAACCAAATTCAGAGCCTAATAGGATTTAATTATACCTCTATCGACGGCCATCCTGGAGTGGGTGCGGTTCAGCTAGGAAACGACACTTCATTTTCAGATCCTATCGATTTAAAAGCTGGAACAACTCATGTAGATCGACACAGCGATAGTTACGAGCGTTGGGGAGATTATTTCGCAATACAGAACATGTACGACCAGCAAGGTCAAATTATTCCTTCGGAGGTATGGATGTCTGGATTCTACGGGGACGGACCACAGCAGAATAGAACGTACATAGCACAAGTATTCGGTCAAGACACCATTGTACCTCCACACCCAGATGGCGGAATTGCTTACCCCAACCCTATCGTAGAAGGCAAGATATTGACGGTTCAGTTCAATTTAGAACAAGAACAAAAAATACAAGCCCAATTATTCGGCGCGAACGGTCAATTCATTCAAAACCTAACAAGCAGATTACTTCCTTCTGGGCCTGCTGAGCTATTAATTGATATGAATGGATTAGCACAAGGAACGTATGTGGTTCGTATCACTGGTGATAGTGGATTTTCTAAGATTGAGAAGATTATCAAACTGTAAAGTAGGTTATAATACTATTAACAAAGCGTAAAGTCTCATATTAGACATCTTCGCTTAGATTTATTTAGTATATTTATACCATCAAAAACCAAGAACCTATGTTTAATAAGTTACATCTTAAGCAAAAACCAATAACCGTGATTGAGGGTCTCCCACAAACACAGTTAGACGAACAACAAACCAATGATCCGCTTGAAGAACTCTTCAACTGAATAAAAAGCCCCGCTTTCAGCGGGGCTTTTTTTATGCTTCTTTCTTTCTAAAAGCGTAGGATAACCCATAGACTATAGCTGAAGTTCCAATACTTACGAAGGCTATGGCCGGATTGATTTTCCCAGCAGTATTCATCATGTACAGACTGACCCCTAGGCTTACTACAGTCATGATGAGCAAAGCTCGCACAACACTTTGTTTATGGTGCTTACCTGCCCAATCATAAAAGATTACTGGAGCGATTCCTATACCTAGTGCCTTGAAGGTCACCACAATATCTTCTATCCGTTGAAAGAAGAGTGCGATTAAAAGGGCAAATACCCCTACAACCACGAGAGCTTTTCGAATCCGACCAATTCCTGATGAAGCGCTTTCCTCGCTTTTAGGGAACAAATCATTAGTCACATTCAAACTCAACAAGAATAAGTAAGTATCTGAGGTTGAGAGTATGGCAGCAAAGAATGCGATGAGTACAGCCACCTGAAATTCTGGTGGAACGAGCTCTGTGAAGGTTCTTAGGACCATCATCTCAGCGTGCTCATTAGCCACAGCTCCAGAGATTGGGAAAGAACTACGAGCGATAAGTCCAACGTAAGTAAGTGCCACAGTCAATAAAATATTGATCCCCGCCCCCACTCGGAAACTTTGCTTTACCACGACTTCATTCTTCATCGCGAATACCTTTTGCCAATAGTCCTGCGTTGCAAAAGGTGTTAAAATCCCCAAGAGCAGAAAGGCTATGATATTCACAGGACCGGCATTGAACGGCTCGTACATCTCTGGAGGAACCTCTCCCCCTTTGTTAATCGTTAATGAGACTAAAATTAGAACTAAGAAAATAACGAGAAACTGAAAGATATCGGTCTTAACTACAGAACCAAAACCACCGACGAGCAAGTAGGTCAAAACAGTCAGCAACATCCCTAGTTTTGCCAAAGACACTGGAACACCACCTAATTCATTCAAGAGGTTGGATCCAACTAGTAATTGGGTAGATAGTAATCCAACGTACCATACGAAAATGACACCTATGACCCAGCGAGCCGTCTTGCGACCATAACGGAAAACAAAGTAATCGGTTAGCGTAAAGAATTGGTGTTCTAAAGAAAGTCTATAAAGCTTTAACGCAAATGGTATAAAGAACAGAAAACCAAGCGTATACCCAACAAATATCCATGCTGCGCTTATCCCGTAAATGTATACAAATGATGTGTAGACCATCAACGTTACCGCACTGACAAACGTCCCACTCAAGGTCATTAAAGACGGGAAAAAGCCCATGTTACGACCGCCAAGAGCGAAATCGTCCACCGATTTTGTGGAGGTTAATCTACCGAGAAGAATACCGACAATTGTGAAGCCTATCAGAACGATCCACAATAGGTTTGAACTAATCATACATGCGTGTTAAGTATGTACAATCTATGAAATTATTCCTTCCCGAATTGCCACGACTAGTCAGCACCAATGTTTCGTCTTCGGTTAATGATTCCCTGGTAAGGTCTTATTGTATTCGTAAACGCCTTTTTCCAATGCCTCTACTCTCATCTTTTCGCGAACTGCGGCGAATCCGCCAATACCTACCCCTACAGCTGTAACGAAGCCGTCTCCATTACCTACTCCAGAAGCCATTGTGCTGATGGAATAAAGCCCCCAAACATAATTCCACGAACGAATGCTAGCGGCCCTTTTAAACTGCTTGAATGCCAAGGGAGCATGTGCTCTTGAGATGTACTTGGCATCACGTGCTGTTATTCGCTCGCCATTCATGGTCAATTGGCCACCTTGGTACTTCATCGGTGGCGTTACTCTAACCTCTCTTCTATTCAGAGGTACAACTTCACTGTGAGCCAGAGTAACAGCATTTCTTGGGGTCAATTCTTCTTTAGACGTATCGGGCTTGCTAATCTCTTCAAAGGACAGTGTGTCCACTACATTACTTACTTCATTATCGATATCAAATAAGACCGACGAAACTTTCTCAATGGATGAATCCTTACTGATAACGGTATCAATGGCAGCCAGAATCTCAGTCTCCTTTAAGATGGGCGCCTCACCCACGGGTACCGGTTTGTACTTCGGCATACGTCCACCATTTCTCTTGATATAATTACGCAGGTTTCTTTCTTCTTCCGGAGTCAACTCCCAACCAACAGCATTCCCATAGCTCTGCATACATTGAATAAAATGACTGCTTTTGGCGAAAAAGATTCGATACCCGTCATATTCCAGCGTCAATTCATGAAAGATCTGAGGACTCACTTCATTTGAAAGCTTGGCCTC
>JAAZVU010000016.1 GCA_018623275.1 Flavobacteriales bacterium
ACTTCTTCCGTGCCGTCTTCCAATGTGAAGCGCAATACCAATGGCATCACCAAGCCTCCTTGGTTCTCAAAAGAAACACCGTAGAAGTGGTAGCCTGCATCAAGCATTGCTGCCTCTTCCTCGCTCAAACCGTCGCGGTAGCGCTGGTATTCTTCGCGGTCACTCTCCTTCACCTCAAAACGGTTGTAACGGTTGTAGAAATCACGAGCCGCCTCGTTTTCATCTACTACTGTGCGAATGACTGAATTGCGTGCTTTACCAATATGTGCATCGGCCTTGCGTGCTTTCTCCTCAAGAATTGGGTTTTCAATATCTGGATTCCCTGTGCTCATCTGGTACCACTCTACATCCGTGATAGCGATATCCACATGGTCTGTGGTGTAGAACCAACCTCTCCAGAACCAATCCAAATCTACCCCTGAAGCGTCTTCCATCGTGCGGAAGAAATCTGCCGGTGACGGGTGCTTAAAGGCCCAACGACGGCTGTACTCTTTAAAGGCGTAGTCGAACAACTCACGACCCATAACTGTCTCACGAAGGATGTTCAAGGCAGTTGCTGGCTTGCCGTAGGCATTATTCCCAAACTGCAAGATGCTCTCAGAATTGGTCATAATCGGAACCATATCCTCCTTTGGACCACTCATGTAAGGCACAATCTTGTGTGCAGGACCTCGACGAGATGGGTACTCATGATCCCACTCTTGCTCTGTCAAGTACTGTACAAACGTGTTCAGACCTTCATCCATCCACGTCCACTGGCGCTCGTCAGAGTTACTAATCATTGGGAAGAAGTTGTGACCTACCTCGTGGATAATCACACCAATCATTCCGTATTTCGTGCTCTCGCTGTACGTACCGTCTGCTTCTGGACGACCGCCGTTGAAACAAATCTGCGGGTACTCCATACCGATCCATTTGGTGTGTACCGAAATGGCTTTGTGGTACGGGTAATCTACCGTGAATTTGCTGTACACCTTCAAAGTGTGCGCAACAACGCGCGTTGAGTACTGCTCCCACAATGGGTTCCCTTCTTTCGGGTAGTAGCTCATCGCCATGGTAGTCTTACCATTAATATCTACAGCCTGTGCATCCCAGATGAACTTACGCGAAGTCGCGAATGCAAAATCACGAACATTCTCTGCTTCGAATACCCAAGTCTTGCTCTTCGTGCTCTTGTCTTTTTCAGCCTGCTCGGCTTCTTCTTGCGTCACAATAATTACCGGATCGTCATAGCTCTTACGCGCCTTGGCCAAACGGGCACGCTGCTTCGACGACAATATCTTGCTCTCGTTGGTAAGCTTACCCGTCGAAGCCACCACGTGATCTGAAGGAACGGTAATGCTCACCTTGTAGTCCCCAAAAGGAAGGGTAAACTCACCCGAACCTAAGAACTGCTTGTTCTGCCATCCTTCAACATCATTGTACACTGCCATTCTTGGGAAGAACTGTGCGATGGTGTAGAGGTAATTGTCGTCTTTTTCAAAGTACTCGTATCCTGAGCGACCACCGATGTCCATACGGTCGTTGATGTTGAACCACCATTTGATGTTGAACGAGAACTTCTGTCCTTTGCGCAATGGCGTTGGCAGATCGATACGCATCATCGTATTGTTGATGGTGTAGCGCAAGTTCTTACCTGAAGTCGTCTGTACGTAATCGATTTTAAAGCCACCGTCAAAATCGTAGAACTGATTCTTCTTTAGCTGATTGAAAGCCGTCTGCGCCGTATTGCCGCGCTCCGAGAAGATCGGTCCGCGCTTGATCTCCTGTGTCGTACTGTTTTTTGCACGCATATTTTGGTCCAATTGCACCCACAAATAGCGCAGCTCGTCCGGGCTATTATTCGTGTAAGTAATGGTCTCTTTCCCGTAGATGCGTTGCGTTTCATCATCAAGGGTAATGCTCATGTTGTAATCAGCCTGCTGCTGGTAGTACTCATGACCCGGTGCCCCTGAAGCCGTACGGTAGACATTTGGCGTTGGCAACTCTTGACCTAATTGACGGAATTTAGACGTATTGACATTCTGTGCAGTCAATGTAAAAGCGGCCCCCAAGGCCAACCATAACAATCTATTTCTCATGTATTTGAATTAAAAGAGTTCGTTAGGAATTCGTTCCAAAATCATCTGTGCACTTAAGGTCAAAACCACTCCTGTAAAGAGCAATCTCAGTGTTCTTAACTGGACACCAAATTTTTGGAGAATCGAATATACAAAAAGCAATACCACTACAAGTGCTATTTGCCCCACTTCAATGCCGAGGTTGAACGGCAACCAAGCCCACCAAAAAACATCGTTTTGTGCAATAAAGGAATAATACGAGCCGAAGCCCATGCCATGCACTGCGCCGAAGATGAGTGAGAGGTAGCGGCCAGAATTGGATACCGAAAAATTACGCAGCAAATGAAAGCCCCCCGTTAAGAAAATGGTCACTGCAATGCCCAGCTCAACCCACGTGCCGTCTATTGAAATCAATTCTGTTGCCGTTAAAGCCAGCGTCAAACTATGTCCCACCGTAAAGGCCGTTACCCACCAAAGGGTCTGTTTCCAATCGCGGAAGGTTAAAGGCAAGGTAAGGGCGAGCAAAAACAACATGTGGTCGTACCCTTCTATATCGAGGATGTGCCTGAGGCCCAGCTCTATGTAAAACATCTAAAATGAATGGTTGAATTCGTACTCATTGCCCTCGCGGCAACTACTAGTATACTTCTGACCGTCGTAATGCAGAATGACAATGTTCTCCTGAGTAGGATAAATATCCGCCAACAAGGTTTGGTTTACGCTCCATCCAGCTGCATATTCTTCCGGAGCCAATTCCATAGGTCCTTCAAACAGCAAGTACACCTCATCAGGTCCTCGAACCGTACCCGAGTAGCCGAACTTTATTGACTGCTCGCCTACTTGAACGTTTAAGTGCTTCTGTAAATACACTGCATGCAAGCTGTCTTGCGAGGTCGAATCTAACTGCACGTAGCGCTGTACTTTGTTTGCCAGCAAGGCATTCATTGCACGCTCCCAATCGTCGGGAAAGCACTTCACCACACCATCAATCTGTCCTTTTTCTGCATCAACATAAATGTCAGTGACGCTTACATAGAACTCATGCTTTACCTTCGTAGAGAACCCACAGATTCCAAAGCACACCAATATGAGTAGAAGCAATGATTTTTTCATGTCCGTGAAATTAAGCCAATTTTCGCTTTTTACCCTGCTTCTCGGCGCCTTGTTGAGCAGTTTTAACACATTCGCTCAAGCGGTGAAAATTCATGAGGGTCCTTCCTTCCGCAGCGGCATCTGTGAGCCCAGCATCAGCGTGGACCCTACCAACCCCATGAACGTTTATGCTGCGAGTATTTTGGACAACTTCTACCAAAGTACTGACGGCGGGATTACTTGGACCCAAGAAAAAATATCGAGCCCGTATGGCGTTTGGGGCGACCCGTGTATTATCACTGACGGGAACGGCCGCATTTATTATTTCCACCTCAGCGACCCCGAGGGCACCAACTGGAGCAGCGATCAGATCCTCGACCGCATGGTCTGCCAAACAAAAGACGGTCCTCAGGGCACGTTTACCGACGGCTCTTTTACTGCCGTTAATGGAAAAAAACACGATAAAGAATGGGCTGCCATTCATCCAACAAAGGGCACAATCGCCTTGAGCTGGACTCAATTTGACGCCTACGGTACCTCAGACGAAAATTGCAAAAGCACCATCCTTTTCAGCGAAAGTAATGACGGAGGACAGAGTTGGTCCGAGCCCGTAGTGATCACCGAACAACAAGGTGACTGTATAGACGACGACGGCACCAGCGAAGGTGCTGTTCCCGCATACGGCATCAAAAAAGCGCGCTATGTAGGCTGGGCATTAAATGGAGGCATCTATTTCAACCGCAGTTTGGACGGTCAACACTGGGAAGAAATACGAGTAGCCGACCAAAAAGACGGCTGGACACAAAGCTATCCTGGCTTTAACCGCGCCAACGGCATGCCAGTGACTGTGGTTGACCATTGCGAAAGCAGCGCCTACTATGGCCGAGTTTACGTCTGTTGGGGCGATAAAGACGAGCGCAACGGCGGCGAAATATGGATCAGTTCCTCAGACGATGCTGGAAGTACATGGAGCCGGCCTGCAAGAGTAAGTCCTGATGGAGGATCTTCCGACCAATTCCTACCCTGGGTCACCGTAGACCCATCCTCAGGGCACCTGTATGCAGTGTATTACGACCGTAGAAACACAGAGAAAGACAATGAAACGAACACCTACCTCAGCAAGAGTGTAGACGGAGGTCAAAGTTGGACCGAATGGCAAATCAATGATGAACCTTTCTTCCCAGCAAGCACCGTATTCATGGGCGATTACAACCACATCAGCGCTCAAAATGGCGTAGTTCGTCCAATTTGGACCGAAATGAATGGACTAAAAAAATCGGTCTGGACCTATCTTCACAACGAAACAAAATAATTCATGAAGCTACTCATAGTCAGTACAAGTACCGTTTACGGAAAGCCCTACTTAAGCTACCTCGAAGAGGAGTGCAAAGACTTCTTCCCTTCAGCAGGAAACATCCTTTTCATACCCTACGCCCGACCGGGTGGCATCTCACACGACGGTTACACAGCCAAAGCAAAGGAAGTCCTCGAGAGCTGGGGTTTTAGTGTCAAAGGAGCTCATGAATTCGCTTCTGCCGAGGAGGGCTGCGGCTGGGCCGATGGATTCTTCACTGGTGGAGGAAACACCTTCGTTCTTGCCAATGACCTTCGCGAAAGTGGCTACTTTGAAGCCATAGATGCCGCAGTACGAAGCGGGAAACCCTACATGGGCACTTCTGCGGGCTGTAACATGACCGGGCAAAGCATCTCTACTACCAACGATATGCCCATCATTTACCCACCTTCATTCAAGGCATTCGGGTGGGTACCCTTCAACATCAACCCACACTACCTCGATCCTATTGCAGGCTCAAAACACATGGGTGAAACGCGAGAAACCAGAATTGGTGAATTCCACAAATTCAATGATGTACCCGTTATAGGATTGCGCGAAGGCTCATGGATTCGCGTCGAAAATGGCACTTATACCTTAAAAGGCGAGCACACCGCTCGAATTTTTCAGCCAGGTGTAGAAGCCGTGGAGGTGGATACGTTAGAGTTTAAAAATTGACGAATGCTATTAAAAACGATGCAATAGTTGCTGTAAAGCAGTACATTTAGGACAAATCAAGCTAAAAATGAAAAAGACCTTAACCTTATTGGCCACTTTGGCTACTACCCTAACCTTTGCCCAAGGTACATGGGCACCTTATGCTTCCGTGGAAGAAAACATTCATATCAGCGATGTTCGTCCTTCGTACAACTATATTAATCTTAGTACTCCTGCTGGAAACGCCGGCATGCGTCTTGGTGCTTTTTACACTCATAATTCAGCCATTTCTGCTGAAGTAACCCTTGGTGTTGTAGGCATAGGAACTCCGGGGAGATTTTCGAATACTATTATTCCTGTAGAAGCAGTTGGACATTACAACTTGCTCGATGGTATGGATGTAAAAATGCCTTCAAAATTCAATCTTGATCTCGGTATAGGTTCTGGACTCGCAGAATCGAGTAATGGAAATTTTGGTTTTTCAGAGCATCTAGTTCTCGGCGCATCAATGGAGTTACCCGGTCTCGTACCCTTCGGAACGGTGATTATGGGTACACGATACACTGCCTTTATCGATGACTACATTGACGGAACTGTGGTAAGCGGCTCCTCTAACGATGGGGTCTTGCGTTTCTATACCGCCGTACGATTGGATGGCGTTGGTAAAAAAGCCAAGCAAGCCATGGCTGATGCCGAAGCTTTGGCAAATAGAGTTAGTGCTTCATTGGAAAAGTCAGAAGCTGAAAAAGCAGCGGTTCAAAAAGAATTGAAAGCTGCAAAAAATGCGCATGCCCGTGAAAAAGCAGCATTAATGGATGAAATCGAAGCTTTGAAAGCGGCACCAGCATCTGAGGCTCCTGTTGAAGAGGAAGTAATTACAGCAGAACCAAAAGGATTCTATGTAATTATTGGTTCTTACCCAACGAGAGAGGCTGCTGATCGCTTCATTGCGGATAACGGGTCTGACTTTACGGTGAGCTTTGTAGAAGATCTAGATACCTATAGAGTTGTGTTTAGTTCACATGAAAGCTTAGGTGATGCTCGCGCTGCTCTAGAAGAAGCGAAAGGCATCGTTGAAACAGCTTGGATTGCTGTGTATTAATCCAATGAATATTAGATAAAAAGACCCGCTTCGAGCGGGTCTTTTTTTGCCTTTGAATCGCTATTTTTGTTGCTTCAACAAGCACTATGAAAAAGACAGCATTAATCGTACTTGACGGTTGGGGAAGAGCCGATAACCCTGAAGTCAGTGCCATCGATAAAGCAAATACTCCCTTTGTAGATTCTCTGTATAAAAACTACCCGCAGACTTGGGTGAAGACTTCTGGTCTCGACGTAGGTCTGCCTGAAGGTCAGATGGGAAACTCCGAAGTAGGTCACATGAACCTTGGCGCAGGACGTGTAGTTTACCAAGATTTAGTGAAAATCAACCTTGCCGCAGAGAATGGAGATTTTGCAAGCGACCCTACATTGTTGGCGGCCCTAGCTCATGCTAAGGCAAACAATAGTAAAATTCACATCGCCGGTCTTTTATCAGACGGAGGTGTACATGCACACATCAATCATGCGAAAGCATTGTGTAGTTGGTTATATGCTGAGGCATTTGAAAATGTATTCGTTCACGTTTTCACAGACGGCCGTGATACCGATCCACAAGGTGGTGCAGATTACGTGTCCGATTTGGAAAACCACATGTCCACTACAACCGGTCGTGTAGCTTCCATTATCGGTCGTTACTTCAGCATGGACCGTGATAAACGTTGGGAGCGTGTTGCAAAGGCCTACCACTTGATGGTAAATGGTCAAGGGGAGAAAGCCACAGATGCTGTAACTGCTATCAAGAAAAGTTATGACGCAGGCGTTACTGATGAGTTTTTAGAGCCTGTAGTAATGACTGACGACGCGGGGACGCCACTTGCGAGAGTCGAAGAAAATGATGTAGTGATCATGTTCAATTTTAGAACAGATCGCGGACGTGAAATCACAGAGGTATTGACTCAAAATGATTTTGCCGACCATAACATGAAGGCCCTCAACCTTCACTTTGTGACAATGACCAGTTATGACGACACCTTCAAAAACATTGAGGTAGTCTTCCGCAAGGACAACCTAGTGAATACCATGGGTGAAGTTCTCGAAAGCGCAGGACGCAGTCAAATACGTATTGCAGAAACAGAAAAATACCCACACGTAACCTTCTTCTTCTCCGGAGGTCGTGAGGAACCATTTAATGGTGAAGAGCGACTTTTATGTCCTTCACCGAAGGTGGCTACTTATGACTTGCAACCAGAGATGAGTGCCGGAGATATCCGTGATGCGATTGTGCCTAAACTGAAAGAAGGAGCAACAGATTTCATTTGTTTGAACTTTGCGAATCCTGATATGGTAGGCCACACTGGTGTAATGGAGGCTGCAGTCAAGGCTTGCGAAACTGTAGATTCATGTTTGCAATCGGTGGTTGAGGCAGGATTGGAATCGGATTACCAATTCATCATTCTAGCTGACCACGGTAATGCAGATTGTATGGTCAATGAAGACGGTTCGCCGAACACAGCGCACACTACAACTGTTGTACCTTGCTGGCTAGTGGGTTCTTCTGCGCAGGAGTTCTCTTTGGCCGAAGGAAAACTAGGTGATATCGCACCGACGCTACTAGCGCTGATGGGTATTGATCAACCGGCTGAAATGACTGGAGAAAACTTATTGATCGCGAAATAATGATCAAATACAAGACTAGAGAAGAGATTGAATTGATGCGTGAGAGCGCGCAATTGGTCAGCAAAACCTTAGGGATGCTTGCACCAAAGATCGTACCTGGTGCCATTCCTTTGGAGCTAGACAAGCTTGCTGAAGAGTTTATTCGCGACCACGGTGGTGAACCAGGATTCTTAGGCATGTATGGCTTTCCAAACAGCCTATGTATGTCCCCTAATGCCCAGGTTGTTCACGGCATTCCAGGCAAAGACCCTTTGCAAGAAGGTGATATTCTCAGCGTAGACTGTGGCGTGTTTATGAATGATTTCTACGGCGATCATGCGTATACCTTCCCTGTAGGAGAAGTGGATGCTGATACCAAGCGTCTTCTCGCCGATACTAAAGAAAGCTTGTACGTTGGAATCCGTGAGGTGGTAGCTGGCAACCGCATAGGTGATATTGGCGCTGCTATTCAGGAATTTACTGAAGCCCGTGGCTACGGTATTGTACGTGAATTGGTAGGTCACGGTTTGGGGCGCAAAATGCATGAAGAACCTCAAGTACCCAATTACGGACGTCGCGGACGTGGCAAGAAAATTCAAGAAGGACTTGTTATTGCTATTGAACCCATGACCAACCTTGGCACGCACAGAATCAAGCAGCTCAAAGACGGCTGGACCATTCTTACTGCCGACGGCAAAAACAGTGCGCACTTTGAGCATGATGTAGCCGTGGTAGATGGCAAACCAGAAATCCTCAGTACTTTCCAGTACATTTATGACGCACTCGGCATTCAGCCGGATGAATACGAAAAGGTATGATCTCTAAGATGATGAAATGGGCGCTTGCCAAGGTGCCTCGTCCACTGCTCATTCGATTGAGCTACATAGTTCAATGGCTAAGCCCAGTTCTTTTCAGAGGATCAAAGTTTGAAGACCCTATCGATGGTCGTGGCTACTCTCGCTTTTTCCCGTACGGCTATGGAGACAATCAACGTCCAAACGCACTATGTCCGGGAACGAACAGTCTTGAAAGACACCGTCTCTTATGGCTTTATCTAAAGGACTACACAGATTTCCTTACTACACCACAAAAACTCTTGCACATCGCTCCTGAACAATGTTTCTACGGCCGATTCCGTAAGATGGATCATCTAGATTACACTACGGCCGATCTCTTCTCTCCATTGGCGGATATGCGCTTTGATGTTCAGGAGATCCCAATCGAGGACAATACCTATGATACTATTTTCTGTAATCACGTCCTAGAGCACGTAGACGATGACAAACAAGCCATCAGAGAATTACACCGCATCCTCAAACCTGGAGGTCTTGCTATTATGCAGGTACCGCTTGATCCCGATTACAAGGTAACGGACGAAGACCCTTCAATCAAAGACCCTGTGGAACGCGAGCGTCGTTTCCGTCAGTACGACCACGTGCGCCTGTACGGACAGGACTACCCAACTCGCCTTGAAGAATGTGGTTTCAAAGTGACTACATTTGACGCAGAAAAAGAACTACCAGAAGGGTACTTTGAAAAGTACGCTTTGCCAAAACGTGAAATGCTGTACGTCTGTACCAAATAAGACTTCATAAGCTCCAGCTTAGCTTACTTATCAAGCATAAAAAAAAGCCCGCTCTTCGAGCGGGCTTTTTTGTGCGTCTAAATATGATTTGCGCTGCGCGGCTTTGGTTTACTTCAACCAGCCTGAGATCATAGCGTCCATCTTTTCTTCTTCTTCCTGAGCCAATAGTGGATCAACTAGAATACGACCACTGTGCTCGTCAATCATGATTTTCTTGCGTTGTGCAAGCTCCATCTGACGCTGTGGTGGAATTACAAAGAATGAACCTGCAGAAGCACCACGCTCAACTGAAACTACAGCCAACTTGTTCTTCGTAGCAGAACGGATACGATCATAAGCTTGAACCAAGCGAGCTTCGATCATTCCCTTGTACTCTTCGCTCTTAGCAAGAAGCATCTCTTCTTCCTTCTGAGTCTCAGCCATAATGCTATCCAACTCGCTTACCTTGTGCGACAAGTGTGTTTTGCGATCGTTCAACTTCTCTGTGCTCGCCTCGTTGGCTTCTTTCTTAGCTTCGATGCGTGCTGAGTACTCACGAATTCGCTTTTCAGCCAATTGAATTTCCAATTCTTGGTACTCAATCTCCTTAGCGATTGCTTCGAACTCTCGGTTATTTCTTACTTGCTCTTGATCCTTAGCGTACTTCGCCATTTTCTCCTGGCTTTCCTTGATCAAAAGTTGTTTCTCCTTGATATCTACCTCTAGGTCGGCAATTTCATGGTTTACTTTTTCCATACGAGTCTCCATACCGGCTACCTCGTTTTCTAGATCTTCAACCTCCAATGGAAGCTCACCGCGCATTGCACGGATCTCGTCTACACGACGATCAATGATTTGAAGATCGTAAAGCGCTCTTAATTTATCTTCTACGCTTAGCTCTTTTGCCTTCTTAGCCATACTAATAGTACTGAATAGGGTTTGTATTGACCTCAGTTTTGAGAACGGCAAATTTAGGGAATTTTTCTGATAGTCTATCAGCTATCAGGTCGATTGTAAACTGCTCACTCTCAAAATGTCCGACATCTAAAATAGCAATGCCGCCATCGGCATCAAAAAATTGATGGTATTTGTAATCGGCAGTGATAAAAACATCCGCTCCACTACCCTTCGCTGCCCCCAGCAAAAAACTACCGGAACCACCACAAACGGCAACCCGTTTTACACGCTCACTCACTGGCGAGGTATACTTTATCGTGGTACCAAAGGCCTTCTTCACCGATGCCAAGAAGTCTTTAAAAGACACCTCCTGGGCCAATTCACCCACGGCACCAGCACCATAATGGGTAGCTACATTTTCTACAGCCAACCATTCATAAGCCATCTCTTCATAAGGGTGCGCATTCTTAGCAGCATTCTCCACCGCTCTTTGAGCAAATGCAGGAACGATAAATTCTAGCTTGGCTTCTTCCACAAACTCGCGCTCACCAACCTTTCCAATGACCGGATTAGTCCCTTCGGTTCCCTTAAACGAACCTACACCTTCAGTCTTGAAGCTGCACTCTTCATAAGCGCTGACCTTACCTCCTCCAGCATTAAACACAGCTGCTTCAAGCGAAGCAACATTAGCCAAAGGGACGTAGACCTGAAACTTCTTCAAAGCACCTTTCATAGGACTTAGAACAGCGTGACTTTCAACACCCAAAAGCTCCATAATCTTCGCATTCACCCCCCAGAGTACATTATCTAGGTTAGTATGAATGGCATAAATTGCGATATCGTGTTTAATGGCCTTCATCACAACGCGCTCAATGTAACTAGCGCCATTGAATCGCTTTAATCCCCCAAATACAATGGGATGGTGTGCAACTACTAGATTAATATTCTTAGCAATAGCCTCATCTACTACGGATTCTAGACAATCTAAGGCGACCAAAACACCTTCGGTTTCCCAATCCCTAGCACCAACAATAAGTCCGCTATTATCGTACGATTCTTGAAGTGCAGGCGGCGCCCACAACTCCAATTCTTGAATAATTTTTCCAATTCGCATAGAGCCCCAAGTTAGGATTTTCTCCATTAAAAAACCCCTCGGGCCTGCGGCCCGAGGGGTTTACTTTATCTAGAAAAAATTCGGCTTATTTACCGCCTTTCTCCATTTGCTCTTTAAGAGCCGCCAAAGCGTCTAGATCACCCATAGTTGAGCGCTCTACGTTTTGGTTAGGAACAGCAACGTTTCCGCCTTTGTTACCACCACGGCCAGTGTTCTTCTTCAACTCAACCTCTTTGTAAGTACCTACATGAGATACTACGATACGACGGTTGTCTTTGTTGAATTCGATCACTACGAACTCTGCAGTTTCGCCTTTAGCTAGTTTGCTACCATCTTCTTTAGTGATGTGACGTGCAGGACAGTATGCCTCAACACCTTCGTGATCAGCAAAGCTTACATCACCACCTTTATCACCAGAGTTGATCATAGTACCTGTAACCTTGTTACCTACTTTGAATGTATCAGCGTAAGCATCCCATGGGTTATCAGAAACTTGCTTGTGACCCAAGCTCAAACGACGGTTTTCAGCGTCGATATCCATTACTACGACATCTAGTTTAGCACCAATTGAAGTAAACTCAGATGGGTGCTTCACTTTCTTAGTCCAGCTTAGATCAGAAATGTGGATCAAACCGTCAATTCCTTCTTCAAGCTCGAGGAAGATACCGAAGTTCGTGAAGTTGCGAACTGTACCAGTGTGCTGAGAACCTTGTGGGTACTTAGTTGTGATATCAGTCCATGGGTCAGTAGTCAATTGCTTGATACCAAGGCTCATCTTACGCTCTTCGCGATCTAAAGTCAATACCTCAGCTTCTACTGAATCGCCAACTTTCATGAAATCACCAGCGCTACGCAAGTGAGCAGACCAGCTCATTTCGCTAACGTGGATCAAACCTTCAACACCTGGCATTACCTCTACGAATGCACCGTAATCAGCAAGTACTACTACTTTACCAGTTACCTTATCACCAACGCTTAAGTTCTCGTCAAGAGCATCCCATGGGTGCTTCTCAAGCTGCTTAAGACCTAATTGGATACGTGTCTTACCTTCGTCGAAGTCTAGAATTACAACGTTGATCTTCTGATCCAACTCTACTACCTCAGAAGGGTGGTTGATACGGCTCCAGCTCAAATCTGTGATGTGAACTAGACCATCTACGCCACCAAGGTCGATGAATACACCGTAAGACGTGATGTTCTTAACCACACCTTCCAATACTTGACCTTTCTCGAGTTTCGAGATGATTTCTTTTTTCTGTTCTTCAAGATCAGCTTCAATAAGCGCCTTGTGAGAAACAACAACGTTTTTGAATTCATGGTTGATTTTAACCACTTTGAACTCCATTGTTTTATCTACGTACTGGTCGTAATCGCGGATTGGCTTAACGTCAATCTGTGATCCTGGCAAGAACGCCTCAAGACCGAATACGTCTACGATCATACCACCCTTAGTACGAGCCTTAACGTAACCTTTAACGATTTCATCGTTGTCGTGTGCTTCGTTAACGCGATCCCAAGCCTTGATAGAACGTGCTTTTCTGTGAGAAAGAACCAACTGTCCGTACTTGTCTTCTTGACGGTCAACCAATACTTCAACAGTATCACCTACTGCCAATTCTGGGTTGTAACGGAATTCGTTCAAACTAACAACACCTTCACTCTTAGAGTTGATGTCGATGATTACTTCGCGATCAGTTTTAGAAGTTACTTTACCTTCTACAACTTGATGCTCTACAGAAGAACCTAGTGTTTCTTCGTACAATGCTGCCAAAGCCTGACGCTCTTCGCTTGCTGTACCTTCACCACCTTCAACATCGTCCCAACTAAATGCTGGTGCGTCTGTTACTGTTTCTTCTGCTTTAGGAGCCTCCTGAGCTGGAGTCTCTTGCTGTACCTCTTCTTGTGGTACTTGATTCTCTTCTGACATGAGAGATTTACTTGTATCTCAGGACTTTACATGCTATTCTCACTAGTCCACGAGAGCGTTTTTTCTTGTTTTATATCCCTTTGGCTGCATGCTTCGTGTCCAAAAGGGGTGCAAATATACAACTATTGCACTAGAAATCTTATAGTTAGAAACAAAAAACCCCGGAGCGCGGAGCGCTCCGGGGTCTTCAAAATTTCAAGTATTTATCACTCGCCGAACTGCTTCTTAAGTAGCTCAGTAGTTGTTGATCCTGGACGCTCAATCGGCATACCCATCGCACGATCCAAAATCAAATTAGCCAATGTTCCTAGCGAACGTGCTACACCAAACAATACTGTGTAGAATTCATACTCTACAAAGCCATAATGCGTCAACAATTGACCACTATGTGCATCCACATTAGGCCAAGGATTCTTCACTTTACCTGTAGCCGCCAAGATATCTGGCACTACTTCGTAGACCATACTTACGATCTTGAAAAGCTCGTCGTTCGGCATTTTCGCTTGAGCAAACTCACGTTGTGCAGTGTAACGTGGATCCGTCTTACGCAATACTGCGTGACCGAAACCTGGAATTACCTTACCTGAAGCCAAAGTTTGCTTACAGTAGTTCGCAATCTGTTCTTTAGTTGGCAGTCCACCACCTAATTCTTGACGCATATTGTTGATCCAACGAATAACCTCTTGATTGGCAAGACCATGCAATGGACCAGCCAAACCGTTCATACCCGCAGCAAAGCTCAAATAAGCATCACTCAAAGCAGAACCTACAAGGTGTACAGTATGTGCACTTACATTACCTCCCTCGTGGTCAGCGTGGATGGTCAAATACATACGCATCAACTCTTTGAACTCGTCACCGTCAAAACCTAGCATGTGCGCGAAGTTACCCGCCCAGTCAAGTTTTGGATCCGGTTCAATGTGCTGATCATTGTGGTACATTCTGCGGTAGATGTACGCAGCAACACGTGGAAGACGAGCAATCAGATTCATGCTATCCTCGTAAGTTGCATCCCAGTACTCGCTCTTGTGAACACCAGCTGCATATGCCTTGGCAAATTCACTTTCTGTTCTCATCGCCATAATAGCAATAGAGAACTGAGTCATTGGGTGCGTTCTCGTTGGGAGTGCATCTATAGCCTTAAATACATGGACAGGAACGTTACTACGACGAACCCAGTTGTTACTTAGACGGCGTGCTTGATCTTCCGTTGGAAGCTCATTCATTAACATCAAATGGAACAAGCCTTCTGGTAGAGGTTGCTCACCACCAGGGTACTTCGGAAGCTTCTCTTGCAGCTCAGGAATGCTGTAGCCACGGAAACGAATACCTTCCTCTGGGTCTAGTTTTGATGTTTCACAAATCAATGCAGGCATGCCACGCATACCACCGTAAAGTTGTCCCAACTTGATCTCCCCCACCTTCTGATCAGCGTTCTCTTTCAAGAAAGCCTTTGTATCAGCTACAATTGATGGGAAAATGTCGCGAAACTGTTCTTTAATTTTATCCATGATAGGAGATTAGGAAATTGATTACTTAATAAAACGGAAGTTCTTACCTGGGAACACTGCGCGCTCACCTAGCTCTTCCTCAATTCTCAATAATTGGTTGTACTTCGCCATACGATCTGAACGAGAAGCTGAACCGGTTTTAATCTGTCCCGTGTTCAAGGCTACTGCCAAATCAGCGATTGTTGCATCCTCAGTCTCACCTGAACGGTGTGACATTACTGCAGTCATCATGTGACGGTTTGCAAGGGTTACAGTATTAATCGTCTCAGTCAAAGTACCAATCTGATTTACTTTTACGAGTACAGAGTTTGCACTACCTTCTTCGATACCGCGAGCTACACGCGTCTCGTTAGTCACGAACAAATCGTCGCCTACCAACTGAACCTTGTCGCCGATCTTCGCGTGAAGCTTCGCCCAACCAGCCCAATCATCTTCGTGCAGACCGTCCTCGATAGAAGCAATTGGGTACTTTTCGATCCAGTTTGCCCAGTAATCTACCATCTCATCTGAAGTCAATTCACGACCGTCACTCTTGTGGAATACGTACGTGCCTTTCTCTTCATTGTAGAATTCTGATGCAGCTGCATCCATAGCAATCCAGATATCTTCACCAGGCTTGTAACCTGCCTTCTCGATACTTTCGAGAATGATCTCTAGTGCTTCCTCGTTAGAGCCAATTGACGGCGCGAAACCACCTTCATCACCTACGTTTGTAGAGTATCCCTTGCTCTTAAGTACTTTCTTCAAGTTGTGGAAAACCTCAGTACCCATGCGCAATGCTTGGCTGAATGATTCAGCACCAAATGGCATTACCATAAACTCTTGGAAATCGATTGAGTTGTCCGCATGTGAACCACCGTTCAAGATGTTCATCATAGGAACTGGAAGTGTACGTGCATTCACACCACCAATGTAACGGTACAAAGACTGACCAGTACTTTCAGCTGCTGCTTTAGCTACAGCCAAAGAAACCGCCAAAATTGCATTCGCACCTAGCTTACCTTTATTTTCAGTACCGTCAAGCTCGAGCATAATCGCATCAATGTGCGCTTGCTCTGTTACGATCTCACCTTCCAATTCTGGAGCGATGATATCATTTACGTTATCTACTGCTTTCAATACACCTTTACCCATGTATACAGAAGCATCTTCGTCGCGAAGTTCAACTGCTTCGTGGATACCGGTAGAAGCTCCTGAAGGAACAGCAGCTCTACCCATAGCACCGGTAGAAGTGATTACATCAACTTCAACAGTTGGGTTCCCGCGAGAATCCAAAATCTGTCTTGCATGGATGTGAGTAATTACAGACATAATATTACGTTTAGAGTGTTAGTTAGTGTTGTGTCTTAATTGTTTTTGATGTTCTCGATAAACGAATCGAAAAGGTAACGGCTGTCGTGTGGACCAGGTGAAGCCTCCGGGTGGTATTGAACTGAGAAGCAGTTTGCATCTGTTCTCTTGATACCAGCAACTGTCTGATCGTTCAAATGAACATGTGTCAATTCCACATTACTTGCAGCCTCAACATCTTCCATTTTAACCACAAACCCGTGATTCTGTGAAGTAATTTCGCCCAAGCCAGTCTCCACATTCTTAACTGGGTGGTTAATTCCACGGTGACCGTTGTGCATTTTATAAGTCGAAAGCCCGCTAGCAAGGGCAATCATTTGGTGACCGAGACAGATACCAAATACTGGCAATCCCGATGCAATTCCCTTAGCAACTTCTGCAACAACTTCAGGCGAAGCTGCTGGATCACCAGGACCGTTTGAATAGAACAAACCATTGGGGTTCCAGGCCATCATCTCTTCTGTCGAAGTATTATAAGGAAATACCTTTACTCGAGCTCCACGATCTGTCAAACACTTCACGATGTTGTTCTTGATACCAAGATCTAATGCGGCAACACGAATCTCGCTATCCTCAGGCCCTACTTCATAAGCTTCTTTAGTACTTACAACCGGTGCCAAAGCCAAACCTTCCATGTTAGGACATTTCTTAAGCTCTTCCTTCAACGCGTCAATCTCATGAATCTCAGTTGAAATAATCGCATTCATCGCACCTGCATCACGAATGTGGCGTACTAATGCCCTAGTGTCTATATCCTTAATGGCCACCTTGCCCTCTTTCTCGAAATAACCGAATAAACTATCCGACTTACCTGTACGAGAGGCTACCTCGCTAAAGTTCTTAGTGATCAAACCTGCAATTTGAATTTTGCCCGATTCAATCTCCTGAGCATGCACACCATAATTTCCAATGTGGGAGGTAGCCATGACCATGAGCTGACCGAAGTAAGAGGGATCAGTGAAGATTTCTTGGTAACCAGTCATACCGGTATTGAAGCAAATCTCCCCATAAGTGGTTCCGTCGAGCCCCGTAGAAGTACCGTAGAAAACGGTTCCATCCTCGAGCAAAAGCGTAGCCTTTTTAGTTGAATTCTCCATGTGTGTCAGTTTCTAAAAAAAAGGGGAAATAGGCCTATACCTAATTCCCCTCTAAATTAATCAACAAAGACCTATTTGGTGCATTTGTCTATTCTTATTCAGCAGATTCTTCCTTAGTTTCCTCTACTGCAACTTCTTCAGTTGCTGCCTCTGCTGCTGGAGCTGGAGCTGCTTCTTCAATAGTCGCCTTAGCACGACGGCTACGACGAGTAGTTTTCTTCTTCTCCTCTTTTGTGTACAATTCGTTGAAATCAACCAACTCTACCATACACATTTCAGCGTTATCACCAAGACGGTTGCCTGTTTTGATGATACGAGTGTAACCACCTGGACGATCGCCTACTTTAGGACCAACTACTGTGAACAATTCAGTTACTACCTCCTTCTGACGCAATGCAGCAAAGGCAGTACGACGGTTGTGAGTAGTATTCTCTTTTGCACGAGTAATCAAAGGCTCAACGAACTTACGTAGTTCTTTTGCCTTCTGCACAGTTGTGTTGATGCGCTTGTGCTCAATTAGAGAACCAGCCATGTTACTCAACATCGCTTTTCTGTGCGCAGTCTTTCTACCGAGGTGATTATTTTTCTTACCGTGTCTCATTTTTATTCTTTATCGAGCTTGTATTTAGAAATATCCATTCCAAAGCTCAAGTTTTTACTATCAACTAACTCTTCCAATTCAGTAAGAGATTTCTTACCGAAGTTGCGGAACTTCATCAAATCTGACTTTGAATAAGTTACCAAATCACCTAGAGTATCAACTTCTGCAGCCTTCAAACAATTCAAAGCACGAACGCTCAAGTCCATGTCGTGAAGTTTAGTCTTCAACAACTGACGCATGTGCAATGCTTCTTCATCGTAGCTTTCAGTTTCTGCGCTTTCCTCATCCTCCAAGCTAATGCGCTCATCACTGAACAACATAAAGTGGTGGATCAAAATCTTCGCAGCTTCTGTCAAAGCATCTTTAGGTAGAATCGAACCATCAGTCTCAATCTCCATAACCAACTTCTCGAAGTCAGTCTTCTGCTCAACGCGGTAGTTCTCGATAGAGTACTTCACGTTTTTGATTGGTGTGTAAATGCTATCAAGAGCTATAGTTCCGATCGGAGCATCTGCCTTCTTGTTCACTTCTGCACCAACATAACCGCGACCTTTCTCGATAACCACTTCCATAGAAAGGTTAACGCTCGGGTCCATGTTACAGATTACCAACTCAGGGTTCAATACCTGGAAAGAAGTAATGTGCGCTGCAAGATCACCCGCTACCAACTGCTCTTTTCCACCTACAGAGAACTTCACAGTCTCTGTATCTACAGAATCGATTTGTTGTTTAAAGCGAACTTGCTTTAGGTTCAATACAATCTCAGTTACATCTTCTACAACACCTTCAATTGTGCTGAATTCGTGATCAACGCCATCGATTCTCAAAGACGTCAATGCGAAACCTTCAAGACCTGATAGCAATACTCTACGAAGTGCATTACCGACTGTTAAACCGTAGCCAGGCTCCAAAGGTCTGAACTCAAACTGACCATCTTTGTCAGTCGATGCGTTCATGATTACTTTATCCGGCTTTTGGAAATTAAGAATAGCCATATTGAATGGGTATAAGATTTATTATTTAGAGTACAATTCGACGATCAACTGCTCCTTGATGTTCTCAGGGATTGCATCACGCGATGGTACACTTAGGAATGTTCCTTCCATTTTGCTTTCGTTCCACTCCATCCATGGGTACTCGCCATTGCTTGCTGCAAGTGCATCAGCAATCACTACCAATGATTTAGACTTCTCACGAACGCCAATCACATCACCTGGCTTCACTTGCATAGATGGGATGCTAGCGATCTCACCATTTACAGTAATGTGACGGTGACCTACCAACTGACGAGCAGCATCACGAGTCTTACCAAGACCCAAACGGAATACTACGTTATCAAGACGGCCTTCACAAAGTTGCAATAGAACATCACCCGTTTTGCCTTTGCTTCTAGAAGCTTTGTCAAACATGTTAGCGAACTGACGCTCCAAAATACCGTAAGTGTACTTTGCTTTTTGTTTCTCCATCAATTGAACAGCGTATTCACTCTTCTTACCACGACGACGTGCGTTACCGTGCTGACCTGGAGCATATTTACGCTTCTCGAAAGAGCTATCTGGGCCAAAGATAGGCTCGCCCATACGACGTGCAATCTTTGTTTTTGGTCCTCTATATCTTGCCATAATACTTTTCTTCTACTAATTATTATACACGACGTTTCTTAGGAGCACGACAACCGTTGTGTGGAGTTGGAGTAATATCAATAATCTCAACTACTTCAATACCTAGGTTGTGCAATGAACGGATAGCACTCTCGCGACCGTTACCAGGACCCTTCACGTATGCTTTAACTTTCTTCAAGCCCGCCTCAAGTGCAACGCGACCACAATCCTCTGCTGCCATTTGAGCTGCGTAAGGAGTGTTCTTCTTGCTTCCGCGGAATCCCATCTTACCAGCAGAAGACCAAGAGATAACCTGACCTTGCTGATTTGTCAATGAGATAATGATATTGTTGAACGAAGACCCGATGTGTGCCTCACCCATCGCTTCAACGCGTACTTTACGCTTCTTCGTCTGTTTTGCTTGTTTCTTAGCCATAACTAATAACTATTATTTAGTTGCTTTTTTCTTGTTAGCAACTGTTTTTCTCTTACCCTTTCTCGTACGAGAGTTGTTCTTTGTACGCTGACCACGTAGTGGAAGACCCACACGGTGGCGGATACCACGGTTACAACCGATATCCATCATACGCTTAATGTTCAATTGAATCTCTGAACGCAACTCACCTTCTACGATGTACTCGTCAGCGATTACACCACGAATAGTAGTCAACTGATCATCAGTCCATTCTTGAACCTTCACATCTTCGTGAACCCCTGCTTTCGCCAAGATCTCTTTAGAACGGCTCAACCCAACACCATAGATGTATGTTAGACCAATAACACCGCGCTTAGTTCTAGGTAAATCTACCCCTGCAATCCTTGCCATAGTATTCTTTCTATTATATCAATTAACCCTGACGTTGCTTGAACTTTGGGTTCTTTTTGTTAATAACATACAAGCGTCCTTTACGACGAACAATTTTACAGTCCGCACTGCGCTTTTTAACTGAAGCTCTTACTTTCATTTTTTTAGTATCTGTACGTTATACGAGCCTTAGTTAAATCGTAAGGACTCATTTCTAGTTTTACTTTATCCCCTGGTAA
>JAAZVU010000090.1 GCA_018623275.1 Flavobacteriales bacterium
AGCAAAAAAACTTTCTTAAGTATTGTGGAGAATTCAGGATTGCCGTATTATTGCAGCCCAATTCGAAAGAAGCGGAACAAACATTCCTCCTTAGCTCAGTTGGTTAGAGCATCTGACTGTTAATCAGAGGGTCCTTGGTTCGAGCCCAAGAGGAGGAGCAACGGAAAAGCCCAGCACACAGTGTTGGGCTTTTTCTTTTTACATACAATTTGCATACAAAACGGGTCCAAAGGCCTCCAACGAATAGGTACAGACCGGAAGTTTAACCCTGCTGAAGTAGGCTCGTTGGGAGATAAGAGTATCTTTACTCTTATGAAAAAATATTTTCTTTCTGCCCTACTGACTGTAGCATCTTTTTTAGGTTGGTCGCAGAGCCTTCCGTTCGATTTTGAAAGTGCAACCTCAGGTATGGTCGGCTATGATGGCGCCACATTCACCATTGTCTCCAATCCGGATACTGCGGGGAACAGCAGCAGTAAGGTTGCGAAAATTGTGAAGGTCAATGTAAACGACTTATGGGCCGGAGGGAAAATCACATCGGTATCCTCCTTAGATTTCACCACCTCTGCTTCAAGCGTGCTCTCGATGAAAGTGTACACCACTGAGCCTGTGGGAACTATTATCAAGGTGAAACTAGAGAACCCTTATACCACTGAAGTGGATGCTGTAACCACCGTTAGTGGTGCATGGGAGACACTGACCTTTGATTTCGGTATACCCGCGCCTTATGGAAGCGCAGATCTAGTCATCATGCCGCAACCACACACCAATGGCGGGGGCAATACCTTTTACATTGATGATATTGAGCAGAATCCCGGACTCATTGCAACGCCTAGACTAGGGCCGCCAATCACCTTTGAATCTGGCACCAACCCGAGACACCTTTTTGACTTTGAAAGTGCCATTTCAGACGTAGTTCCTAACCCAGGTATCAGCACGGCCAACGGAAGTGCTATGGTTGGAAAAATTACGCGTTATTTGGGCGCACCGTGGGGCGGGAGTAAGATTGAATTTGTCAATAATCTTGACTTCAGCAACCACCCACAGATCAGTATGAAGGTGTGGACAAACGCGGCCATTGGCACCAACATCACCTTGAAAGCCGAGAAGCCTTTTTGGGGTGAAGAGCGCAGTGTTCAGACCACAAAGACTGGGGAATGGGAAACCCTGACGTTCGACTTTACCAATGCGCCTACAGATATGAATGTCCTTGCATTTATGTTCGATTTTGCTGCCGGTAGCACAAATGTAGGAGACGGAAGTGCAGCATCGACCTTTTACTTCGACGATATTCACTACTCTGATATCGCATTGGGCGCTGAAGATTTAGAATTGGCCAAATATGACATCTATCCCAATCCCGCGAATAACCTATGGAATCTGAATGATCCACTGCGTACTATTGAACAAATAGAGGTTTTAAGTATCGAAGGCAAATTGCTCGATGTTCTGCATTCTAATGGCGCTTCAACAATACGGATTGATGCTTCAAGCTATCCTGCAGGCGCTTATCTAGCGAAAATTATTGCCCGCGACGAAGAACAGATTATAAAACTCTTCAAAGAATAGCTTCCTTCAAAGTAACCAATGACCCTGCCTAAAATTTACCATCCCCTTTTGCTCAGCTTGCTGCTGTTTTCGGTGCCATCGAGCGCACAGGAACTCTTTGAGCTTGAACCCGGTCAAAGCATGCTCATGTATGGGAAAGGCCCAGGGCAGGATGCGACAATCAACCCTTTTGAAGGTCAGGATTGTTTTGCGGTTATTGAAAATACAGGTGAGTATTCTTTTATCATTCGGGTCCAATTCCAAGGTGAAATTACCCTTAGCCAAATCATCAAACCTGGGGAGACCAAACAACTCCTATTCAAGGCCCATCATGAACTCTATCTAGACGGTACCGCAGAAGGAACGATGGGCGCCAGTGTAGATTATAGGCCACTTGAATCGGAATCGGAATCGAACTCCCTCTTGAAGCGCTACTTCCAAAACATGCTCAATCCCCAAGTGGATCCTACCGCGCCTCAACTGATCAACTACCCCACCCTCGCCTATTCGCCCGAGACTCGCTGGGAATTTGGGGTAAGCAGCCTGTATGTCTATTCGGCCAATAGAGACTTGACAAATAGATTAAGTGAGATAAAGGCATTCACCTTTTATACCCAAGAGAATCAGTACGGGTTTTGGCTCGATCATGCCTTGTATACGGACCAAAACAAATGGTTCGTCTTCGGCCGTGCTCGCTACCAGAGTTTCCCGTTGTTCTACTATGGCATAGGCCCCGAGAGCCCATCGGAATTCACGGCACTCATTGACGGGAATTACACCCTGTTGCGCGAGCGCATCTTCCGAGAAATCAAGCCCTCCCTATACTTTGGTCTGGAGCTCGATTACCAAAACCTCGGGAGCGTAGATTACCTCGAGACCTCTTCAAATTACATTGCCCCGGAATTTGGCACCAACGGCTCTTCCAACCTTGGCATAGGCCTCGGTCTTCACTACAACAGTATACACAATGCGATGAACCCGAGAGAGGGGCTCTTCAGCGAATGGGCCTTTTTAAGATATTCGGACCAATTCGGCAGTGACTTCAACTTTACCACCTTTATCTCCGACAGCCGCATATATCGCCCCGTAAAAGAGAATACTGTATTTGCGGCGCAGCTTTATGGCCAATTCACCACCGGAAATGCTCCGTTCAATATGCTATCACTCATGGGCGGGGAAAGCCTCATGCGCGGCTATTATTTAGGCAGATACCGCGATAAAAACCTACTTGCTGGCCAAGTGGAATACCGCATCCTGCCCTTTTCTTTTTCCAAGCGCTGGGGAGCAAGTGTTTTCCTTGCCGCCGGCCAAGTCTACGGCACGGACCATGATTTTGATTGGAATGGATTCTTACCTACTGGAGGGGCAGGACTGCGCTACCTCATCTTTCCGGACAAAGACATTTACACAAGGATCGACGTTTCTTACACCCGAGAAGGAAGTGGGGTGTACTTCTTTATCGGCGAAGCTTTCTAGAATCACCCTTATTCTGAGGCAACCGATTGGAATTCAATTTGATGAATATTAATTAAAAGTGGGTTTGTAGTCAAATGTCGTGTTAATGACGGGGAACCAAGCCACATTTTTTTGCCGAGACCTTTTACTTTTACCACATGAAATTAGGCCAACAAATTAAAGCCGCTCGAACCGCGCAAGGAGTGACTCAGAAATCTCTCGCGGAAGCTTCCGGGCTCACTGAAAGAACCATACAGCGTATCGAAAATCATGAGGTAGAACCTTCTGCCCATTCTTTACGAAGCATTGGCAATGTTCTCCAAGAAGATTTCCTCACCGCAAAAATGAAACAGCAAAGACGTCTACAACGCTTCCTTAGTGGTGTTGTCGCTATTTGGACTCTGGCCGTTGCCTACAATGTCTTCTTCTCTTCTTTTGACTGGACACAAAGGTGGTATGAAGTCCTCATTTGGTTCTTGTGCCTGATCGGAGTGGTCAGTGGTGAAATTCGATTCGCTTACCCCAGAAAAAAGTAAGTATTTGATTTATAGGTATCTTCGAGCCAATCACAGCTCATATGAAGAACCACATTTTAGGATTTTGCCTTCTAACTGCCACGTTATTTTCGACTCCTACCAATGCCCAAGATTGGGAAAAACGCCACGCTTTTGCTAAAGCTTATTTCGGTGCTGGAGCATATTACATGCCCACACTTAATCCGGGCACTGTATTGGGTGTCGACGGCAACCTACAATCTTTTGAGAAAGCTGCATTTATGACCCCCGCAGTAAACATTGGGGCGACCCATTTCTGGGGACACGCAGATTTCTACGTGAGCATTACGACCACAGACATCACCTTTGGTGAAAACGCTGTTGAAAACAACTATCGTTTAGGAACCTTTACTGGGCTGCGCTTGTACCCCTATCCTACTGAAGTGGGTAAGGTGCGCCCCTACGTAGGTTATGCATTCTCGCCCTACCGCTACAAGCAAGTCAATGCTAGCGGTGAAGAGTTCAAGCACACCGCTGTAAAGTCCATGTACAATGCAGGCTTGGCCTACCAACTGCCTAGTGCCTACATCACTTTAGAATACGGCAGAACAGCCAACCCTAATTTTGATACCTACCTTTCAAGAACTCAAACGGGATCTGATGCCTTCCCTGCAAGCATGTTCCAGCTGGGGATCAACTTCGCTATTGAAACGACAAGTCCTTCTGCGTCGCCAATGAATAAAAAGGCCAACGAAATCTTTGCTGCTTCCAACGCCAATGGATTGTTTATAGCAGCAGGGCCATCCTCTGCCTTCCCTGTTCAAAGTTCTTCTTACGTCACCGATTCCCGTCCTTATCTAGACGACATGAGCATGCCGATTATCTTTCCGGATTTTGCGGTGGGGTACCACTTTACCAAAGCGGACTTTATCGTGGCTGCAGCATCGAGACGTACCATTCAAAAGCGCAGTGCCTTCAACTACACCTCAAGACTTCAGCGTCAGAGTTTGAATATTGAAGGGTATAAGTTTCTCTTCGATTACCACGGGTTTGTTCCGTATCTCGGGGCTGGGATTGGACGCGAAAATCTAGAACTTACCCGCGCAGAGTTTGGCAACGATCTGGATCCTGTCACCGAACAAATCTGGAGCCCAAACATTGTCTTCGGATGGGATATTCGCCCGAGTGTCAAGGGGGATTGGTGGATTTTAAGAACCAATCTTCGCTATTACCCAACGTTACAGCTTGACCTTGCCGAAGGGGCATTGAGCCAACAACATCTCGAATTTAACTTCATTCAGCTGGTGGTTTATCCGCAGCGCTTGCAGAAAATAATGAAAGGGTTATAAAAAACGCATCCCGAAGGATGCGTCTATTCTTCGCCCCTTTAAAAGCGAATTTTAGGCCATTCTGCGCATTACTGATACCGCAACAGCGCCCATAATACCGCCCATAACTGCACTAATTATCGTATCAGTGATAGCAAAATTCAAGTCAATCAGGTTATACATGCCAAGCATCTGCATGTTCATAACCAAGAAAAGACCGCCCATGATTGAGGCTCCGTACTGAATGCCTTTACGGATTGAATCTGCCTTAAAGTGTTCCAAAGCAAGTGCAAAAAGCACACTAAGTGCCACAATCATAATTAATGCGAAAGATGCCTCAGGATACCCCTTAACCGCGTCTGGAAAAGAAGACTTCTGCGCCTCTACGGCTGCATTGTAATAAAGCGGGCCGCCCAAGGCAAAGAATGCCATATTCGTTACCCCTACGGCTAGTGCCGTCAGTAGTAGTTTTTTCATAACGTTTCAGTTTTGTTCCCTTGTAAGTTACTGAATTTTAATTACTTAAATACAAAACTTCTCCGAGAGAAGCTACGGTCGTTAAATTTCGACGAGTTTGTACCTTAGAGCTCTTAAAAGACAAACGCTATGAAAAGCTTGAATGAAAACTGGTTTGCATTTACTCTAATTGCTGTGATTTTCGGCCTTTTAGGATTCTTACTAGGGCGCACTACCGGTCACCATGGACCCAAAGGAATGCCACACATGATGATGGGAGATTCGCATATCATGAAGAAAGCCATGTTCATCACGGACGAAGGCGAGGTACATGACCTGATGGGCGATATTGATGTAGATATCATTGACAAAATTGACGTTGTTAAGGGAGAAAACGGTGAAATCACTGTGACCATTGATAGCCTTGATGTAGATGGCATGGAAGGTGAGGCGAAAGCCAAAGTTCGCGTCATCACCAAGAAAATCTCGAGCGAAAAATAGTGCTCAGCTATTGGGAAAGAACAACATTGCGCCACTTTGATTTAGTGGTTGTGGGAGGCGGTATTGTAGGACACTTTACCGCCTTGTTTTATGCCCAAAAGAATCCTGAACACCGCGTTGCCATACTTGAACGTGGACTCTTCCCTAGCGGCGCCTCTACGAAGAACGCAGGGTTTGCCTGCTTCGGATCTATTGCCGAACTAGAGCACGATGTTGCTTCCATTGGTGAGGAAGCTACTGCAGCTCTTGTAATGAAGCGCTACAATGGCCTCAAACTACTTCGAGAAACATTAGGAGATGAAGCTATAGACTACCGCGA
>JAAZVU010000091.1 GCA_018623275.1 Flavobacteriales bacterium
ACGAGTTAATGTTAGGTTGGGACAACGCCGACGTCGATACTGATTCAGTCCACTACGTGACAGGTTATTTCAGCATCGACAGTACTGCGATTCAAAATGCTTTGACCTGTGACTAAACGAGTTCATTATTTAGTATTACTGCTCATCGTTATTACCCAAGACTTGACGGCTCAGATAAGTGAAAATTTGGTCGGTCATATTGGGGTCTCGACAATATATCAGCCACCATATCAAAGCTTTTACCGACCTATTGGTTTGGATATCGTCAACTTCAAACCCACTATTAAGCTCAGGATCAACGCTGAAGCTGCATATAACATTAACTCTAGGATTGAACTAAACGTAGGGGTAGGTCTTGGAAACGCAGACCTTCGCGGAACGGGTCTTTCATTAAATCCCGAAATAATCGAACTCGTAGACAGCGAATTCAACCCTGAATCCTTAGCAGCGTTCAATAAAGAACAGTATAGCTTGTTTAACACTTCCTTCGATCACGCCTTCGCTTCAATTGGAGGGTATTTCTCCCTTGGCCGCTCAGAAAAGTCTATTAATATTGGTTTTAAAGGGTACTTGCCGTATTACTACGATAAAGACCTAATTGGAAGCCATCCATATGCTGAATATGAAGATGTTGCTGCGGTATACAAGTATAATTATTCCCCCGACTACACGTTAGAGTTTCTTCTAAGAAAACGAGTCGTGATATTCAAGCAAAATGCTCTAATCTCATTCTCTGCTATTTATAGCCCTAATGATCATTTTGTCACAGCATGGACTTTAATGGAAACCAACAGAGTGACCTCTTTTAACATCAATGAATACCCGTTCCCGGATTGGAACTATGGATTGACTCTCTCCTGCCCGTTGTTTTAATACTGAGCAGAACAACGTATATAACTCATATCCGGGCGCATCGTCCTTTTGGTTATCTTGAAGGAAACCAAAACGACCTCCGGAGAGAGAGGTACTTGCGCCTTTCCTTGTATTTCTTTGAAAATCAATAATTAACAGCGCTTGTTTCCAAGCGGGGTTACGATTTGGATACTTCTCCTCCGACAGAGGGCTTCTCCGGAAGATGCGCCAAATTGCCAACCAATGTGAAGGTAAGAAAATATAATAAGGTCAAGCGATAGAGTGGGTGCTTTTTGAGATTATCCTTTGGCATTTGCTGAAGTACGGTTCGGAATATTCCGAACACACGTTTGGAATCACGTGTAATACCTGAATTCTTGTGTTTCCCTAGCTTCGTACAAGAATTGAATAAAATTTCGATCATAAAGTAGATAAGGGCGGCAGATTTGGTTGTAACACTCTGCTATGCAAGAAACTATTACCATTATTCTTGGTGTTATTCTCAGTCATCACGTATTTTGAGAACAATAATATAAAACCGTATGGATCTTGATTCGTTTAAATACCAGTACAACAGTCGTCCAATAGATGATTTTTTAGGATTGTCATCGACAGAGATGCATCACATTTTATATAATCCGTTGTCTGAAAACTCACCAGTTCGACTACGTCGTCATTTACCAGATGAAGTCTTAGATGCTATACCAGCGTTGCGCATTTTCGAGTCTTTGGTGGAGTTAATTCTTGCGGAGCCAAGGGGAATCAAACTTACCAAAGCTGAATTCCTGCCACGAAGAGTAATACATGAAATTTATGCTAAGGGTTATTTCTTAGAATCCGACATTGAAGTTGGTATTTTGAAGCTGGATCGTGAAGAGAAATGGCCGACACTCTATGCGATACGCATGTCCATGATTGTTGGTGAATTACTAGAGGTGGAAAACGGAAGACTGTGTGTTACCTCGAATTACTTGGAATTAAAAGATGACCGTGTCCTGCTTTTTAGAAAGCTGTTAGAAACCTATGCAAATGATTTTAATTGGGGCTTTTTAGACGGATACCCCGAGGAGGATCCAGTGGGTCAAGTTGCTTGGGGTTTTACTTTATTCATGTTAAACAAGTGGGGATTAGAGAAGCGTGATGCACTGGTGTATGCGCAACAGTATCGCAAGGCATTTCCCACGATGTTAGGCTCCTTTGAAGGTTTTGGAGACCGGGCGATTGAAGCTTTTGACCGCTGTTATGTACTTCGAGCATTGCTTGGATTCGCGGAGCGTTTTGGTTTAATAGAAGAGGAATTTGATTATTTCGCCCTGAAATCGGATGTAAAGGCTACGGCATTGTTAGGTAGGATCTTTGAAATAGACGAAGACTAGTCGTTCGTCTTGTTGACCACACTTTTAGATAGTTAAAAAAAGTGCATTGGAGAAGTTCATCACTTTTGCCCTATGGACATCACTTATTAAATTTTCAGACAAATAGAGTCGGATACATAACTGTGATCGTGTTTAGGTGTTCAAACACCTAACGAAAACAGTAAAACATGGTATTAGAAAATCTATTTGAACTAATTAATGAAATCAATCGATCCGAGATTTCTATAAATAACAGAAAGAAGGCACAGTCGCTAAGTCTAATCGACTTGGACTATGATCACGACGATCGAATGCAATTCAATGGTTTCTATAGTGTAACTGAGTATCAGCAACATTTAATGAATGCGCATGAAAGTTTCAAGTATTTACTTCAAGAGCTCGATAATTATGAGTTTACCCGCGTTTTTGAAATAATGCGAGCGTTGAAATTGAAGATTGACGAATTAGAAACTCTTTTCGATCCTACTCATGAGAAGCTACGCTTTGTACCGGTAGTAATGAATGGTTCCTTGCGTAATTTTCGTCAAGAGGACTATCTAGAACGGATAAAAAAAAAACGAGCTTATTTCTAGAGGTAAAGTACCAGGCCGTTCAAATTCTCAAGAAGTCTTTTAAAACGTATTACGAATACTACATCCCAAAGCCGCTTAGAAAGGGTCGTAGGAAAAAGCCCGATCAATTGACCGCGATTCTAGATGGCAAGCAGATTCAGCTTCGGAGAGAGAGGGTTTTGAACCTAACGCTCCAATATGCTCAATATCAGTTATTTACAAGAACTCTTTTCGCTAAGTCAACCCGCTAAGCAACCCAATCGGCCGCGGAGGGCATTTCACCCAATTGCTTGACTTAACAAGGCGAATATAATGGATTTTGCCGAAGGTTCGTTTCTCATATTAGCCAGCTTCTGTTACGTATTCATTGTTCGGAATATTCCGAACAGACGTTTGGAACCACGTATAAATCTATAATCCTAGTGTCTTCAGTATCTTCACTAATGGATCAAAATAGGATTTCATTCTCAAATTAAAGAAGGGTCAAGGATTTGGTTGCCATACTCTGCGACGGTAAATACCGTACATGGCTTGCGCGATTGCCGGAATAACGGTAAACCCACTCAATGCCATATTTTACTTACCTTTAGCTAAACCGAATCATTTATGAATGACATTAGAATACCTTATTGGCGGTCAAGAGGTCGTGGGTTCGGATTACATCTTCTCCATTGCACGAAGCTACTGAGGCAATCGTTGGTGCCGAAGAAGGACAGCGCTTGCAAAAAAATGTTCCTTCGGCCACTCCTGGCAACGATAAAACTGTGTATGATTATGCTCATAAAAGTAATCAAGTTGAGCCTCAAATTGACAACATTAACCTCTATACGCGTAGTACTGAAATAGTCATTTCTGGAATGACAGTAATAATTAGTGAAGTTATTGACAGAAACGGCAAGGCAGTTTATCAGGTATCGGATGTATTCAATAAACCAAAATGTAAAATAACTTACTAAATTAATTATGAAAACAATAATTCTACTTTTATCTTTATTCTACGTCAACAACGTCAACAACTGCTACCATGTACAAAGCGTTGAAATTCACAATGAATTTAAAGTTGTTAACACAATAAAAAACAATGAGATATGGACGTTAATATGTCCCGATTCAATATGTGATAAATACAGCACCCATTCTACTCCTTGTATATACAAAGGGAAAACGTATGATTTTCACACTATAACATATGAAATGTATCTTGAAAAATCAACCGGAATTGGAGTCGCTTCTTCAGGGATTACGTGGCGGAAATGGACATCAAAATACAGAGAAACCATTTGGTCAAAATCGAATAATGAAATTCTATTCATTGAAGAGATTAGACTTTGTAATGATTAGGCGGTTCATTTACAAACAACTTTCGAGTTACCTTTAAAAAAAATGGGTCACGTCCTATTTGTGGGGAGAAGGTAGGTAGCGTTACCTTTAAAAACAAAAATGTCAGAGTTTGATACGGGTCGGAGAGAGAGGCTCCATGCCTACCTGCGCAATCTTTGTGCAACTCGTTGCAAATCAGTGCAAAAGAGGTGTTTTGGTCAAAATTGGTGTGCAAGTTTGAGCAAAGGGGCGCAATTAATCGTACCCCAAATCGTACCCCAAAAAAAAGTGGGGTACGAATAACCTCAAACTTAGGCTGCACAAAGATTGCGCTCGTTTGCGCGCTTTTGCACGGAAATAAACTTTACCATCTATTTCAATCGGCCAAGAGGGCCATCCAGGCGATACATTGTATCCAGGATCCAGGAATACAGCACTATCAATGATTACACCGTGAGAGTTGTATTCTTTTACTACCGTCCCGTAACGATTGGTATAAGGCGAGAATTGCTCAGTGGTAATAAAATTCCCGTTTTCAAGTGCAAGGGCACCCAATGCAATGGAATAATTGTGGGGCTTGTAACTATTGGTATTGTTAAAATAGATATGTTGCCCAATAGCGTGGATGGAACAGAAAATGGCTAGGACTAATGTTAGCCCTAGCCTTAATCTATTACCTGCTGATGACAAACTGAACCACATGATTACTATCTATTTAATTAGTTGACATTAAAAATGTACGCGTCATATTTAGTTTATTCTTGAATTATCTATTCTGTATTGATTAGAATTCTTTCTACGATATACCTGCCATCATCTGTTTCAATTTGCAGTATATATACACCTGTTGCAGGGAATGCTCCTTCAAACAAATTGAATCTTGTGGCACCATGATCTAATTTCACAGGTTTCCTTAAAATCAGTCTACCACTAAGGTCATATAGAATTATTTCTGCTGTTTGAACTTCAGGGATTTCCAGTGTTAACTCTCCTGAAGTGGGATTTGGGTAGAGGTTGTAGTCTAGAATCTTTTCATAGTACACCGTGTCACACCCCTCATAGGGACAGCCAATGCTATCTAATTTGATTAACCATGTATGGTATTCTATTGATGCTGTGTCTGTACCGGTATAGCCACCCATTAATATCCCTCCGTCTGGAGTCAATGAGCCGCCCATGACGTTGTGGCCTTCGTTGATTCCCTGTTGATGAGCGAATTCACGATACCACAGGCTGTCACCATTTTGAGTAAAAGCATAAATCCAGCCAGGTGAAGGGTTTGGATCCCAATTTCCATACCTTTTTGGCCTATCACCAAAAACTAGATATGTACTATCATTCTGTTTAATGAGTTTTTTAATAGCTATTGAATTCAACCAAGCATCATTCAGATTACGTTTTTCCCAAACAGTTTCAAGTGTATATCTATCAAGCTCAGTAAGAACAAGTTCTCTAGTTCTACCCCAACCTTGAATAGTCATAAATGGGTAGCTGTACCAGGCTTCTAATGCGTGGGTATAGGCAACCAGATAATTGCCATTGTCTAATTGAAGTACGTGAGCCTCGTCATTTCCTAATGAGTCATTGGGAAAATACCTATCCGCAATCTTGTTACCCACGCTGTCTGTAAGTAACACAAAGGCTCCTGTGAACTTTTCATCTGCATCAACTGGGTCATGAAATGCTTTACCGCCAATCGCATACCCTCCATCAAGCGTTGCATCTATTGTATATCCCCACAACTCTAAATAACCATTGCCAGCAACGTAAAAATTCTCCCAAATTTTTGTGCCTGATGTATCAAATTGAGCATAATATAGTTGTATTCGATATGGATACTTCGAAGTGTCGCCAATATACTTGAAGCTGTCACCAATCATGTAAACTTTACCCCCCTCTCCATGTTTTATTGATCTTATTCTCGTACTAACTGTGTCTTGGTACATGCAGGTTGCTGATTCATGTAATTG
>JAAZVU010000092.1 GCA_018623275.1 Flavobacteriales bacterium
CGGCAGTAATACGGTCAATAGTCCAGATTTTGATTCACCTTGGTGGTACAAAGACCACTGCAGCTTCTACATCAATTAATGAAAAGAGTCTTTTACATTCTAATGCCATTGGTGCTGGCCGCCTGTAGTCAAGGCAGCTCAGAGGCTCCTCAAATCTCACTAGAAGAGGTAGGGCCCGGTACGATTACCGAATACCAAGACAGCATTTACATGCGTATCAGTTTCTACGATAAGGACGGCGATTTAGGGGAAAACTTTACGGACGATCCCAACCTCTTTGTGCTAGACAATCGATTGGGAATTGCCCACGAATTTCGAATCTCGAACATCGTACCAGGTGGGGCCGAGGTAAGTATTCAAGGGGAGCTGGAGTGGACCATAAATAGTGTGTATATCACTGGAAACGAATCTTCTGAAACCGTGGATTACGACATTTACGTGGTAGATCGCGCCGGAAATCAAAGCAATATTTTAACCACACCAAGTATTACTGTGCTGCAGTAAACTCTTTTCGAAGTATCTTGTTATTTGTTTAAACAAGTAATTATGCCAGTACTCCGCGCTTTACCTGCTCATGAGGTCATGATGGGTCCTCATCCTGTGAAACAACCCATTCCGACGCAGAGCGTCGATCAGATTGATCCTTTTCTGCTCATTCACCACCATAAAAGCACTGTTCCTGCCGGCACAGATCGTTGGGACGCTGGGGTAGGACCGCATCCGCATCGTGGCTTTTCACCCATTACATTCATGTGGGAAGGAGGCGTACACCACAGAGATAGTAGAGGCAATAACAGCGTTGTTGGCGGAGGCGGTGTCCAATGGATGGATGTGGGTATGGGCATCATTCACAGTGAAAGACCGCCTGCTGAACTCTGCGAAAAAGGGGGCGTTCAGGAAATTATTCAAATTTGGGTCAATCTGCCGCATTCGAAGAAGATGATGGAACCGAAATACTTGCCGTTCCAAAAGGAAGAACTCCCATCTGTAGAAGGACATCCGGATGTGAAAATAGTTTCAGGAAGCATTGGAAGTGAACATGCTGCTGGCCCATTAAAAGCCGCCTACCCGGTATCCAGCGCCCATGGAGTAGCTACTGATGCACCATTACCTTTTACGGTGAAAGAAGGCGAAAACGGTCTCTTTTACCTACTTAGCGGTGGCGGCCGCCTTGAAGGCTACGGTTTGGTGGAAGAAGCCATGCTCTACCACTTGGCGCCAGGCGAATACATTGCCCATTTAGAGGCAGGTACTAAGGTCTTCTTTATTTCTGCGGCACCTATTGGAGAAAAAGTCGAAAGCTACGGCCCATTCGTGATGACCAACCAAACGGAAATCATGGAAGCCATGCGCGATTATCAAATGGGAAAAATGGGGTATTTGGTCGAGAGAGACATGCCTTAATTCCCTTTTGCCGGTTGTATCTTTGCCTCGATGGTAGATAACAAGCGAGACATACGAGGACTTTCTCAGGAGGCACTAATCGCCTTCTTTGAACAAAACGGAGAAAAGGCCTTCCGTGCAAAACAAGTCTACCAATGGCTTTGGCAGAAAAGTGCCCAAAGTTTCGATGAGATGACCAATCTCAGCAAATCAACGCGTGCCCTTCTCGATGAAAACTTCGCCTTTAATCTGTTGAAGGTGGATCTCATGCAGCGCAGTACAGACGGTACCATTAAGAATGCAGTGAAGCTGCACGACGGTGCTTTGGTGGAATCGGTACTTATTCCAACGGAAAAGCGCATTACTGCGTGTGTAAGCTCTCAAGTAGGTTGTTCTCTTGATTGTACTTTTTGTGCAACCGCCGCGTTAAAACGCATGCGAAACTTAAGCCCGGACGAAATCTACGACCAAGTGGTTGTCATCGACAAACAAGGCAAAGAGTACTTTGGTCGTCCACTCACGAACATTGTGTTTATGGGCATGGGCGAGCCGCTTTTGAACTATCAGAACGTTCTTTCTGCCATAGATAAAATTACAGATCCAAAAGGTCTAGGGCTCAGTCCACGCCGCATTACATTGAGTACCATTGGGGTGCCAAAGCTGATCAAGAAAATGGCCGACGATGAGGTTCGATTCAATCTCGCCATCTCTTTGCATAGTGCAGTGGAGGAGAAGCGCGCGAAATTGATGCCGCTAGCTCATAAAACTTCCACGCTTGCCGACCTTCGTGAAAGCTTGCAATACTGGTATGCCAAGACGGGTAAAACGGTCACCTTCGAATACGTCATTTGGAAGGGTATTAATGACCAGGAATCGGATGCAAAAGCACTAGCTAGGTTTTGTGGTGCGGTGCCGACGAAAGTCAATATTATCCAATACAATCCTATCGACAATGGCCCGTATACGCAGGCACCACAAGAGGCAGTAGATATGTACAAGCGCGTTTTGGAGAGCAAAGGAATCATCACTACCATCCGTCATTCTCGCGGTCAAGATATTGACGCTGCTTGCGGTCAGTTGGCCAATAAAGGCGAAGAATAAGCACTGCTGAAAACTTTTAGTTTTTCACATTTTTAGGAGGTTTTCGGACCAATTCAGAATTTGATTGGGAATTCAATCCTAGTCCATCATGTTAATCCGAATCCACACTATCCAGCCCTCTGTCTTACTTCCAGTACCCGTGCTTTTAGAAGTCAATATCTCTCGAGGTATAAAATTTCACCTCTCTGGTAATGTACATCCATCCATTAAGGAGAACCGACAACGCATCTACGCTACTCTTAAAAACGAAGGCTGGCACTGGCCAGGACAACGTATCACCTTAAACTTCCGACCTCTTGAATTATTGAAAAAAGGAAGTCATTACGACCTGCCCATGGCGATCGGAATTTTAGGCGCCAGCGGTCAAATAGCAACAGAGCTCCTAAATGACACACTCTTCTTCGGTGCTGTCCAGTTAGATGGAACCATCGAGCCTTGCAAGGATGCGCCCAACCTCTTAGAAACAGCCTACAGGGAGGGACTTCATCGAGTAGTCGTACATATTCCCTCCAAGCAAATGAAACGGTTAAGTGCGGAATACCACATGCTGGAAATCGTGAATATTAGCACCCTCAAGGAAGCGATAGAATACCTGCAGCGAGGAATTTTACCCGAAGCGACTCCGCAAGACCAAGGCGAAGAGGAGGTAGTAAATCATGGCTGCTTCAGTGAAGTAAAGGGGTTGGATAACTTTAAGAGAGCTCTTGAAATCTCAGCAACTGGCGGACATCATATCCTACTAAAAGGTGCTCCTGGCATCGGAAAAACGATGCTTTTGAATAGATTTCCCTCCATTCTTCCACCTGTAGCTCCTTCTGATAAAGCGCTCCTTGCTATGCTCGGAAACAAGGCGGGCGGCTCCACCTTCGGCGGTCGCCGCCCATTCATCAAAACAATGACGGACGAGAGCATCAAATCACTTTTCGGCTCGAAGGATATCCAAAGCCTAAAAGATCAATTCGAATTAACGGATCAAGAAGTGTTTTGGCCAGCCAAAGTAGCGACTATGAGCAAGGCCGTACTCGGTAAATATCACGCAGCTCTTGGCGGGACGCTGTTCTTAGATGAATTGCCTACGCTTTCCCGTGGAGTATTGGATGCATTGCTTTTACATATGGACCGCTATCGCGTTCAGATGGTGATGGCCATGAATCCTTGCCATTGTGGTTACTTCAATCATCCTGAAATAGATTGTACGTGCACAGCCATCAACCTCCACCGTTACCAAGGGGTTCTTTCCGGTGCCCTGCTCGATCGCATTGATCTTCAACTAACGCAGGGTCACGCTGGACCGAAAGGTAAAATAGAGACCTCCGAGAAAATCAGAATAAGAGTGCTTCAAGGCTATAAGATTCAGATGGATCGATGTGGGAGACAGAATGCACGACTCACTTTGGACGAGCTTAAGCCTCTTGTGCTGCACAACAATACTATGAAACGATCCTTCCTAAATCATTTAAAGGTTCAGAAATGGAGCCTGCGAAAGCAGCGCAGTCTGTTGAGTATAGTCCTCACCATTGCAGATTTAGAAGGTCAAGCACCCGGCATTAAGCATATGGATGAAGCTGTGATACTCTCCAGCTTTACACCTACCGAAGAAGAGGTAAAGAAATCCTCTGCAAAGTATAAACGACCTACGATTGTATTGGGACCAGGAATGAAAGTGCGTCAGAACTAGCGTCTCCAACTAGGGTCTTTAGGGTCTGGTGCATTTTTGGTCCACTCGATAGGTCCATTGCAGCCAATCTCAACGACCATAGCATTTGGTGAGCCAAATACGCCAAGCATGGCGCTTCGCCAATCTCTAAACTCATCGATATCGGTTGCATAACAACTCAGGGTTAAAATGCTGATACTTGTTCCGTCAATGATGATTATAGCAGGCTTAACGTGATCTACTGTGCGGTAGTCGCGTCCTGGTGTGATGCGCTTGTTCCCGATAAATTCCTTGAACCAGAATTTCAAAGCATATTTCAACTCCTGTTCATCTTCATAAGCGAAGGTGCTGAGATCGTATTTAGGACGTACACTATTGCCCAATTCATTCACCTCTTTCTCAATTTGCTTGAGTTGGTAATACTGGTGAAATACATATTGCGTTTCGCCCAATACACCATAATCCGGTTCTGAGCCATTGAGCTCCTTCACTTTGTATTTGGCACTTTGCTCCTGCAGAAATAAGGCAGTGCGTTGTTTCAGCTCCTCCGTTTGCGCGAAGGTTAAAAGCGGTATTAGGGCAAATAGGAATACTAGTTTTTTCATAATCGTAAATCAGCTATCACAAAGTTAGAACCTGCGACAATAATTAAATCTTCTTCTTCTGCGGCCAATTTAGCCTCGTCCAAAGCATCATTTACATTTTCAAATGTTGCACCAATTAACCCAAATTCCGAGCCAATCTCCGCCAAACCGGCAGCACTCAAAGTTCTGTTATTCGATGTAGCGGTCCAATAATACTTAGCATCCTTGGGCAGCTGCTCCATCACCGAACTCATGTCTTTGTCGGCGGCGGCGCCCAATACCCAATGCTGGCGACCTTGGCACTCCGCCGCCGCTTGTTCAACCAGAAAGGCGAAAGCAGCACTGTTGTGCCCTGTATCAGCTACAACACGAGGGGAAGACAAAATCTCAGTCCAACGACCAAAAAATCCTGTATTCTTAGCAACACGAGTAAACCCTAGGCCCCACAAACTCTTGCTTTCAGGAAACAAAAGCTCCAATACTTGGGCTGCACCATTGATGTTGAATCTCTGGTAGGTGCCCTTTAAATCGGACGGTAAATCAAAGGCTTTCGCCCAAAACAGAGGTGCGCCTTCGTTTCTAGCTTTCTCAGTAAATGCGACCTCAGTTTCTTCGTCTTTCTGAACCACGACAACGGGAACACCTGCTTTAATGATTCCCGCTTTCTCACCAGCAATAGTTCGCCTGTCGTTGCCTAAGAACTGCTGATGGTCCAAACCAATATTGGTAATTAAACAAATCTCGGGCGAGCAGATGTTGGTAGCATCTAATCGGCCACCCATGCCAGTTTCTAAGATGATCCAATCTACTTGCTGGTCTTCAAACCAACTTATAGCCAACATCATAGTTAGCTCGAAAAAGCTATTGCCACGCTCTTCAAAGGCTTTAACATGATTAGATACCCAATCGGCTACGAAATCTTTAGAAATCATATCGGATCCAATCTTTGCACGCTCCCTAAAATCGAAGAGGTGTGGAGAGGAAAACACTCCTACACGAAGGCCCATCTCCTTCATTCCGGAGGCGATTAGGTGGGTGGAGGAGCCTTTGCCATTGGTTCCGGCAATGTGAATAGTGGGTATAGAGGATCCGGGGAAATCTAGATACTCCCACAATTCCCTAGGCCCCTCGAGTCCTATCTTATAATTCTTGCTACCGCCATCCCTTTGAAAATTTGGCACAGCACCATAAAGCCACTCTACTGCCTCGGTATACGTCATTACTGTAATTCGAATCGGTAAACGATATAGCCTACCTGAAGACCTGCTCCAGATTTCGGCGTCCAAGTAGTCTTGCGTGCAGCGCGCTCAGCACGATCC
>JAAZVU010000093.1 GCA_018623275.1 Flavobacteriales bacterium
GGTACTAGAACCTTTTCTTGTATTGCCTTGAAAATCAGTAATTAACAGCGCTTGCTTCCAAGCGGGGTTACGATTTGGATAGTTCTCCTCCGACAGAGGGCTTCTCCGGAAGATGCGCCAAAATGCCAACCAATGTGAAGATAAAAAATTATAATAATTCCAATGCATTAGGGTAGGTGCTTTTTGAGATTACTCTCTGGCAATCGCGGAAGTAGTGTTCGGAATTTTCCGAACACACGTTTGGAATCACGTATAATTCTAAAACCTCAGTGTTTTCAGTACCTTCAGGTTTGCGTCAAAACAAAGTTTCGATCTCAAAGTAAATAGGAGAACTGGATTTGGTTTCCAGACTCTGCGGGGGTTACGATTTGGATACTTCTCCTCCGACAGAGGGCTTCTCCAGAAGATGCGCCAAATTGCCAACCCATGTGAAGGTAAGAAAATATATTAAGGTAAGCGATAGAGTAGATGCTTTTGATATGCCTCTCTGGCAATCGCGGAAGTGTTGTTCGGAATATTCCGAACAGACGTTTGGAATGATGCGTAATTCAAGAATCTCGATTACTTAAGAGCGAAATTGATTCCGTAAAAAACGCTGATGCAGTGAATAGTTTGTGTACGGTAAATACCATACATGGCTTGCGCGATTGCCGGAATAACGGTAAACCCATTGAATGCCCGATTTTACTTACCTTTAGCTAAACCGAATCATATATAAGTGACATTAGAATACCTTACTGGCAGTCGAGAGGTCGTGGGTTCGCATCACGTCTTTCCGGGCCAATTAAGAATACAAACACATTACTTATCTTTGACTAATGAGCACAAGAGAAGAAATACTGGACAAACTAAAGGTACTGAAGGTTGCCCTGGGAAAATCCTATCCAATTTCCAATCTCGCTTTGTTTGGTTCATACGCTAGATCAGAGCAAATGGAGGATAGTGATATTGACATCCTGATTGAGCTCAACGGTCAAATTGGATCGAGATTTATAGACTTAGCCGAAGAGTTTGAAAAGTCCCTTGGCCGGCGTGTAGATTTGGTATCGAAGAAAGGAGTCAAGGATCGATATTTAAAATCAATAGAATCAGAATTGATTTATGTCTAAGCGCGATAATCAACTTCTAATTCTCGACATGCTAGATGCGGCGCAACGAATCCAAACCTACACTGAGGGTCTAGATTTTGACAGGTTCATTGATGATCAAAAAACTCTTGACGCTGTCGTACGGAATTTTGAAATAATTGGAGAAGCGTCAACTCGAATTCATCCGGACTTTCAAATTCAACACGCCCAAATTCCATGGAAGCATTTGAGAGGCTACCGTAATAGACTGATTCATGAATACTTTGGGGTGGATTATCAAATCGTTTGGGAAATAATCCAGCTTGAACTAGACGAATTAATCGGGCATCTCGAAAATCTCAAATAGATTGTCCCCAGCGCCGCTCGTAATTTCTAACTCGTATACTTTTACAAAATTTGGTTTTTGCTAGTATCTTTTTTTTGCTTTTTTTCCTTCCGGTATTCTTGTCCATTTATGGATATGTTGCCGATCGATTCAGAAACCTGGTCCTACTCATCGCTTCATTGCTTTTTTACGCCTATGGAGCGCCGCTCTTTATCTGGGTATTGGCAGCGAGTACATTTTTGAATTTCTATTTTGTTCGACGTATGGACGCAGAATTGGAACGTTCAAGACTCTGGTTTAGAGTGAGTTTGGTGTTGAATGTAGGCTTGTTGATTGTTTTCAAATACGCGAACTTCACCGTAGAATCGTGGAACGCGATGGGCTTGTGGACCACAGGTTCTTGGACCAAGATTGCGCTGCCTATTGGAATTTCGTTCTTCACCTTCCAAAGCTTGAGCTACACTATAGATGTGTACCGCAGGGAGGAGCGCCCGTTAAAATCTCCATTTCATTACTTCATTTACATCTTCAGCTTTCCACAGATGATCGCGGGGCCAATTGTCCGTTTCGGCATCGTAGCCAAGGAACTGGTCAGCCGTGAATTCAACAGAAAAGGCATCGAAGAAGGGGCGCAGCGATTCATAATTGGCTTAGCGAAGAAAGTCATCGTTGCGAACGGCATCGCCGCATCCTTTCCCATCACGGGCGTTGAAGAGTGGTCCACAGCCGGCGCCTGGCTTGCCCTTTTGGCCTATACATTCCAGATTTACTTTGATTTTTCGGGCTATTCTGATATGGCAATTGGCCTAGGTCGAATGATGGGTTTCCATTTTCCTGAAAACTTCAACCGACCCTACAGCGCAACATCCTTTACGGATTTCTGGCGCCGTTGGCACATGACACTTAGCTTTTGGATGCGTGACTATCTCTACATAGGCCTTGGCGGAAACAGAAATGGCGTTGGAAAAACCTATGCGAACCTCCTTACCGTGTTTGTCATCAGTGGGTTCTGGCACGGCGCCTCATGGAACTTCTTATTCTGGGGCCTATACCATGGCCTATTTCTGATTATTGAACGCCTATTCCTATCGAACCTATTACGCAAACTTCCCGCGTTCCTAGCCAAACTATGGACCTTCTTTTGGGTGCTCATTGGTTGGGGAATTTTTGCCCTTGTTGATGATGTCGAACGCGGACAATTATTTGGAGCGCTCATAAACCCGGTTATATCTGCCTCGCAAGATTTTTCTGTATGGAATGAATTTACGAGCGAGGGGCCGAGTGCAGTTTTAATGACACTCGCGCTGTTACTAACCATTTTCCCTACCTATTCATGGTGGGAGCGCCTCGTACATGGTTCTCGGCCTAAATGGTGGAGGTATGTGGCATATAGCGGTTTGCTGGTTGTTTCACTGGCAGAGCTCACAGGCTCGACATTTAACCCTTTTATATACTTCCGCTTCTAATGAAAAATTGGCGCAAAATAGTATTAGGGGTGCTGATCAACCTGCCGTGGTTGCTTTGGGCCTTTGGCGTGCCTGATATAGCGAAACTTAAGGGAAGTCGTGGACCCAAGGTGAAAATTCACACGGTTGTTGATCAGTTTGAACAGGAGTTTTGGGGCAGATCCATGCTGATTCGCCTGCGGAATCAATTCTTGTATTCCGTCCATAATGAAATCCGTGCTCGCAATGTGATTCAGGGTCCAACGGGAGTGTTATTTGAAGAGAGTTATTTCAAATCTACGCTAGGGTGGGACGCGCTAGATTCGGCCACCGTATCAGAAAAGTTTGATCGATTTAAGAATTGGCAACAAGAGAGTGGAGTTCCGCTCACTTTTGCGGTGTTGCCAGGAAAGACTTCCGTTGTGGCTCGAGAGCATTGGCCTGAAAAATATGCGCAGGAAAAGCCCACTGTAAAGAATGCTAACTATCACGCTTTTCGGGAATTATTTTCCAGTGATACAACCATACGATTCTTAGACTATGTCCGTCGCTTCAGGGAAAATCCCAATGCATTATACACTACCTACCCTCGAAACAGCGTGCATTGGTCGGAAGCTGCCAGTATGGTGATGACCCAAGAAATTGTTGAGGGAATACAGGGAATACAGGTCCACATTAAGGATACAACAGTAGGCGAACCTTATGGTACCGAGGAAGACATTGAAGAAAGCATGAACTTGATCTTTGACCTTGAAGATGATCCATCGGTTCATTTTTCGCGACGTTGGGACTCCATAGCTGTACCACCCAAAGTATTAATCATTGGCGATAGCTATGCATGGGGTCTGCTTCGCGCTGGGCTGCTCAATCATACTGCAAAAGGAAGTCAGTTCTGGTATTACAACAGAACTATACATGGCCCCCAAGTTCAACAGCAGGGTGCACATTTAAGAAAGTACTATGCTTGGGAATCTGAAGAAGAATTCATTACCACAATGTCGGGTTTTGATCAGATTATTTGGGTTGTGGTAGAATCCAACTTAAAGAAGTTTCCTTTTGAAATAGAATACTTCAAAAAGTGAAATCACTCGATGGGGCTTTTCGGGCTCGCTACTTTTGTATTGTGTAAGTCGTCAGCATAAGTTGGACTAAAACAGCAAAACAAAACCGTATGCTTATTGCGGGGCAGTCGCTTGAGGCTACCCCAAAAACCACCTCGGAGAGATAGGTACTAGAATCTTTTATTGTAAACCCTTGAAAATGAATGATTAACAGCGCTTGTTTCCAAGCGGAGTTACGAATTGGATACTTCTTCCCCGGAGTGTCTGGTTCTCTCACTTATTAAATTATAGCTTTGAGGCCTGCGAGCTTCATAACATACTGTTAATGGTGTTCGATTATTCTCAAGGTGCCATTAGAATCCGGTTTTCAAGGACTGCTTGATTAGAATGAGTTAAATGAGCTTGGATGGGTTAAGTTTAGCTGCGACAGTCTTCATTTCATCTATTATTCTATGGTTCATTATCTTGCCGTAATGCTGCGTGGATCTGAGGTTCTTGTGGCCAAGAACTTTACTTAGTACTTCCAAAGACATTCCGTTTCTAAGTGTAATGGTGGTCGCGAAAGTGTGTCGGGCCATGTGGAAGGTCAACCTTTCATTGACTTTGGCGACTGTCGCTATTTCTTTGAGGTAAGCATTCATCTTTTGATTGGACAGTGTAGGGAACAAGTACGTTTCAGGTAAAAACTCTGGCTTCCAATATTTGTCAAGTATTATTCGTGAATCATGAATGAAAGGAATTTCGGCGATGACACCAGTTTTTTTGCGTGTTATTCGAATCCACATTTGGTCACCGTCTTCAACGAGGTGATGGTACTGCAAGTTCTTAATGTCCGAATAGGCCAGCCCAGTAAAGCAAGCGAAAAGAAAGAGATCTCTAACCAATACGAGTCGTTTTAATCCTAGTTGAGCATCTCTCAGTCTACCAATTTCTGGAAGCGAAAGAAATGTGGTTTGAACCTCCTTTAAGCGCATTGAAAATCCTCTGAACGGATGCTTGAGAATAATACCTTCTTCAATAGCCATTGTGAAGACCTTCTTACAAAGCTGCATGGACTTAATGGCTGTATTGTGGCTGTTCGCCTTATTGATGCGTAAAAACCGATAATAGGCTTTGATATGGCTTTTCGTTATGCGCCCAATAAGCACATCATCTCGGTTGAACTGCATTTGCAAAAAATCTTGGAAGTAGGCAATGGATCTACGGTATTTAACTAAGAGTTCCCGGGAATGGGAGAGACCAATGAGAGCTTCTAGCTCAACAAGGTGTTGGTTGGAGTAGCTAACGAAGTGAGTACGCCACCCAAGATGTTTTCCGCTGAGCCGATCTTTCAAATCAACAAGGGAGAAAGAATACCCTTTTTCGATAAAGGCTTGAAAGTATGCTCGAGCGGTGTTCTCGACTCGTGTAATCTCCAAGAACAGGTGTTGCAGTTCAGGTGGAATGTCGCCGCCAATTTTGAATCTTTCCCACTGCTGCTGGGAACAACGAATTCCGGTATTCCAAACTTTGCGCTCCTTTGCGAGGCTTAGCTTCATGTAAATGGGGTGGCCGGAGTGATTTTTACGTTCCTTACGAATGTAGAAGGAGAGATGAAGTTGCGACGATTTGATAGTTTTCATACGAGTCAAGATTTAATGTTTTGCCATTAATTTCTGAACTATATGCTGTTGCTCAATCATTTATGAGTTGAAATACTGGTTAGCTCGAATGGTACCACGTAGAAAATACAGATTGTTTTGGACGGATCTGTAAATCTTTGATAATCAGCGTTTTAATTAGGTTAGCCAGCTAAGTAGTGGTTAGCCCACTGGTGAGCTCACAAAAGTTAAGATTCTAATAATCAGCAATGTAAGGTCCCCTTGTTTACGAGATTTGACCTTAGTTAAACGAAAACAAGGAGTTTTGGGTTCGATTACCTCTAAAAATATAGATCGCTGATAATGAGTACTTTGAGAAATATTTGGTATGCACTAAAACCACGAAAACCAGGCTAAGTACCTGGTTTTCAGTGTTTTAAGCTCGCGGAGAGAGAGGGATTCGAACCCCCGGTACCTCTCGGTACGCTGGTTTTCAAGACCAGTGCATTCGACCACTCTGCCATCTCTCCGA
>JAAZVU010000094.1 GCA_018623275.1 Flavobacteriales bacterium
AGACATTGAAGCGCTTTTGGTTTTTTGCCTTCCCAGAGACCTTCCCAATTTGTGAGGCTAAGATCTGCTTGTTTTAAACTTCCTGTCTTATAATCCCAGACAGTCAGGGTGCCGTCGTGCATCTCTATACGGTCGACCTTACCAACGAAATTTAGTGGGATTTTTAAGGAAGGATGCTCCAATTCTAATTTCAATTCCGTCTCCACGCCTTTGAGAATAGTCATGCCCGCTTTTGCGCGAAGCAGGTCGTAACGGAGGAATTGCTCTAGCATCTTTTTACATACCTCTAGCGTTACCAGATTTCGCCCTTGGTACAATGCAGATTCGGAATAGCCGTCTTTAACTAAGCTCTGAATACCCAATTCGAGGGCTTTTTCGGTCCAGTCTTCAACGTCAAATTGAGGAAGGGGCTTACCAATGTATGGCTTGTACAATTCTTCCAGCCCATTGTGAACCAAATTCCCCATGACAAGAGCAGACATACTTTCTTCCACTTCGTCTTCTTCTCGAACGCGCACGAGTCGTTTCTGATAAAAATCGTGCGGTCTTCCGGCCAATTCATTGATGCTCGTCGCGCTTATGCCACGTCCCATCCAATCCTTAATAGCTTCTTTGACCGCTGGAGTACGCTCAGCATAAAATCGATCTTCAATGGATTGCGGATGAATCGGTCCGTTATTGAACACTCTTTTATGGACTGTACATGCTCTTTGATTGAGCTCTTGTTCCAGTTGTACGATATAGCGAGAAGGCTCGCCACCACCCATGGCGTCGCTGTTGGTGTTGTAAGCGATCACGGCCTCCGAGCACCGCTGTAGAATGCGGTAGAAGTGATAGGCGAAAATGGCATCCTTCTGCTCGTAGGTGGGCAGCTCGTAGGTTTGCTTGATGTCGTAGGGCAGGAGGGAGTTAAAAGAGCGTCCTGCAGGTAAAATCCCCTCATTTACTCCAGCCATAATCACATGACTAAAATCTAGCGTTCTAGATTCTAGAATCCCCATAATCTGGAGTCCTTCGAGCGGCTCACCCACAAAATCTATGGTGCCGCTTCTAAGCTGTTGTTTGATTAGTTTGAGTAAGGATAAGGTATCCACCTCGGCATTACCGAGTGTCCTTTCAAGCTGTTCTAGCAGGGTATGCACCTTGTAGCTCGTATTGATAATCATGGTGTCCCGCTGCTCCCCAGAAGCAACATGCTTGAGCCAATCCTTGATAGATGCCAAAATATCTGTGCCTTTAGCCGGTTCGAGCAATTGGTGATATCCTTTTGGACCTTTGGCCAATTCTTTTGTCCATTCTTTCGAGCTGGTAAAAACTCGGTTTCCTTTGATGATGCTTTGATTCCATTCTCTAGGCCCTTCCTCGACCCCTTCAGAATAGAAATATCCGTTAAACAATGGGTCGCTAAATAATGCGCTTAAACTTCTGTGGTAGTAGGTCCAAGTCTTACCTGATTTTTCATTCTTCAGCGCATATTCAATAGCACCTATCCAAAGCCTTACCGTCGCTGCGACTTTGGTCTGGTCGAGCGGGTAACCCATGGTGATATTGACCTTTTCGTAGGCCTCAGGTAATATGCTCAGCACTGGATTGAGCAGTGTCTCGTCAGCAAGAATAACGGCAATATTCTGCGGTTCCACTCCATCTGCAGCCCATCGCTCCAAAGTCGCAGCCACTGTTTTCGCCTGGCCTGAGTATTTTGAAGCACCAACAGGTGTTATTTCCTTTGGAATGGTGAGGAAATCACTGCCGAGATTTTTGGTTGAAGGCACATCGTTTCCAAACACTTTTTGACGCCCCATGTGTGCTCGTAAAAATAGCCCTGCCTCATGCTGAGACATATCGACATAATGAGGGTCGAGATCCCACAGCACTTTAGTGTCCCAGTGATTTTTTAGCCTACTGATGATTTCTAGTTCAGCTGTGTTTAATGCATTTAACCCGGCTACAACAACCCGTTTCACGCCATTGCGTTTGAGGTACTTATCAATATGTTCAGGGTGTTCGCTTAAGAATCGAGCGGCTAGTCCGCCGTGAGCCTCACCTCGTTCAAGCAATGCATTTTGAAAGCGCTCAAAGGTTTTTGGAAGCAAGGCGACGAAATCTGAATATCGTCCCATGAGGGCTGTTTCATTTTCGGGCTCGAGGTCCCATTCGGCCAATTTTTGAACGTTGTACAGATCTCCAAGAACATGGGCTGGATTGAGCTTGTAGCGGTCGATCTCTTCGAAATCGGACAGGAGTGTTTGTCCCCACGAGAGGAAACTTCCCAAGGATTCTGGCTCGCGGTCAGGATAAGCTTCATAACGTACCTCATTGTAGCATTGGTGCAGTTCTATGAGCAGCACTAATGGCTCAACTACCAAGAGATTACTGGCATTTCCAATGAATCCGTCCACAGTGGCAAACAGCGGCAAAAGGGTCGGCTTTTCGAGATGAGATTTAAGTGCTTCGCGAAGAAAAATTTCTGCTCTTTGATTCGGCAACAACACCATTTGCTGGTGTAGTGGAAGAGTGGAAGAAATCAATTCCTGCGCAATGCGCGCTATGAATGTGGACATGAATTTATTGGAACAGGTTGCTCCCCTCAATGTAATCAAAAACCGCTTTTGGAAGAAGGTTTCTGAGGCCTTTTCCTTCAGCAAAGCTTTGTCGTATGAGTGACGCGCTGATCTCCATCTTAGGCGCATTTACAACGCGTAAGTTTGGGAATCGCTCCTGCCATTGCTTCTCAGTGGCTTCCTCGTCCGGCAGTGGGTGTCGTGGGTAGACGAGTATCTCATGGTTCTCCATAATACTCTCATAGTTGCGCCACTTATGGAATGACTTGAGATTGTCCTCACCCATGATAATGCTGAAGGAATGCTCGGTATATTTTTCCCTGAGGTAAGTCAAGGTCTGAGAGGTGTAGTTGGGTTGAGGTAGGCCAAATTCGATATCGCTTGCACGCAGTCCTTCTTGATCTTCTATGGCTAAATGAACCAAATGTAGGCGCTCACGATCGGGCAATAGATTACTCTTCTTTTTGAAAGGATTGTGCGGGGTGACCACCAGCCACACTTCGTCGAGACTGCCGTATTTCTGGAAATATTCCGCTAGGGCAAGGTGCCCAATATGAATGGGATTGAAGGTGCCAAAAAACAGACCTACCTTCTTCATTATGCTCCTAAAAAGTCCTTTAAAATGGCCAACGCCTCTGCTTTCGCAGTTTCGAGATCGTCGTTCACTACTACCTGGTCAAATTCAGGAGCTCGAGCCATCTCAATGGTTGCTTTGGCAACGCGCTGCTGAATTTTTTCTTCGCTATCTGTGGCTCTACCTCTAAGGCGCTGTTCTAGTACTTCTACTGAAGGGGCTTGAACAAAAAGGGCCAAAGCACGATCGCCAAATTGTTTTTTGAGGTTCAATGCACCGACCACATCAATATCAAAAACAACTACTTTTCCTTCCGACCAAATGCGCTCGACCTCCGAGCGTAGGGTGCCGTAATAGGTGCCGGCATAGACTTCCTCCCATTCTAAGAGCTCATCTTTTGCAACGCGAGCTTGAAACTCCTCACTGCTTAAGAAGTAGTAGTCTTTTCCGTGTTCCTCCCTACCTCGCGGAGCACGTGAGGTAGCTGAAATGCTAAAATTGAGCTGTGGAAATTGTGGCAATAGATAGTTTACCAAGGTTGATTTTCCTGCGCCAGAGGGTGCAGAGAAGATGACCAGTTTTCCGTTGTTTTCGCTCATTGCACTACGAGAATTTATAGGACAAAGGTAGTGGAGATGAAGGAATTGGCTTTGGTTAAAAGTCGAGCTATATTGTTTGGGTGAAAAGGAAGATATTATTCGCAATACTAGGATTACTTTCTACGGTAAACCTCAGAGCTCAATGCTCCTTAGCCTTGGCGTCAGATTCATTGGAAGCCTGCGTCGGGGACACTATCTTTCTCTCTGCCTCTGGGTCCAATTCCTACCATTGGTCTCACGATGCAACATTAAGCTGTGACACGTGCGCCTCACCCTACATCATTCTGACAGACACGGCACAATATGTGGTAGTTCAAGGCAGCAGCCAAGTCACTCAGATGGCGACCAATGGAAATTTCTCTTCGGGAAACTCAGGCTTCTTGACCAACTACACTTACAATGCCACCTCTATTTGGAACGAAGGAACCTACGCGGTTGGTACTAATCCAAATTCGGTCCATCCGAACTTTGGCACATGGGGTGACCATACTACCGGTACGGGAAATTATATGTTGGTCAATGGCGCAACCGGAAGCAATAAAATCCTTTGGCGTCAAACAAAGACATTTCCCCCCGGGGCACAGGTGACCATGCGATGGTGGGCACTCTCCTTTGTCTCTCCACCAGGTCAACTTCAATTGAAATTATCAGGTACAAATATTGGTGCCGCTGCCTCTACTCCAACTACCTCAGGCATTTGGCAGCAGACTACCAGAACCTTTACTGCACCTGCCTCTGGAACGGCTATCTTAAACCTAATCACACTGGCTGGCCCCGGTTCAGGAAACGACTTCGGTATAGACGATATCTCCTTCACCTACGAATGTGAAGCCTATGATACGGTTTGGATTTCTCCAAAAAGTGATGCTCAAATCCTATTAGATTCTACGAGTATTTTTGGATGCGACAGCGTGTGTTTCGAGTTAGAAAATGAACTAGATACTAGCGGATTATTGAATTATCAATGGGTGCTCAGCGATGGCACGGTAGACTCCTCTTCAACCTTTTCACACTGCTTGTCCGATTCCGGCCTTTACTTCGGCTATCTATTGACTTCTTCCAACGAAGGGTGTGTGGATAGCGTCGCACTACCTATGATTCGTGTAGGACATACCCGCAAGCTAGACTCTTTAGTCATCGCCAATGACGGCAGTGTATTTTCTGGGGCAGTTCAAGTATTGAATTCAAATGAGAGCATAGGATTGCGAGCGTATTATGAGGCTGTCCTTGCCCAAGGGATAGATTCTATTTTCATTTCAGCGGGTAGCCAGAGTTGGAACGACGGGAATATAATTGGTAACCAACTGGCATCGGGGTGGAGTCCCGTTGTCTTAGAAACTGAACCGCAGACAGTATGTGCATTTCTCTACACTTCAGAAGGGTGTGTAGATTCCATTTGCCAGCAAATCGCCTTTTTCCCTACGGTCGAAGTGCCTAATGTCTTTACGCCTAACAATGATGGGGTAAATGACGAGCTTGTACTACGCGTAAGTAGTGCGGATAGGATAAAGACGACCATCTATAGCCGCTGGGGAACCAAAGTATTTGAGAGTTCTGTGCTCGGTGAATTTTGGGACGGCAGATTCGAAGGACGTCCTGCGGCGCCTGGGGTCTATTTCCTTACTGTTGAAGTAGCCAATCCGTATGCTCCATCGCCAGTATCATCCACGGCCACAGTGCACCTTCTCAGGTAAAGAAAAAGCCCTTACCACCGGTGTAGCAAGGGCCTTTTGAGCAGTTCAGGTTGGCGCTTTAGGCTAAAGCGTAATGCTGTAGTAGCCTTTTTTCTGAAGGGAAAATCCGTAAAGGATGCCGTTATCTACTTTGGTCATTTGTGCAGGGATAGCCGCGGGATCTACGCCAAACTTTTTCAATGAGAAGCCGCAAGCGACAAGCTGTACTCCTTTTTCTTCCGCCAGCTTGATGATCGGGTCCATGATTTCAGGATTCACAAGATCTTTAACGGCTTTTCCGCAGATTACTACGTTAAACTCACCAAATTGCTCGCCGTCCATTTCAGCGAGGTCACCAGCTGCCAATGAAATGGCTTTAAGCTGCTGCAAATTGCGGTTAAGTACAAAGTAGTTTTGTGTTCCTTCGGACTGTGCAGAAAGTCCTTGAGGGGCAAACAAGCCAAAGGTTAGCGCTACGGCAAATAGAAATTTCTTCATGTTGTTGTTTTTAATGGAAATGGTAATCGGTTCCTGGCAATTGAGACAATACGTTATCGCCTAAATCCAAAGACACGGCACGTCCATCACGAACAGGAGCAA
>JAAZVU010000095.1 GCA_018623275.1 Flavobacteriales bacterium
ACCCGCGGCGTTGCATGGCAGCCGTCAGTTGTTCCTTGGTCTTTGAACTGAACCAACGATCCGCTAAATACATGGCGTTCTTTTCTACCAACTCAGGGTCAATTTGATTTACTATCCTATCAATAGTCACCCTTGGAATGCGGTGTTCTTGCAAGCCCATTCTGATGCGCTTCGGTGCCCAATGCTTTTGATTGAGCTTCCCTCTGGTATATGCTTCCGCAAATCGGTACTCATCTAAGAAGTTCTCTTCCATCAAAGTAGCAATAACTTCTTCGTGGCGTTCCCTAGGAAGTTTTAATAGGCCAAGCTTACGCTTCACCTCAAAAGGGCTGCGTTCCTGGTAGGCGCAATAATGCTGCAGTTTCTGTAATGCTTCTGAGGTTGTCATGGTCCAATTTTAACGAAAAAACCCCGAGGCTCGCATGCGAGCCTCGGGGTTTTCTTTACACTGCTTCTTCTATCAAATCAGATTGTTATCCTTATCCATCAGCTTCCACTCTAACATGGTGAAGGCATCACGCGGAACAACAACAATTTTCTTCGAGTACTGCTTCTGCCATTGCTTCTTCACACTCTTAAAAATACCCTTGGTAATGTACGCCTCAATGAACGGGTGTACATGTACAAAGATTTCTTTTTGAGCGCTAGCACTAATCTTACTAGCAATGGTATCAATCACTTGGATTGGAGCCTCTACAAGGTTATCAGGATTTTCCTCACGCGTTGTAATATTCGTCTCAGGACGTACACGTTGACGAGTCAATTCCATCAAACCAAATCTCGAGATTGGCAGAATCTTATGACGAGCACGATCGCGCTTCATCTCATCGCGCATCTTTTCATAGATCGCTCTGCGATTCTCAGCACTGTTCATATCGATAAAATCGACAACGACAATACCGCCCATATCTCTCAATCGCAACTGACGAGCAACTTCTTCAGCAGCAAGCAAATTCACCTGCAGAGCATTTGCCTCCTGATTATCTGCTGTATTGGTTCTATTACCGGAATTCACATCCACTACGTGCATGGCTTCTGTGTGCTCGATAATTAAGTAAGCACCCTTCGGCATACTCACTGAACGACCGAAAGCACCTTTAATTTGACGATCGACATTAGCGAATTGGAACAATGGCATTTGACCATTGTAATACTTCACCATCTTAGATGCACCAGGCTTGATTGCCTCGATGTAATCCTTAACCTCCTCAAAGAGATCCTGATCATCAACAGTAATTCCAACAAAGTTGTCGTTGAATACATCGCGCAAGAATGCACTCGCACGATTCATCTCACGGAAAATACGTACCGGCTTATTGGATCTCTTAACACCCTTGTGGAGCGATTTCCACTTGCGCATTAATGAATCTAAATCTGCCTGTAGGTCTTCCGCGGTCTGTCCTTTTGCGACAGTACGTATAATAACACCAAAGCCTTTTGGCTTGATGCCTCTGACCAATTTTTTCAGCCTATCCTTTTCTTCGCGGTCGCGAATTTTTTGGCTAACGCTTACGCGATTAGAAAATGGAACTAGTACTACGAATCGACCGGCAATACTCAACTCTGCTGTAATACGAGGACCCTTCGTTGAGATGGGCTCTTTCGTAATCTGAACAAGGATTTGATCACCTTGCTTTAATACATCACCAATATTCCCTTCTTTCTCGATATTCGAGGAAGTCTGGAAATTGGAGATATCAGCTTGTTGCTTGCCTTTGAGAGTTTTACGCAAGTAGCTCTGCCAGGAATTTATCTGCGGCCCGAGGTCGTGGTAGTGCAAAAATGCATCTTTCTCATAACCAACATCTACGAAGGCAGCGTTGAGGCCAGTGGCCAATTTTTTGACGGTCCCTAAATAGACATCGCCAACGGAGAAGCTATCATCCCCTTTTTCCTTAATGAGCTCTTGTAATCTCCCGTCTTCAAGTAGCGCTATATCAGCACGGTCAGAACTAGCACTAATGACTAATTCTGTCTTCATACACTAGAAGATTACTTCTTCTTGTGACGATTCTTTCTTAGACGCTTCTTACGCTTGTGCGTAGCAATCTTATGTCTTTTACGTTTTTTACCGCTTGGCATAATGCAAGTATTTAAAAGTTATTAATTCTATAAACCTTCAGCGAAATCCTTAACGCGATCCGCTTCCGGGTATGTGTTTATGTACTCGTTTGCAACCTCTATGGCTGTCGTTGTATCTCCAGTTTGAAGCAAAGCCTGCGCCTTGTTCAATGTATACATCTCATTCTCTGGGTGCAGCTGGCTAAGCTGGTGGAATCGATCCACTGCTTTGTCCCACTGACCACTCATCATAGAAAAGTTCCCTAACCACATCAAAGCCTTCTCGTGATTTGGGTCTTCACGAAGAACTTCGAGGAGCATACCAATGGCAACCATAGGTGCTCCTTCTCCACTTTGAATAATGGCTACGGCTTCATCCACTTTTACATCCAAAGCACTTGCACCTTCAGTTTCCTCCACTACTGGATCCTGATAAGGAGTCCTCGGAAGATTGAAGATGGCTACTGCAGCGATAACAGCTACAGCCAATGCTATGTATGTATTACGTGACAAATTACCCTTCTACTGGAACGTTTTCTTTTACGCCTTCAACGAATACTTTCGCCGGCTTAAATGCTGGGATGTAATGAGCTGGAATAACGATGGTAGTATTCTTAGAGATGTTTCTACCTGTCTTCTGAGCGCGCTTCTTAACGATGAAAGAACCGAACCCACGCAAGTAAACATTGTTACCGTCTTCGAGGCTGTGCTTGATCTCCTTCATGAAGCTCTCTACAACTGCTTGAACTTCACCTCTCTCCATTCCTGTTTTATCAGAAATTTTAGTAACGATATCCGCTTTAGTCATTTGCTCTTTATTTTTAGGTCGTCTAGACCGGTTATTGAGGGGCGCAAATATATGGCTATTCTCCTTATTTACAGCTCGTAATAAATAAAAAAATCACACAACGTTAGGATGCCCATCGATTCACTTAACACCTTTAGAATCAGTATTGAAGACTTTTACCGGTCGAACAAACGATCTCTCCCATGGCGCAAGCAAGACCCTGTACCCTATGAAGTATGGCTCAGCGAAATCATCCTACAGCAAACCAGAGTCGCTCAGGGTACACCTTATTGGGAGAAAATCCTTGCAGCCTTCCCTACTATAGAAGCATTGGCCAATGCCGAGGAAGACAAACTCATGTCACTATGGACTGGCCTTGGCTACTATAATAGGGCCAGGAACCTGCAGAAAGGAGCCAAACAAGTGGTCTCTGATTTCGGTGGTGAATTGCCTTCTACCTATGAAGAACTGTTGACCATTACAGGCATTGGTCCCTATACAGCGGCAGCAATCGCAAGTATATGCTTCGATCAAAAGGTTGGTGTTGTAGATGGTAACGTCTATCGCGTATTGAGCCGATTCTTTGGCATCTCCACGCCAATCAACCAAACCGCGGGCATCAAGGAATTTCAAATCTTAGCCAACGAAATCGTCCAAAACAGTTCACATCCCGCCTCATACAACCAAGGCATTATGGAATTTGGCGCCCTTCATTGCACGCCAAAAAAGCCGCTGTGCATGATGTGTGATTTAGCCGATATCTGTAGCGCATTTAATGAGGGTAAAGTGAATCAATTACCTGTGAAAGTGAAGAAGGGAAAGCGCACTTCTGAAGAAATCCATTATGCGATCATCCAAACTGAAGATGGCATTGCTCTACAAAAAAGAGGAACTGATGGCATTTGGGCAGGTCTGTATGAGCCACCCCGCTTAAAAAAGGCGCCCACAAATGGAAGAGAAGTGGCCCCTACAATTGTGCATAAACTCAGTCACAAAGATTTAAAATGTCATTTCTGGGATGTGAGTGAGGAAATGCTAAGTGAGCCAATGACTTACTACACAAAGGATGAGGTGGCGGAATTGGGCATGCCAATTATCATCGCAAAGCTTGTTGAAAACATAAAGATGTAAGCGAGTCGAAAATGCCTAACTTTGATTGTATACAACGCAAAATAATAAGTTAGAATGGCTGGTACATTGAACAAAGTGATGCTGATCGGAAATTTGGGTAAAGACCCAGAGATCATGCATTTTGACAACGGGGGTTCTTTGGTAAAATTTCCTATCGCAACATCTGAAACCTACACGAATCGTGAAGGTCAGCGAGTAACAAACACAGAATGGCACAACGTCGTTATCAACGCCAAAGGGTTGGTTGACGTAGCCCATAAATACCTCAAGAAGGGCCACAAGGTGTACCTCGAGGGCCGTATTAAAACGCGCAAATGGCAAGACCAAACTGGTGCGGATAGATACACAACTGAAATTCAAGCAAATCAAATGACTATGCTGACCTCTCGCGCAGAGAGTGAAGGCATGTCTTCAGATCGTAGCGAAGGGTACTCTCAAGCGCCACAGGCAGCTCCTGCTCCTGCAGCGCCAATACCAGCAGCACCTGCTATGAGCAACTCACAAGAAGAGGACGATCTCCCCTTCTAATTGTTTCACGAAATAGCAGAAATTGGACCCAGATCCTTCCAGTATAATTAGCACAGTTTTTCTCAGTTCTGCCAATGGTATGGCTGGACTAGTTGTGCTTGTCGTAGTGCTTGTTCTCTTGCTCATTTGCTCAGCCCTTATATCGGGAAGTGAAGTAGCTTTTTTCTCTTTTAACGCCGCTGACCTAGAGGCTTTAGAAGAAAGCAATGCAGAAAACGACAAGATTAATGGACTACTTCAACAGCCTGAAGAGCTTCTAGGAACCATACTTATCGCAAACAACTTCGTCAATGTGGGGGTAGTTATCCTATCCTCCTTCTTGTTGAACGAATATTTTTCGCCTGAAGATTGGTCACCCCTAGTCGTTTTCCTAGTTGAAATCCTGGCAATCACGGCGGTACTATTGCTGTTCGGAGAGATTCTTCCAAAGGTCTACGCTCGAAGCTCTCGCTTGCGATTTGCCAGGATGGTTGCCACATTCCTGGGCGCGATTCACAAAGCACTCCTTCCGCTAAGTAGCAGGTTAAGTAAAACAGTGAACAGGCTATCTATCGAAGGCAAGGGACCAAGTCTAAGTGTGGACGACCTTGAACAGGCTTTAGAATTAACCAGTGACGAAAGCACCTCTGAAGACGAACAACGCATACTTCAAGGCATCGTGCGCTTTGGGTCCACTTCCGTAAAAGAAGTAATGACGCCCCGCACTTCGGTAGTGGCCATCGAACAGCGCACTGGCTATCATGAAGCACTTTCAAGAATGACCGAAAGTGGTTATTCGAGAATTCCTGTTTTCGAAGAAAACCTTGACCAGATCAAAGGCCTCCTTTATGTAAAGGACTTACTCCCCTATATGGATGCTAGCGAGAGTTTTGGGTGGCAAGATCTCATGCGCCAACCCTTCTTTGTCCCTGAGAGCAAAAAGATTGATGATTTATTGGGTGAATTCCAAAAACGCCGAGTCCACTTGGCCATTGTAGTAGATGAGTTTGGAGGTACCTCGGGAGTGATCACGCTAGAAGATGTACTAGAGGAAATTGTAGGTGAAATATCCGATGAATTCGACGACGATGACCTGAGCTACAGCAAACTAGACGAGCACAACTATGTCTTTGAAGCATCTATTCCGCTTATTGATTTATGCCGCGTCTTGGACTTACCAAAGGATCGATTTGACGCAGTAGACGGCGAAAGTGACACACTAGCCGGCCTGGTACTAGAACTTGCGGGTAAGTTCCTAGAGAAGGGAGAAGAAATAAGTTACGATGAGTTTACCTTTAAAGTGGAAAGCGTAGACCAACGTAAAATCATTCGCGTGAAGGTGACTATTGCACCAACTGAAGAAGATTAAATGAAAAGATTTGCCCTGTTTATTGCACTTATTGCCTTGGCCTCGTGTGGCTCAGATCCAATTGCTAGGCCCAATGGCTA
>JAAZVU010000096.1 GCA_018623275.1 Flavobacteriales bacterium
AGACGCACACTGAATATTAGCGTGATCAGGACAATAAAAGAGTAAAACGCGGCCTTATGCTGCATAGCGCTTGGACAGTAGAAAATGTGTAATCGTAAGTAACCCCACAGTGCTGAGGGTTGACATCAAGATACGAAGTCCAAGAGCTGAAAATTGAGAAAATCCACTGTTTTCTACAGTAAATAATAACGAGTGATGAATGAGCACGAGCAGGAAGGTCAGTGGCAAGAAATTGGCCAATGGCAGGCCGCCCAGGGTGTGGTCTGAATTGTCCTCTTTGAATCCATAGAGGAAATTCTCAAGTGCCGGTTTTACCAAGACCATAACAAGTGATGCTATGGTATGTGCTCCTCCACTTTGCTCCAGACTATCCAATGTGGAGCCTATTAAAAAGGCTAAGATGTAGGTAGTGGACCTCGATGTGTTGAACGGGATGATTAGAAATGCCCAGAGGTAGAGGTAAGGATTGCCGTACCGTGTCAACGGTAAATCTTGTATGAGCACCCATTGCACGAGGATTACTAGAAAGGCGATGCCAAGAATTTTCGCTATTCTCATTCGATCACGAGTTTTAAGGAATCCATTTCTTGTACCCCATTGAATTGGCAAACATAGACCCAATCAAGATTTTTAAAATCCGTGGTCAATTCAACTTCAGCATTCCAACTGAGGTCCTCTTCGCTCTGCGTGGCGTTCTGTACTATCCCTGTAAGCACAGGGGGTGCGATTTCAGCCCGGGTGTAAGAATATACGCTATCGCCTTTCGTGGGTTTAAACTCGCGTTCTATATCCTGTAGAATAGCGGTGTTCGGCTCCCCAGTCCATGATAACTGACCTAGTCCTTTTCCTTCTAGGCGTGCACCGATTTCTCCCTTCGCGTGTGTGAACGGAACCACATAAGCATAATTGGTAGTGCTTTCACTTACAGTTCCTACCCAACCTGAAGAGCTAATGACTCCCATGCCAGGCAAAATACCCGAGGATTTCCCACCTCCTAAAACAACATAGTTATTGCGCTTTTTGTAGGTGAAATCAACGACTTTAACAGGGATGTAAGTGTAGTTATTTGAGCGCGCAAAATCCGGTGCTGTACCCGCCCATTGTGAAGCGCGTAGTGTCGCATTTTCGCGCGCCAATTCTTCATTGATATCCTCCAAAGTCCAATAGTTCTTCCAACCGGAGGTGGCATTTGAAATGGTCGCACTGAATCCGCTGCCTATTTGATTGATCCAATGTTCGGAAACAGGATTCTTATACGAATGACGAATGACCGCCAATAGCAAAAGCGCTAAGAGCAACAGGTTATTTCGATACCTCGTAAGAAAAAGTATCAGTTGCTGCATGGCGGGCTACTTAGTTTTCTAAAACAGTCTTGAAGTGATCGATGTTTTTAAGAACGACACCGGTTCCGCGAACTACTGCTCGTAGTGGATCCTCTGCAACATATACCGGGAGATCCGTTTTAAGTGAAATTCTCTTATCTAAACCACGAAGCATAGATCCGCCACCCGCTAGGTAGATACCGCTGTTGAAAATATCTGCTGCAAGTTCTGGAGGTGTGTTACTTAAAGCTTCCATAATAGCGTCTTCAATACGAGTAACACTCTTCTCTAGCGCTCGACTAACCTCGGCGTGGGTTACGCTCACTTGCTTAGGCTTACCTGTGAGAAGGTCGCGACCTTGAACTTGGAAAGGTTCAGGTGCTTCATCAAGTTCTTCAAGTGCAGCACCGACAGAAATTTTGATATTTTCTGCAGTACGCTCTCCTACATATAAGTTGTGTTGTGTCCTCATGTAGTTGGCAATATCGTTTGTGAAGACATCACCTGCTACCTTTATTGATTTATCACATACGATACCTCCCATGGCAAGCACAGCAATCTCTGTTGTACCACCACCGATATCGATGATCATGTTTCCTTTTGGCTCTAGAATGTTCACCCCAATACCTACAGCCGCTGCCATAGGTTCATGGATTAGGTAAACTTCCTTGGCATTAGCGTGTTCCGCAGAATCGCGCACGGCGCGCTTTTCTACTTCGGTAATACCAGATGGAATACAAATTACCATTCGAAGACTTGGTGGAAAAAGTCTCTTCTTGAAAGCTGGGATGCTCTTAATGAGCTCACGTATCATATATTCAGAAGCTTCGAAATCTGCAATAACCCCATCCTTTAAAGGACGAATGGTCTTGATGTTTTCGTGCGTCTTGCCATGCATTTGACGCGCTTCTTTACCCACGGCAATAATTTGCCCCGATCTTCTGTCTTGTGCGACAATAGATGGGGAGTCTATCACCACCTTGTCTTGATATGTGATTAGCGTATTGGCTGTACCCAAGTCAATCGCTATATCCTCTGTCATGAAACTTAACCAACCCATGGCGTCAAGGTAACAAAAAATTAGTGTTTGAAGTGGCGGATTCCTGTGGTAACCATGGTCATTCCATTTTCGTCGCAATAAACAATGCTTTCTTTGTCGCGAATAGAACCTCCCGGCTGGATAACACAAGTGATCCCAGCTTTATCTGCAATCTCCACACAGTCTGGGAATGGGAAAAATGCATCAGAAGCCATAGCAGCACCATTTAAGTCAAATCCGAAACGGTTTGCTTTTTCAACGGCTTGGTTCAAAGCATCTACGCGAGAAGTTTGTCCCGTTCCTGAACCCAATAATTGGCCGCCTTTCGCCAAAACGATAGTGTTAGATTTTGTGTGCTTACAAACTTTCGCAGCAAAGACTAGATCTTCAATTTGCTCTGCAGTTGGAGCAACCTTCGTTACAGTCTCCATATCTTCTGCGCCTTCAGTTTTTGCATCTCTAGCTTGTACAAGTGTACCATTTAGAACAGTGCGGACGTTGTATGCCGGTACCTCGTAATCTTTCAAAATAAGAAGTACTCGATTCTTTTTGCTTTTCAAAATCTCTAGGGCATCTTCGTCAAAGCCAGGTGCCATCAATACCTCGAAGAACAAGGTGTTCATTTTTTCAGCAGTTGCTTTGTCTACCACTCTATTTGCAGCGATTACACCACCGAATGCACTAACCGGATCGCCTGCCAATGCATCGTCCCAGGCTTGTGCTAGGGTAGGACGCGTAGCAAGGCCACAGGCGTTGTTGTGTTTGATAATAGCGATAGTAGTGTCTTCAAACTCGCGAATGAGGTTGACAGTAGCGTCTATATCCAATAGGTTGTTGTAGCTCAACGCCTTTCCGTGGATTTGCTCTAACGCATCGTCAAGGTTACCGAAGTAAGCTGCCTCTTGATGTGGGTTCTCGCCGTAACGCAATCCTTGCTTCTGACGACCGCTCATTTTGAGGTCTAAAGTATCTCCAGCGAAGTAGCGGTAGATGGCAGTGTCATAGTTACTACTTTCGTCAAATGCTTCTAGGGCATAACGTCTTCTTACATCCAGAGTTGCTCCTTCCTCACTATTGAGTACTGCAAGAGCGTCTTCGTATTGGCCCATGTTTGAGATGATCCAACAATCCTTGAAGTTTTTTGCTGCCGCACGAATTAGTGAGATTCCACCAATGTCAATTTTCTCGATAATATCTTGCTCAGGAGCACCTGAAGCTACTGTTGCTTCAAACGGGTAGAGGTCTACAATGACTAAATCGAAATAAGGAATTTCAAATTCGCTCATCTGACCTTGATCGCTTTCATTGTCTCTACGAGCAAGAATTCCTCCGAATACTTTCGGGTGTAAAGTTTTTACACGACCGCCTAGAATGGAAGGGTAAGAAGTCAAATCTTCAACACGCTCAACTTTGATGCCTCTTTCTTCAATGAAGGCTTGGGTTCCACCGGTTGAATAAATAGTCGTTCCGCCTGCATTTAAAGCGTCTACAATAGGTCCAAGACCGTCCTTGTGAAAAACTGAAATAAGAGCGTTTTTGATGCGCATTTTTTACTGAGTTGTTGTGTGATTATCTGAGAAAGTGCAAAAGTAGCATAATTGATGCCTTTTTGTGCCCTTTTCTAGCTAATTTTGAAAGAAACCCAATGCCTAGTGATCGTTCTCCTTCGCCTCATAAAAGAAAGTCTGCTTTTTGCTGTTATATCATTGACGGTAAACAAGTTGCGTACATTCCTTTCCTTGCTCGGAATTACTATTGGCATCTTTGCTATCATCTTAGTTTATTCTATTGTTGATTCGCTAGAAAAGAACATTCGCGATAGCGTCAGCCAGCTAGGGGATAACGTAGTTTACGTTCAAAAATGGCCTTGGGGCGGTGGTGGTGAATATCCTTGGTGGAAATACCTCAATAGGCCTGTCCCTTTAAGCAAAGAAAGTGATCTACTTCGCAAGCGTTCTCAATACGCGGAAAACATCGCCTTTGGTACATCTTTAGGCGGAGCTAATGCGAAGAGAAATGGCCTGGATGCTGGTGGTGTTGAGGTGCTTGGTGTGACCTTCGAATACAATCAAATCTGGGATTTCGAGCTAGAAGAAGGTCGTTATTTTACTGAAACAGAGATGTATGGGGGTAAGCCCTATTGTATCATTGGAGCCAACATTGCAGAAGGTTTGTTTCCAGGTGGCGAAAGTCCAATCGGCCAGCAAATAACCATTCGCGGTCAAAAGCTCGTCGTGATTGGAGTCTTTGAAAAAGTAGGAGAGAGCTTGGTCGGACAGAGTTACGATAAGATGGTTCTGGTTCCTTTCAAATTTGTAAGAACAGTAGTGAATACAGATCGTAATGACGGGAATCTCATCATGGTTAGTGCAAAAGAGGGCATTACTCTAGCACAGCTCAAAGATGAGTTAACCGGTTTGATGCGTTCCATTCGTAGACTTCGCCCAGGTGCAGATGATAATTTTGCCCTTAATGATCCGTCTCTGATATCAAATCAGCTGGACGGTCTCTTTGGTGTACTCGGTTTGGTGGGTACGGTCATCGGAGGGTTCTCCATACTGGTCGGAGGCTTCGGGATTGCGAACATAATGTTCGTTAGTGTTCGAGAACGCACCAACGAAATAGGCATTCAAAAGGCACTTGGGGCTAAGAATTTTGTGGTTTTGATCCAATTCTTAACCGAAAGTATTGTGCTTTGTCTCGTCGGCGGAGCAGCAGGGTTGCTCCTTGTTTACCTTGGGGCTTTGGCGGCTGCTAAAGCTTTTGATTTCGATATCTTCCTCAGTACCAAAAACATCATCGTTGGGCTAGGCCTAAGTGGTGTGATTGGTCTTTTGTCTGGATTTATTCCGGCATGGATGGCCTCGAGGTTAGATCCTGTGGAGGCTATTAGAATGCAAGCTTAAAGTCGGTCTGAGACAAAATTGGCCACCGCTTCCAATAGGGTGTGGTCTTCAGGAGTAAATGGGTCCAGCTTGTGGGAATCAATATCAATCTGACCGATCAGCTTTTCGTCTTTGTAAATAGGTACGACAATCTCACTTTTAGTCTCCAAGCTACATGCTAGGTAGTTATCCTGTGCATGGACATCGGGTACTTCAAAAGTCTGTCCACTTACTGCAACTTGACCGCAGATGCCTCGTCCGTAAGGAATAACCGTATGGTCAGTATATGCGCCGACGTAAGGACCGATCTCCAATTGCTGCTTCTGATCATTCATAAAGTAGAAGCCGGTCCAATTGTAATAGGAAACATTTTCATCCAACCATTTTACAATAGCCTCTTGTAATTCAACACCTCTAAATGTGTCAAATTTTTCTAATTCATTGATCAGTATTTGGCTTACTTGCTGCTCCATAGGGGTGTCTGTTGATAGAAATGATTGATTAATGAGTAAATGTAGCACGGTTATTGTTAAACAAGTGCGAAATTAGCT
>JAAZVU010000097.1 GCA_018623275.1 Flavobacteriales bacterium
AGATCAATTCAGCGCCCTGAAAGAGTGGCTCTCAAATTTTGAGATTGATCACGCTTTGGATTGGGAAGATATAGGTCAGCGTTTGAACAGAGTTACTGAACAAAATAATGCTCAGGAGTCCTTCAAATTCGGACCTTACTATTTTGGTATTGAAAATGATGGGCAGAAAATTCTGGTGTACCAATCAGTACAAGAGTGTATGGAACAGTTTAACAGCACTGCTGAGGAACTAAATGCATTCAAGGTCATGGCCAGTGCTCTTAAACACGACATTTCCAGTTCACTTAACAATATTTCATTGCAAAGTGAATTGTTAGGTATTAAAGGCGCCACCGATTCGGAAGGGCTAAAGAAAGGGCTAAAGTCCATCAAAGCAAGTGTTTTTGCTGCAAATAACATGCTTGAGGACTTGAGCGATTTCGCGAAACTTGTTCGCAATGACAATGATATTTGCGACATCGATGAAGTTCTCATTCATACCAAACGCCTTCTAGAGAAAGAAATCAAAGCAAGTGGAACATCTATCGCACACGGTGTCTTTAAAGCCATTAGCTATTCGCCGTCGCGTTTGATGGTTATTCTCAAAAACCTGTTGTCAAATTCTATTAAGTACAGCGGTACTGCCCGTCCACAAATATTAATTCACGATTCTGAAGACGATACATACTACAAAATCACAGTCGTCGATAATGGCATTGGTATTCCCAAGAAAGACATTGAGAAAATTACCCAGCCTTTTTATCGAGCGGAAAACGTTGGTAAGGTGAAAGGAACAGGTGTTGGTTTATCTACTGTGAAAAGTTTGATGAGAACTGTTGGCGGTAAAATGGTCATTCATTCACCCGTAGTGAATATCGATAAACAGCCAGGTACCAAAGTGATTTTATATTTCCCCAAAACGCTACTCATCAAGTAGTTTATCAAGCAATAGCCAAAAGCAATGACTATTTGCTATCGCAATAGTCTAGGACTATTAGTTTTGTTTGAAAATAAAAGCATATGAAAATCCCCTTTATCAAGCATTTGGTTGACTTTGTCGAGAAGAACGATGTGGACTACATTCACGAAACCATCGAAGTTCTAGAATCTCTAGCAGATGTACCGACACTGAAAGACGAGGAAATGGAAGTTATTGGAGAATTGATCTCTAACCTATATGGGGCGGTAGAAGTACAGAAAGAAATCGAACAGGGTACTGCCAAAAAAGATGCCTTAAATGGATTTATGAAGCGAGTATTGGGATCAATTAACTAGCTTAGTTGGACTAAAAAAGTCATCATGATTACCACAACCACCTCCACTGTTCCAGGGAAAGAAATTTCTGAAATCTTAGGTATTGCTCGCGGCTCTACTGTTCGCGCCAGAAACATTGGTCGAGACATTTTCGCCGGCCTCAAGAACATCGTCGGAGGCGAGATAGAGGAATACACTAAACTCCAAGCTCAAAGCCGTGAACAGGCCCTGCAACGCATGTTGCAAGACGCAGAGCGACTAGGCGCTGATGCGGTCATCAACGTTCGCTTTGGCACGTCCATGGTTATGCAGGGCGCTGCAGAAATGCTCGCGTACGGCACAGCAGTAAAGCTCAAATAATGCCTGCGGCATTAGCAATCAATATCGCTGTGTGGGCCTTTATCCTTATCGCTTGTGTTGTTTTAGGCATCCGTGCTTACAACAAACGAAAAGAGGAAGATTTCGAAAAGCGGGATAATTAAGAAAGAGGTGTGAGCTGCTGAATGCGGTCGCACATATACCGAATAACATCGGGGTCGTGAGAGATGAAAATCATACTCAGGCCCCGATTCTTTTTTATTCCGTTTAGCAGATTGAGTACCTGGGCTTGAACGCTCACGTCTAGGGCGCTGACGCTTTCATCACATATCAACACTGTTGGATCCGCCGCCAAGGCCCTTGCAATGCCGATGCGCTGACGCTGACCACCGGAGAAGTCCTTGGGCTTTTTACTGAGGTCGGTAGGGTGCAAGCCTACTTCTTGCAATAGTGCGGATGCTTTTTCCTTGCGCCCCACAGCGGAGAGCTCTGGCGCGTGGCGAGTAAGAACCTGGTTGAGGATGCGGCCTATGGTGTGGCTGCGGTTTAATGCGGATGAGGGGTCTTGGAAAATGAATTGGACCCGGCCTTCATTACCTTCAAAATTTCGAATGGAATAGGTCGACGGAACGAGGTCAACTACTGCCCTGCCGATGCTGCTCTTGCCGCTGCCTGAAGGGCCGATAAGGCCTAATGTTTCTCCCGAATTAAGTGTTACGTCTAGGTCTTGAACGACCCATTTTATCGATTTCTTCCAGCCTTTGCGCACCGTGTATCCGATGTTCAGGCCTTCAATATGTAAGGCCTTGGTTTCCGTTTTTGGAGCTGTTAATTCTGTCGCTTTCGGAGCGCCAGAGCCGTCAAGAAAATCTAATAAAACGGGCAATGGATAAGGGCGGCCGCTCTTAGGTGGGCGACAGGCAAGTAAGCCCTTTGTATAGGGGTGCTTCGGCGTATTGAACACTTCTTTTGCCGCGCCTTGCTCCACCGTTTTGCCCTTGTACAGGACAACGACACGATCAGAAAATTCAGAGACGACTTCGAGGTCGTGGGAGATGAACCACAGTGCGCATCCCTTGTCTTTGACCAATGTGCTCAGCAATTCAAGAACGGTGGCTTCCACCTCTTTGTCTAAAGCTGTAGTAGGTTCGTCGGCAATAATGAGTTTGGGCTCCAAAAGCATCGCCATGGCTATGACGACACGCTGGCGCTGGCCGCCGCTCATCTCGTGTGGATACTTTCTAGCGCTCTCTTCCGGCTGCGGGATGCTCACCTCTTCAAGTGCGCGAAGAACTTTGTCCTGGCGCTGCTCTTTAGACAAATCGGTGTGTATTTCCAAAACCTCCTCCAATTGCTTCCCTATGCGCATCGAAGGATGTAAAGCGGTCATAGGGTCTTGAAATACCATAGCGATTTCTTTGCCGCGCAAGCCTTGCCAGTCCGTTTGAGAAAGGGTTGAAATACTTTGACCCAGTACCTCAGCTTGGGTGCTAGTTATAGAAGCTTTGGGACTCAGCAAGCCCATGCTCATAAGGGCACTGACCGATTTTCCCGAGCCACTCTCGCCTACGACTGAAACGATCTCACCCTCCTCGATTTGTAAGTTAAAATCGCTGAGTACCTCGGTCGCGCCGAAAAAGATATTTAAGCCTTGTATGTTGACCAGCGGTGAAGACATGGAAGGGTTTTAGTTGGCTTGCCAGCGTTCGGCTTGTTTGATCAGTTCGCGACCGATGGTGCGGAAGTCGCCCTCGTAACGATCGCCAGCCTTCTCGCCAACGCGCACGATGACCATGTCGTAATCTGGAAGGATAATGATCAGCTGACCGTTTAGACCGCGGAAGGAATAGTTGCGCGCTTCAACATCAGGGTAAACCCAAAAACTGTGGCCGTAGTACGGGCTCTTGTAGCCTACTTGTGCTTCAGCGATAAATGCAGAATCTATCACTGAATTTGAATCAATTTTTCCATGGTTGTTTACAAGCATGCCCAGCTTTGCAAAGTCGCGCACGGCGGCATTCAAACAGCAATATCCCAGCTCAAAACCTCCTGCACGATCCAGGTGCCAAGTCGTTGGAACTTCAAAGCCCACCTTGGCGAAAAGCTCGCGGTTGGCAAATGAAGAGATGCTCTCACCGATGGCGCGTGAAAGCGCAATAGTGAGCAGTTGGGTACAGGCGCTTTGGTATTCCCATTGCGTACCTGTTTCAAATTTCCCTGGAGGGATGCTTAGTGCCGTAGCCACCACATCATCGCTGTAGTAGAGCTTAGCGGTTTTGTTGAATGGATCCTTGTAGTTCTCGTCAAACTGAAGACCGGCAGTCATTGTACTGAGGTGGCGCAACGTAGGTGTAGTAACGCCTTCCGGGACTTCATATTCCGGAATGTAATCGGTTACCGGATCGTCCCAAGAGCCTATGTAGCCGTCTTGAACAGCAATCTGAGTGAGTAGCGTAATGACCGATTTTGCCGTGGAAAAGCTATTCGATATGGCTGCGGTATCGTGCTGGTCCCAATATTGTTCCAACACTACTTCATCGCTTTGTAATACCAACATTCCCTTGGTTCCCGTTTGCTCTAATGGGCCTCTAAGCTGATCGTCGATGGATAAAGAAATGGAATCGGAAACTGCTAATTTTTGAGGCAGCATCACTGGGATTTCGCGTTGGTCGAAGTATTCACGGTCGTACAAATGAGCCGAACTATACCCTTTGAGATAAGTATTCTTCACCCCTTTTAGCAGATACTCGTAAGGGGAAAATTTAACCGCTAAAAGCAGCGCTACAACAACGGCAATAATTCGGGTTAATGTCTTCATTTGAATGGGTGTGTAGTTGGTATAAATTGGCAGTCGAACTGCTTTTCAAAGTAAAATTTAATCTTGTCTTTGACCTCTTCAAGGTCTACTTCTCTGCCCAATTCTACGTGCAATGAGGTGACCTTTTTGTCCGAGATGCCACAAGGTACGATGTATTCAAAGTGGCGCAAATCTGCATTGACGTTAAGTGCAAAACCGTGCATCGTAGTCCAACGTGATGCTTTAACACCCATAGCGCACATTTTTCGTGCAAAAGGGGTGCCTTCGTCCAACCAAACGCCCGTCTCACCATCGCTGCGGCCAGCTTTCAGGCCGTAATCGGCCAATGTTGAGATGATGACCTCCTCCAAATAGCGCAAATATTTGTGAATGTCCGTGAAGAAATGGTCCAGGTCGATGATGGGATAGCCTACGATTTGGCCTGGGCCGTGATAAGTGATGTCGCCACCGCGGTTCACCGGATAGAATTCAAAACCGTCCTTTTCAAGCTGCTCTTGGTCTACCAATAGATGTTCCATTTTTCCGCTCTTGCCCAGAGTGAAAACTGGAGGGTGCTCGACAAAAAGGAAGTGATCCGTAGTTTCCTGGGCAGTTTCTGGATGTTTTCTATTGGCCAATTTTAAATCCACCGTCTCCGTAAAGAGTTCCGTTTGGAAGTCCCAGGCATCCCCATAGGAAACGCGGCCGATATCTTGGAATTGGACCTTTCTCATCTTACCATTTTTTATGTTGCCAACTCAGCTGCAGCCCTACGGGCGCAACCATTTGCCAATCCCATAACCCGCTAGGACCTCCATTCGTTCTATTGAGCTGCGGCCAAACGTACAGACCCACACTTGAGGAGAACCAGTACGTGTACTGCATCCCCAGGCCCAATGCACTCATGCGGCGCCCAAACATCTCACCGCTCAGCGTTGTGTTCATATTCTGCCCCAAGGTCCCGTGCACGTCCATGATCACTGAATGATTTCGATCTGATGCCCCGAGAATTTTGTTCTGCAATCGCCAATTGGCCTCTATGCTCTGTGACAACGGTGCCCAGTTAATCTTCCCATCAACGGCCAACGCTAGGTTTTCATTAAAAAATATGGAAGTACCTGAGGCAGTCGTAAAGCCTGCATTCGTCAGGTCGCCTGCCAGCCCATCAAGTGACGCATTGGCGCTAAAAGTGGCCAATCGAGTGCCCTTTTGCCAATAGGGTTGTGCATAGCTCGCCCCTGCAAAGAAGAGGGTGAGGAAAAGTGCATAAAATCGGCTGCGAGTCATACTGCTAAGCTACTAAAAGGCAATTATCTTTGCGGTCTTAATATTCATCTAGCATCATGGCAAGACTATTATCTGAACAGGAGGTACTTA
>JAAZVU010000098.1 GCA_018623275.1 Flavobacteriales bacterium
GCACATGTGAAAACTGGATTACTCGAGTACCTTGAGGAGCGGATTACTAGCGGTCAAGGACAGATACAGTGGATCGGAAATCTAGAGCCACCCTGCGATGAATTGCCTGTGGAACCCGAGCGTAACCTCATCAAGATTGTGGATTTCTTAGGCCGCGAAACCAACTTCCGCACAGACATACCTTTGATTTACATTTACGACGACGGCAGCGTGGAGAAGGTGCTGGTTTGGAAAACTTAGATATGAAGAAGGTATTCGTAGTAATCGCATTATTCGTTGGTCTTAGCGCGTTTAGCCAGAATGAAATTGTCGGCAAATGGAACACAGGCAAGGAGAATTCTATCGTAGAAATCTACGAGGACAATGGCGACCTGTTTGGAAAAGTCATCTCCTCCGATCGGGCGGAAGTTGTCGGGAAAATCAATCTGAGAAACTTAGAGCACAAGGGCGACCATTGGGAAGGTGAACTCTTCGTCTTCAAAAGAAGAAGCTGGTACGATGTGTCGATACATGAGGAGAACGACACCCTCTACCTGGTAATTTCCGTCGGATTCTTTGAAAAGGAAGTGCAGTGGCCTAGAGGCTAGCCTGACTTCCCTGCCGATTCCCTACTTTTGATACGCCTTAAAGAATACAGACGTTGTATTCTAGGCGAAACCCACGAGAGCACAACATGAAAATCATTGCTGGACCCTGTGTTATTGAAAGTATGGATTTGCTGCGCGAAGTCGCAGCAGAATTGGCCCGTATAAAGAAGGAGCTGGATGTAGAGATCTACTTTAAAGCCAGCTTTGATAAAGCCAATCGTACTTCTTTAAGCAGTTTTCGTGGACCGGGTTTAGAAGAAGGCATTGCCATGCTGGAAACCATTCGAGATGAATTTGGACTGCCCATCACCACCGACTTTCACACTCCGCAGCAGATTGCCAGCCATGGACACCGCGTCGATATCATTCAGATTCCCGCGTTCCTATGCCGTCAAACCGACATGCTTCTTGAAGCCGGAAAGACTGGCAAGATTGTCAATATCAAAAAAGCACAATTTCTCAATGCCGAGAAGATGAAGTTCGCCGTGGATAAGGTGAAATCTACCGGTAATCAGCAGGTTTGGCTCACTGAACGCGGTACGCTTTTCGGACCAAGTGAGCTTGTGGTAGACTTCCGCAACCTCCAAAAGTTAGCGGCACTCACTGATCATGTTGTCATGGACTGTACCCACAGTGCCCAGGAAACCAGCAGTAACAATGGTACCACTGGGGGAAACCGCGCCTATGTACCTTATTTTGCAAAGACCGCCAAACTCTGGGGCGCCAATACTTTCTTTCTAGAAACGCATCCCCGCCCTGATGAAGGCCTTTCAGACGGCCCAAACATGCTGGCGTTAAGCGATCTAGAAGCACTAGTTAAGGAATTGATTTAGAGCCATGAGCATCAACACCAGAACTATAGCGTCCATAGAAGCACAGGCAAAATCTATCCTGGATTTAGCTCAGCACGATACGAACGACTACGAGTCGGTGGTAAAAATGATCATGGCATGTAATGGCAAGCTCATCTTTACTGGAATGGGCAAGAGCGGCATCATTGCACGCAAGCTTGCGGCCACCTTCTCTTCAACGGGTGTGCCTTCTTTCTTTGTCCATCCAGGTGAGGCCTATCACGGCGACCTTGGGATGATAGAGGCGGATGATGTATTGTTCGCATTTTCAAATTCAGGGGAAACGGCAGAGCTCATCAACCTGTTGAAATACAGCAGGTCAAAGAGCGTCATTGGGATGTCCAACGACCACAACAGCACCCTAGCGAGTTATTCTAAGGTGCACCTTGAGTGCAAGGTGGATAAGGAAATTTGCCCCTTGAATTTAGCGCCTACAACAAGCACCACCGCTGCACTAGTGATTGGCGATGCCATCTGTGCTACCGTCATGGAGCTGTCGGGTTTCTCTGAAGAAGAGTTCGCTGCGCTACACCCTGGGGGTACATTGGGCAAGAGCTTGCTTACTAAGGCCAAAGATTTAATGACCACCGAGGTTCCCATGGTCAACGTTGAAGATTCTCTAAATGAAGTACTCTTAAAAGTTTCAAAGGGACGTTTAGGACTAGCGTGCCTCGGCTCAAGAGATGATATAAAAGGAATTATCACCGATGGTGATATCCGTCGTGCCATTGAAAAGGCTGAAAATGTAAATGCACTTACTGCAAAAGATATGGCGACCAACAACCCCATCTTCATAGAGGAGAGCACAGGGCTGCATGAAATGAACATACTTTTCAGGGAAAAGAAGATTGTTTCTGTATTAGTCGGCTCACCTAAAGATTTAAAAGGCGTGGTCCAATTCTACGATATCCACAACGGGTAACCAAGAGAAATCCTCATAACTTCAAGAGTTTGTCGAATTCATGAGTATTTTTACTCTAAGCTTATAAACTTAGTTTAATCACTCACTTTTGCCTTGTCATGACGAAGAATACCTCTAGCCAGTCTGTAGATTACGAATCTAATTACCATCAAAGTCGTCATCCTGATCATTTCAATCCCGATTATTATAGTGCTCGCGCTAAAATTGCTTTAAAAAAGTTCTTTGCCGGTATAGATAAGGAAAAGAGAATCTTGGACTACGGTTGTGGCCTTGGGCAAAACATTAAATACATGCCTAATGCTTTCGGTTATGATATTTCGGAATTCGGGGTAGCTTTTTGTAAAAAAAATGGAATTCGAGCAACGGTGAACTTAGACGATTATGAAGACGAAAGTTTCGACCACGTTTTCAGTTCGCATGTCCTAGAGCACCATCCTCATCCGAAAACAATGATAGAGGAAATGCGCGCTAAACTAAAAACTGGACAAACCCTCTTATTGGTAATCCCCTATGAACAACACGGTAAAGGAAAGTTTGAACTCGATTTAAATCAACACCTATACATGTGGAACTTTCAGAATATCAATAATCTCCTGATTACTTGTGGGTTTGAAATTCTTGAAAACAAATATCTAAGGGGAATAGGTTATGAAAAACTCCTGAGCTTAAGTAAACTGAACATGAATCTTTACCGTCATGCCACGAATTTAGTATCTATAGTGACGGGGGTAAAAGAGTTAATGGTGGTTGCTCGGAAGATTTAACGAGTACGAGGAAAAATTCCAGCATCAAAACATATTCAGATTTTAGCGGTTTATTTTTTACACTCTTAAGCAAAACTGCCATGGAATCGAAAGAAGCCATTTACATTATTGGTGCTGGCATCAGCGGTCTTATCGCTGCCTTTGAACTAGAAAAGGCGGGCTATGCCCCCATTGTTTTAGAAAAATCTGATGGTGTAGGTGGACGTGTACGCACCGTAGCTCTGGGCGATCACCACCTGGATATCGGTTTTCAGGTATTGCTCGACGGCTACCCATTGGCAAAAAAATACCTGGACTATGATGCGCTTAATCTTCGACGCTTGGCTTCAGGGGCACAGATTTATGTGGACGGAAGACGTTTTGTGATTGGCGATCCCTTACGAGATTTTAAAATGCTCATCCCTACCGTCACTGCGAAGATTGGCAGCGTCGGGGATAAAATAAAGGTGCTGCGTCTCAATGCAAGGATGAAGCGCAAATCCATCGATGAAATCTTTGCTAGCGAAGAGATGACCACCTTAGAATATCTCCGGAAATTCGGATTTTCAGAGGTGATCATTAACCGATTCTTCAAACCCTTTTTTGCGGGCATCTTCTTAGAACCAGAGCTGCGCACATCAAGCCGCATGTTTGAATTTGTCTACAAGATGTTCGGTGAAGGCTATGCCACCATCCCTTCGGCGGGAATAGGTGCGATTAGCGAGCAACTTAAGGGCAAACTCAAGTGCACTGAATTCCGATTTGGAGCGGAGGTAAGTAGTGTTACTAGTGAGAAAATCGTTCTTAAATCTGGGGAAGAAATGGACCATAGTGGCGTGATTATTTCTGCGGATGCTTCTTCACTGGTTTCCAATATGCAAGGACAGGGTACAGATTGGAAATCTTGCATGTGTCTGTATTTCGAAATTGGCAGCTCCAACCTACCTAAAGAAACTATTGGATTAGTGGCCGACCCTGAAAAATTCGTCAATAATCTCTACGGCTATACCGATGCTACAGGTCGACAAATACTATCAGCGACCGTTTTAGAATTTAACGGTAAGAGCGAAAAAGAAATTACCGCGAAGGTTGAAGATGAGATACGCGAATACTGTAATGTTGGCGCTTTGACCCACATCGGTAACTTCCATATTGAACAAGCACTTCCCGATATGCGCAATCTTAAAATGACCGCAGAACCGAGTGAAAGCATGCTCATGGAAAATGTATTTCTTGCCGGAGATGTGCTGTACAACGGTTCCTTAAATGCTGCGATGGAAAGTGGCCGATTGGCCGCGCACGGATTGGTCGAGCGTAAATCAGGGACGTTCCTATAAGGCCCTATCTCTTAGGTGAATTAGATTTTAACCGTATCTTTTCACGGTAAAACTCTAAACGCCATGGCCACCACTCCTGAGCACGATGCCCGCGTCGCTGCACTAACCTTTGCAGGTATATATCCTCACTACGTTACTAAAGTTGAAAAGAAAGGGCGCAGTCTTGACGAACTGCACCAAGTGCTTCATTGGCTGACCGGCTTTGACGAAGCTAAACTCAAGGAGATGATTGAGCGCAAAGTCACCTTCAAAGAATTCTTTGAGGAGGCGACTATTCATCCCAACGCTTCCCTAATCACCGGGAGCATCTGTGGGTACAAAATCCAAGAAATTGAAACCAAGCTGACGCGCGAATGCCGTTACATGGACAAGCTCGTGGACGAGTTGGCCAAAGGCAAGAAAATGGAAAAAATTCTACGAACTCAATAAACACTCAATATGGAAAATGATAACAATCCGATCGAACAGCCAAAACAAGAATTAACCATTACAGATATGGCGGCAGGCTATATCAATGAAACCAGAAAATGGGCCCAGTTCCTAGCCATCCTCGGCTTTATTGGAGCCGGATTAATTGCCATCATGGCCATCTTCGCCGGTTCTATGTTCTCTGGAATGGTAGGCGCCGGAGGCATTGCAATTACTGTACTTTACTTGCTGATGGCACTCCTATATTTCTTCCCTTCACTGTACCTCTTTAGGTTTAGCGAAAAGTCAAACAGGGCGCTCTATAAAAAAGATTCCGATGAACTTGAAGCGGCCATGGGCAACCTAAAATCTACCTTCAAATTTTATGGTGTAGCCGCGATTATAGTGATCAGCTTTTACCTACTGTTCTTCATCTTTGCCGGTGTCGGCGCTGGGATGGGCATGTTTATCGACTAAACAATCTAATCTTGATCTTCCGAGGTTAGGCCCTGGTAATTTTCTTTGAAATGCTTGAGAAGCGTCCTTCCGTAATGACGGTTGCGACGCTTCGCTTTTTTCTTATTGGCCCTTTTCCCTGTGCGCTTATCCTTTACGATATCGTCAAGGTCTTTGGCTTGGTCGATTTTTTCAAAATCTTGAATCTGGGTGCGTTTCATTTCAAATACTCTGCTATCAACTATTACATAGTACCTTTGTTAATGTTCATACACACCTAAAAGAATTGGACCATGGCCCAACTAGAATGGCAAACCGTCAAGGAATACGAGGAAATCACATTTAAGCAGCTTAA
>JAAZVU010000099.1 GCA_018623275.1 Flavobacteriales bacterium
AAACCTGGGAAACGATTTGTGGATATTTCGTTTCCGGTGTAAAGTGAAACGGTCTCCGTACCTACCCTAACGACGAATGAGCATTACTACAGACGCTGTTAAAATTTTTGCCACTGGTTTCGAACTTTTCAAAAAGTTCGGAATCAAAGCGGTGACTATGGATCAAATTTCAAGTGCCTGCGGAATCTCAAAAAAGACGCTCTATAAATATGTTTCCAATAAGAGTGACTTTCTGCTCCAAAGCTTTGGCTTTTTCGCCAATTCCATGGAGGGTATCCTCTATGAAGTTCTCGAAAAAAACGGGGGCAACGCCATTGATGACCTCTTTGCTATTGAGCGCTTTGCTGAAAAGCATATGCGCGGCGATGAGGATCGATTGGTAGGACAGCTGGAGCAGTACTATCCGGAATTGGCCCCGCGATTAAAGAAGAAGCGCGAGGAGCTTGTATTCAAGATCACTCAAGACAATTTGAGAAAGGGGATGAATGAAGGCCTGTACCGTCAAGACATTGCTGTAGATCACATCACCATCTTGTATTACGGGCACATTTTGGCTACCCACGAAAACAACATTGCGGAGCGTCCAGCAAACCTTGATGAGCTTCGTCAGACCAGTCTTAGATATCACATCAGAGGAATTGCCTCGGATAAAGGAATTCAATATTTAAATCAATTAATAAACAACCAAGAATGAGAAAATTAGGATGGCTCTTTCTGTCAGTTTGTATGGCAGGCGCTCTCAATGCTCAGGAGAAGTTTACCCTTGCCTTGGCGCAGGAGTATGCACTTGATCATGCTTATGGAGTGCAGATTGCAAAGCTGGAGATTGAGCGTGCAAAGCAGATTTACCGCCAAAATCTTGCTTACGGTCTACCACAAGCTTCGGCTAGTGGTCAGTACGTCTATAACGTTGAACTGGGTGCTTTGGTCACCGATTTTAACGGCGACGGTGTCCTCGACGAATTGGTTTTTGGTACAGATTACCAAGCGCAAGCTGGTCTGGCTGTGAACCAATTGGTCTTTGATGGCTCATACGTGGTTGGACTTATGGCTGCTCGCGTGCTGAAAGAAGGTGCCGCTATAGGCATGGAGCAGAGCAAAGCTGAACTGAAAAGAGAGGTAGCGAAAGCATATCATTTGGCTTTGTTGAGCGAAGAGAGCATCGGCGTTTTGAAGGCGAATGAAGGCTACTTGCAAGACCTTGCTTTTGAAATGCAAAAAATGAACGAGGCTGGATTGGTATCTAAGGCAGATGCGGATCAGATGATGCTTAACTACAACAATATTAAAAATGCCGTTCGCTATGCAGAAGGTCAAGCGAAGGTGGCCAAAATGCTGCTAAAGCTTCAGATGGGATTCCCAGTTCAACAAGAGATTCTATTGGCGGATAACATGGAAGCATTGGTGGTAGATGCAGCCGCAGCTTCAGCTATGGCGGATATCGCTTTTGACCCAACGAAAACAGTCGATTACATGGGCATGGAGAACCAAGTGGAAGGTGCAAAGCTTCAATTGCTCAATCAAAAAATGGGCTATTTGCCTTCAATCGGCGTGAGCTACCAGAACAACATTCAATACATGAGTGGCGAGGCGAACATCTTTGGCGATCAGGCCGTAGATATCCCAAGCAGTTTGGTTGCGGGTAATATCAGTGTACCACTTTTTACTTCAGGAAATGGTCGTGCGAAGGTGCAAGAGGCGAAAATTCAGCGCGACCAAGCAATGCTCGGTTTACAGCAAATGGAAGACGGATTGGTGATGCAGCATGCGGCATTGGTGAATGATTTTTACCAAGGTATTGCAGATTACCTCGCTCAAAAAGAGAGTGCCGCACTGGCGAAGCGCATCCGCGATCAACGTAGAATGGAATACAAAGAGGGTATGGCTTCGTCGATGGATTTGACCCAAAGTGAAGCGCAATACCAAGAGGCGTTGCAGGCCAAATTCATGGCTGCCCAGAATGCCTTGGACAAGAAGTCCGAACTGGAATATTTGATGACTAAACAAACACAGAAATAAGAACAGGACATGAAAAAAGTAGTATTCATTTTAAGCAGTATTGCACTTGTAGCATGTGGGGCGCCAGAGGAAATGGGCACCATGGATGAGCTTAAGTCTAAGAAAGAGGCATTGGTTGCTTCACGCGACAGCATTAGTGCGCTTATTTCTGAAGTTGAGCTGCAATTGGCAGCACTAGATACCAACAAAGTATACGACGTAGTGACCTCGAAGTCTGTAGAGCCGAGCATGTTCTTGCACTACTTTGATGTCTTCGGTACGGTTGAGGCAGATAAGAGTATTAGCTTGTATACGACGGCCAGTGGAACGGTAAAGAAGATCTATGTAAAAAACGGGCAGATGGTTAAAAAGGGCCAATTGCTTTTGTCGCTCGACACGGACATCATGATGTCTTCATTGGCAGAGTTGGAGACTGGATTGGAATTGGCCAAGACAGTTTTTGAAAAACAACAACGTCTCTGGATGGACCAGCAGATTGGTTCTGAAATTCAATACTTGCAAGCCAAGAACAACTATGATGGTTTGGTGCAGAAGGTGAAAACCTTGAAGGAGCAGATTGAGCTCAGTGAAATTCGAGCGCCTTTTGCTGGGTCTATCGACAACATCTTCGCAAAAGAAGGTCAGTTGGCGGGCCCTCAGATGCCAGCCATTCGTTTGGTGAACACATCAGGGGTTTATGTTAAAGCCGATGTTCCAGAGAGCTATGCGAATCGTGTGCATGTTGGAACTCCAGCGAGTGTAGCTTTTACTTCTATGGATTACGAAGTAGCTGCTGAGGTACTTCAGGTGGGCCAATTCATTCAAGAGGGCAACCGTACATTCTCCATTAACGTGAGCTTGCCTGAGGCAAATGGTGTGAAGCCGAATCAGATGGTGCATGTAGCACTTCAGGATTACAGAAACGACAAAGCGTTGACGGTTCCAGCGAGCCTAGTGCAACAAGATGTCGAAGGCAACGACTTCATTTACACCTTGAAAAACATGGAAGGAACAGACCGTTACCAGGTGGTGAAAACTTGGGTAACTACGGGTCTAACTTTTGAAGGCAACACAGAGATTGTTTCAGGCCTAGAGGCGGGAATGATGGTTGTAGATAAAGGATCGCGTAGCGTTCGTACAGGTCAAGAAGTAGTATTGGGTTAATCCCTAAATCCATCCAAACAACATGGAAGAGAAAAAGAGTTTAATCAAGCAGTTCGGACCCTCCACCTTCTCGGTGAAGAACCGAATGACGGTGTACGTACTGACCGTAATCATTTTCGCGGCAGGTATTTTTAGTTACACCTCGATGCCTTCAGAGGCATTCCCTGAAATTGTAACGCCAGAAATCTACGTCGGTACTCCTTATCCTGGAAACTCTCCAGTGGATATTGAAAAGTTGATTACCCGTCCTTTGGAGAAGGAAATTAACGGTATCTCGGGCGTGGATGAGATCAATTCTACTTCGGTAGAGGGCTATTCGACCATCCAAGTAAAATTCAACTTTGACGTCACTCCTGAGGATGCCCTCAGAAAAGTGAAAGACAAGGTGGACGCGGCCATGGGCCAGCCAGACTTCCCTACAGATCTGCCGGCAGACCCTAACGTATTTGAGCTGAACTTCTCGGAATTGATGCCGATTATGAACATTAATATGTCGGGTGAATTTTCCCTGGACCAACTCAAGGATTACGGCGAATACCTCGAGGAGCGCATTGAAGATTTGACCGAGATCTCTAAAGTAGATATCCGTGGTATCGACGACAAGGAAGTTCGAGTGTTGGTAGACACGAAAAAGTTGGAGAGCCTTCAGCTGAGCTTCCGCGACATCGCTGGGGCCATCCAAAACGAAAACATGACCATTTCTGGGGGTAACCTTTTGGTCGACGGCTACCGCCGCAACGTTCGCGTGGTAGGTGAGATTCGTGAGCTTGATGAATTGCGTAATGTGATTATCAAGAGCGAGAACATGCAGCTTGTACGCCTGGCAGATGTGGCTACTATTGAATTTGATGAGGTAGAGCGCGAGTCCTACGCTCGTCAGTACGGTGCTTCAGTAGTTATGCTTGATGTCTTCAAACGCTCGGGTGAAAACCAGATTATTGTAAGTGAAAAAATCGCCAACCTTCTCGAGGAGGCGAGGGACGATTACTTCCCGGACAACTTGAGTATTTCGGTGACTAATGATACCTCTGAGCAGACTAAAACTCAGGTGGCTGATCTAGAAAACTCCATCATCTTCGGGATGCTCTTGGTGGTATTGGTACTGATGTTCTTCCTTGGATTACGCAATGCACTCTTCGTAGGGATCGCCATTCCAATGTCTATGCTCATGAGCTTCGTTATTCTGAACGCGATGGGCATCACATTGAATACTATCGTGCTATTTGCCCTCGTTTTGGCGTTGGGTATGCTCGTAGATAATGGCATTGTAGTCGTTGAAAACATCTACCGATTCATGGACGAAGGCTATTCGCGCATCGAAGCCGCGAAACTTGGAGCTGGAGAGGTAGCCTTGCCGATCATTGCTTCGACAGCAACCACATTGGCAGCCTTCCTGCCACTGGCTTTCTGGCCAGGTCTCTTCGGCGAATTCATGAAATATTTGCCGTTAACACTCATCACTGTACTTTCCTCTTCGCTATTCGTTGCCTTGGTGATCAACCCGGGTCTTACTTCAGCACTGATGAAAGTCGAGGAGGCGCCATTGAACAAGAAAAGATTGAACATGATTTCGGTTACAGCCATCGTATTAGGTGCGCTCATTGCCTATGGCGCAGGTGCTATGGCTTTCGGAAACTTGTTTATCTACAGCGGGGTATTTGCGCTCATCTATGCGTACCTGGTGGTTCCTGCTACAGCGTGGTTCCAAGATAAAGCACTACCTGCTTTGGAGGGGGCTTACAAAGGCACCTTGGCTTATGCGTTAAAAGGTAAAAAGCCAGTGGTATTCTTCGCTGGAACCTTCATTTTGTTGGTGTTCTCGGGCATGCTCTTGGGCGCCTTCCCACCGAAGACATTGTTCTTCCCGGAAAATATGCCGAACCAGGCTATGGTATATATCCAGATGCCGATAGGTACAGACATCGAGGAAACCAATGCAGTGACTTTGGAGCTCGAGAAAGAGGTGATGGCCATTGTGAACGAGTTCAATTTTACTGACGAGAACGGCGACCTTCAGAACTACATGGTAGAATCTGTGATTGCCCAAGTGGGTGAAGGAACTTCAGATCCAAATGCCGGTCCTTCTATGGCACAGACGCCAAATAAAGCCAAGATCACGGTACAGTTCCACCCGTTCGCCGAGCGTTTAGATACAGAAGGCAACCGCGTGAACAGTGCAGACGTCCTCAATAAAATTCGTGCTACTTTGAGCAACTACCCGGGTGTGGTTGTAAGTGTAGCGAAGGATAGCAATGGGCCGCCAACAGGGCCTCCGGTGAATATTGAGATTGCAGGGGACGACTACTTTGAATTGGTCCAAACGGCCGATGAGATTCGTACGTTCATTAACTCTAAGGGTATCGCTGGTATCGAAGAGTTGAAGCTCGATGTTGAAACGGGTAAGCCTGAGATGCCGATCGAAGTAGACCGTGTTAAGGCGCGTGCGCTGGGCTTGAGTTCTGCACAGATTGGTGATGCGATGCGTACTGCCCTT
>JAAZVU010000100.1 GCA_018623275.1 Flavobacteriales bacterium
GGGTAGAAGCCTCGGTGGAATTACAAGAAACCAGAAAGGAATTTGAAGGCGACCTCACATTGGTCGTTTTTCCGTTTGTAAGAGCCGCTAAAAAAGCACCAGAAATGGTGGCCAATGAGATTGGAGAAAAGCTCTTAGAATCAGGTGCTGTTACTGCGTTTAATGTCGTGAAGGGATTCTTGAATCTAAGTTTAGATAGAGGTAGTTATGTTTCTGATTTTGAATCATTTGTCAGCTCTGAAAACCTAGGTCTGCCATCGCCTGCAAGCAAAGGTAAATACATCGTTGAATACAGCTCTCCTAACACCAATAAACCGTTGCACCTCGGCCATATCAGGAATAACCTCTTAGGGTATTCGGTAAGCCAAATTTTGAAGGCAAACGGTGTGGATGTTGTGAAAGTTCAGATCATTAACGATAGAGGGATTCACATCTGTAAATCGATGCTGGCATGGCAAGAGTACGGTAATGGGGAGACTCCACAGAGTAGTGGACTCAAAGGCGATCATCTCGTGGGTAAATACTACGTGAAGTTCGATCAGGTGTACAAGGCGGAAATCAAGGAATTGGTCGCTGGTGGTATGTCTGAAGAATTGGCCAAAAAGCAAGCTCCTTCGCTTCTAAAGGCGCAAGAAATGCTGCTTAAATGGGAGCAAGGCGATGAGGAAGTGGTAGACCTATGGAAAACCATGAACGGCTGGGTCTACGACGGTTTTAATACCACCTACACGAAACTTGGGGTAGATTTTGATAAGAATTACTACGAAAGCAATACCTACGTTCTCGGCAAGGACGATGTGATGAAGGGCCTTGAAAAAGGGGTGTTTTATCAGAAAGAAGACGGTTCCGTCTGGATTGACCTAGAAGATGAAGGTTTGGACCACAAGCTTGTTCTTCGAAGCGACGGTACTTCGGTATATATGACGCAAGATATCGGCACCGCTATTCAACGATTTGCAGACTTCGATGCCGAGGGCATGACCTATGTTGTGGGTAACGAGCAAGATTACCACTTCAAGGTATTGTTCATCATCTTAAAGCGTTTGGGCTACAGTTGGGCAGATAAGTTGCACCACTTGAGCTACGGGATGGTCGATTTACCAACCGGTAAAATGAAATCTCGTGAGGGAACTGTGGTCGATGCAGACGATCTTATTGACAGTATGGTGGCCGATGCAGCGTCCATTTCTATGGAGCTGGGCAAACTAGACGGTCTTAGTGAGGATGAGCAAATGCAGTTGTTTACAACCCTAGGATTGGGTGCTTTGAAATACTTTATCCTCAAGGTTGATCCGAAGAAGCGCATGCTGTTTAACCCAGCCGATAGTATTGATTTCAATGGACATACGGGTCCATTCATTCAGTACACCTATGCTCGTATACAGAGCTTGCAGCGCAGAGCAAATGGTGCCTACAATGAATCTTGGTCGGAAATTACTCCGAATGAAGATGAAGTGACTTTGATCAAGGCTATCCTTGATTTCCCAGATATGGTGAATAAGGCAGCAGCGAATTTGAGCCCTGCAGTCCTAGCGAATTATACGTACGAGTTAGTGAAGAAGTACAATGGCTTCTACCAAAACAACAGCATCTTGCGTGCAGAAAATGATAAAACCATCACCTTCCGTTTGGCGTTAAGCAAAGCAGTAGGGGAGGTTGTTAAAGAATCCATGAATTGCTTGGGCATCCAAGTACCGAATAGAATGTAATATGAGTAGTGAAGTAAGAGGCCTAGAGCCACAATCCGTTTGGAACCATTTTGCAGATTTGAACGCAGTACCGCGTCCTTCCAAAAAGGAAGAGCGTGTTATTCAGTTTATGGTCGATTTTGGCAATTCCTTGGGTTTACCTACGGAGGTCGATCATATCGGTAATGTATTCATACGTAAACCGGCTACTTCAGGTATGGAGGATCGTACCCCAGTGGTGCTCCAAGCACATCTGGATATGGTACACCAAAAAAACAACGACACCGACTTTGACTTCGATACTCAAGGCATTGATATGTACGTTGATGGTGATTGGGTGAAAGCGCGTGGAACGACCTTAGGTGCGGATAACGGTATGGGGGTAGCCTATATCATGGCTGTATTGAGTTCTACGGATATTCCACATCCAGCTATAGATGCGTTGTTTACCATTGACGAGGAAACTGGTATGACGGGTGCTCTTGAGCTCAAAGGCGGTATGCTGAACGGGAAGATTCTCTTGAACATTGATACTGAAGACGACGATGAATTAACCATCGGTTGTGCTGGAGGTATAGATATCAATGCTTCTTGTAAAGTGAATATGGAGCCTTCTCCTGAAGATGCTACGGCCTTCGAACTAGTGGTTCGTGGGTTAAGTGGTGGACACAGTGGTATGGATATCCGCAAAGGCTTAGGTAATGCCAATAAGTTGATGAATAGGGTGCTGGACCGTCTTGGAGAGACCATTCGTCTAGCTTCTTTAGACGGTGGAGGTCTACGCAACGCAATACCTCGTGAGAGCGTAGCCGTTGTGGTTGTTCCAAATGCTGAAATAGATGCTTTTGAGAACATCTTGGGCGAGGTTGGTGCTGAGCTCATTGCGGAACATGGTACGACGGATCCAAATCTAGAATTGGCTTGGGAAGAAGTAGATGACCCACTAGAAGTTGTTAGTGAAGAGTTCCAAAGTGCTTTAATCACTGCGTTGTACGCCAACCCTAATGGTATTTACCGCATGTCTCCGGACATCGAAGGACTGGTTCAAACCTCGAACAACACAGCGCGCGTTCTTTTAAAGGACGGTGAGTTAACCATACTTTGTTTAACGCGTAGTTCAGTAGAGAGTGAAAAGATGGATTTAGCTCGTGCCATTGCTCGAAACTTTGAATCCATTGGCTGTGCTGTAGAGTGTACGGGGTCCTACCCAGGTTGGACGCCAAATCCAAAGAGCGCCATTCTTACAACAATGACAGATTTGTACCGTAAGCTCTTTAACGGAGAGCCACGCGTAAATGCTTGTCATGCAGGTTTAGAGTGTGGTATACTTGGAACCAACTATCCTGAAATGGAGTTGATTTCGTTTGGGCCAAACATTCGTGGTGCGCACAGTCCAGACGAAAAAACACAGATTTCATCCGTGAAAAAGAGCTGGGAGTTTTTCCTGGCAACATTAGAAAACATTCCAAACGTAGACTGATATGTTTGACAATTTAAGTGACCGCCTAGAAGGCGCGTTTAAGGTATTACAAGGGAATCATAAGATTACCGAACTCAACATTGCGGACAGCGTAAAGCAGATTCGACGCGCGCTCGTGGAGGCTGATGTTAGTTTTAAAATTGCTAAGCAGTTTACCAATGATGTAAAAGCGAAAGCGCTTGGTTCTGGTGTACTCACAGCGGTGAAGCCTGGTCAGGCTATGGTGAAGATCGTCCGTGATGAGATGGCCGAGCTGATGGGCGGGCAAGCTGAAGGCTTGAATTTGGCAGGTAAGCCGGCAGTTATTCTTATGGCCGGTCTGCAAGGTTCGGGTAAGACGACCCACAGTGCGAAATTGGCCAATTTCCTAAAGAATAAGAAAACGAAAAAGCCGCTATTAGTTGCTTGTGATGTATATCGTCCAGCAGCAATCAATCAGCTTCACGTTCTAGGGGAGCAGTTGGGCATCGAGGTTTTCTCAGAAGAAGGCAACCAAGATCCGGTGAGCATCGCAACAAACGCCTTAGCACATGCGAAAAGTAATGGTCACAATGTAGTGATCGTGGATACCGCAGGTCGTTTGGCCGTGGATGAGGAGATGATGGCCGAGATTGGCAATATCCACAAGGCTATTGCTCCGTCAGAGACCTTGTTCGTCGTGGATTCTATGACGGGTCAAGATGCCGTAAATACCGCTAAAGCCTTTAATGAGGTGCTGAATTTTGACGGTGTTATCCTGACGAAATTAGACGGTGATACCCGCGGTGGTGCGGCACTTACCATCAAAAGTGTTGTAAATAAACCCATCAAATTCATTGGTACGGGAGAAAAAATGGAAGCCCTAGACGTGTTCCATCCTGACCGTATGGCAGACCGTATTCTCGGTATGGGTGATGTGGTTTCCCTGGTAGAGCGTGCTCAAGAACAGTTTGACGAGCAAGAGGCTCGTAAGATGAGTAAGAAAATCGCTACCGATTCATTTGGTTTCGACGACTTTATGAACCAGATCCAGCAAATCAAGAAGATGGGGAACATGAAGGACCTCATGGGAATGATTCCAGGTATGGGCAAAGCCATGAAGAATATAGATATTGATGACGATGCGTTTAAGCACATTGAGGCGATGATCAATAGCATGACTTTGGCAGAGCGTCAGCAGCCAGATATCATTAATGGTTCACGTAGAAAGCGCATTGCCATGGGATCTGGTCGAACTGTCCAAGACGTAAACAACCTGCTCAAGCAGTTTGGTGATATGCGCAAAATGATGAAGATGATGCAAAGCGGCGGCGGGCGTCGTGGAATGATGAATATGATGCGCGGTATGCGCTAAAGACATAAACTATGGTAGTTTTAGACGGAAAAGCAACATCGGCACAGATTCGAGCAGAATTGGCCGAAAAAGTAAAAGGACTCAAAGCAGAAGGGAAGAAAGTCCCGCACTTAGCCGCCATCTTGGTAGGTGAGGACGGTGCTTCTCGTACGTATGTAAATGCGAAAGTTCGCGATTGTGAAGAGGTTGGCTTTGGTTCAACATTAATCAAGCTTCCTGCAGAAACCACTGAGGCTGAGCTGTTAAAAGCCATTAATAAGCTCAATAACGACGAGGATATCGACGGATATATCGTTCAGTTGCCGTTGCCAAAGCATATTGATGAAACTAAGGTGCTGTTGGCCGTAGATCCGAAAAAAGACGTAGACGGATTCCACCCAGAAAATGTCGGTAAAATGACGCTTAATCTTCCAACATACATCCCTGCTACGCCGCAGGGTATTGTTGAGATTCTACGTAGATATAACGTGCCTACGGAGGGGAAGGACTGCGTAGTTATTGGTCGTAGCCATATTGTAGGTTCTCCGATGTCTATCCTGCTAAGCCAGCACAATTACCCGGGTAACTGTACTGTCACACTTTGTCATTCAAGAACGAAGAATCTAAAAGAGGTTTGCCAAAAGGCAGATATCATCGTAGCAGCTTTGGGGCGTCCAGGATTTGTGACTGAAGATATGGTCAAGGAAGGGGCTTGCGTTATTGATGTGGGTATTACTCGTGTTGATGACCCTTCGAAGAAAAGCGGTTTCAGATTGTTGGGCGATGTGGATTATGACGCCGTAGCGCCTAAGTGTAGCTTCATTACGCCTGTACCGGGCGGTGTGGGTCCAATGACCAGAGCTGCACTCATGATGAATACTATGAAAGTAACCGAATTGTCTTAAATCGTTTGAAGGACATAACCACATCCCAGAGTTACAGTAGCGCGGACGTGCGTAATGGATTCGTGGTGCCCTTGATGGAGGAATTTTACACCATCCAAGGGGAAGGTGCGCATACTGGTAAAGCAGCTTATTTTGCTCGCATAGGCGGTTGTGATGTAGGCTGCCATTGGTGTGATGTCAAAGAGAGTTGGAATCCAGATACACACCCGCCAACTCCTATTGCGAACATTGTTGCTAATGCCAAAAAGTA
>JAAZVU010000101.1 GCA_018623275.1 Flavobacteriales bacterium
CTACTGGCAGCGTATACTGCAGCAATCCCGTTCTATGCTCCTGAGCTTCTTTCTAGCTTCTTGTTCTCTGCAATTGCAGGTTACGCTGAATCTAAAGTAGCTGCAACTGCGAAAGCTTAATTCGCCAGCGCTTGTCGCGGAATTATTCCTGCGTCAATACTATCTAACAGCGTACCGCTAAGGTCGTACTGATAAATCTTGCCAGCGCTCGCATAGTCCTTGGCGTCATGGACATAAAGAATGTCGTTGATCAAATCAAGATTATATCCACCTGCGTTTGTTATCGCCGTCGAAGGCCACGAAGTAGGATTCAGTGAAGTCTTCACGACCGCCCCAGAATAAGAAGCATTCAAGAAGTACAAATCTGTTCCGTCCGATTTCAATGCAATTGCATGATCGGCGCTCGTTGGTGCAGCTATAACTTCTGTCGCAATGCCATTTTCAATCTTCCATAAGCTCGCGGGAGTAGAGGCCGATCCAGCCCAATCTTCGTATCCTGCACACAATACATATACTGCAGTACCCACCTGTACAAACGAATTTGGCTTATCACCAACTAAGAGCGTATCTACATTATTGGTATTGAGATCAACTACTGCTACCCTATTATCGTTCCCAAATCCACCGTTGAGACCGATATATACGATGCCTCCATCAGCGTGAATTTGCTCACTCACGCCAAATACGTCAATACTATCTAAGAACTGACCAGAGTATTTATCCAATATCTTAATATAATCCGACGACCAAGTAGAGACCACAATTTTATCACCTGATTCCGCCAAATATCTAGGACCAGCCACTAATGTCGACCAACGTTCAAGCATAGATTTTCTGCTAATTCCACGTACCACTCCTGCATTATTTACAGAAACAACAAGAAGCGAATCAGCAGCAATCATGTGCTGACCTATGTTGCCCAGTGCATACCCATTCTCCGTGCTAAAAGCCGACTGAACGACGGTGTCAACACTTCCTCCTACCGCATCCAAAGTAGCCGTACCTCCCGTAAAGGCACCTTCATTTAAAATGATAAGGGCGTCCTCATATACGGTTTGTTCCGCTGGTAGCGGAGTTTTGGTGCAAGCAGCTAAGGATAGCACTGCAAAAATTAAAGAGGTTTTCTTCATGATTTAGAGTTTAATTGAAGAGTTAAAGAAAGATACCTTCCCGGCATGGGATAGTTTAAAAAGAAGTTTCGCTGAGCTCCAGTGATGTTATGGACGGTTGCTAATAGCCTGAGCTTGCTGAGCACCTTAGTCGTTAAACTCAGATCCACCCAAAATTCACTCGGTATGGTCCCAAGCGGAGAATTATCCCGCAAAGTCTGCCGCTTTCCTAGGTAATGCGTCCGGACCTGGGCATTGAAACTGCCTGCATCGTAAGAGACGGTATAAACTGCATTAAAATCAGGACGATACAACAAGGATTTCCCCTCGTTTCCGGCAACTACCGAAGAGACCACCCTACTGTATTGATGTGTTAATGACAATTCGTTAAACCAATTCCCACTTGAGTAACTACCTATCAACGAAGATGTTGAGGTATAGGCTTGTTCTATATTCTCTGGACTCCAAAAACCGTTTACTCCAGGTGTCCACTGAATAAGATTCGTGAAGTACAATTGATCTGAGCTCATATAAAGTGATAGCGCATTCCACTTTTTAAGAACACTGTACTTAGCGCCGAAAGAGCGTTCAGAAAGTAGATCAGGATTCCCGCCTGGTGTCCAAAACAGCTCATTTATTGTCGGTAAACGGTAGAAAGTCCCTGCCGTAATATTATGTTTCCCAAAAGAGTTTTGATCTATCCAATTCAACTGCGCGCCTCCAACTAATCCGTTGTTCCAATAGGATAACTTAGCTGCAAACGACACAGCTTTGCCCAATGTATGCATGTGGCTTGCATTGATTTGAGCCATTGAGGCGTTGCGCGAGGTTCCGGCACCTTGAACATAGGCTGCAACGAAACTTGATGAATAATTTTTGGCATCCTTGGCCAAGCGCAGCGACCATTGATCGTAAGTATTCGTATCTCGTAGATTTAGGAAAGAAGCCGTATCCGTGTAGGATTGCCATTCTTTACCATAAAACATCGTTGCCTTCAGATCTCTTTTTTGAGCGCTAACAAGACCCCGTACCATTCTGTCCTCTAAATGATTGCGATTTCCTGCGGTGAGTACTGAGCCACGGCTGTTCTTATTGCCTTCCGTGTACCAAATATTCGTATTCCAGTGTACCCTACCTACTTTTCCTTGGTAGCGTTGCAGCAATGTCAATGTAGAATACTCCATGCCGCTCATGGTAAACTCATTATTGCCTAAAGAATAACGGTAGGTATTATCACTTTGCTCGGTTTTGATGTATGATCGGTAGCGGACCCCTGAAAACTCACCACCATTGTGAACAACAAAAGAGCGCATACCTATGCTGTTCCCTCCAAAGGCTGTGGAAAAGAATGATTTAGAGGTAGCATTCCATCCTAAATCTAATCCGCCTATCATACCGCTTTCATTTCCAAGAGCGGCATTCGCTCCAGTAGAAACAGCTTGCTTGGATAACAGTACAGACGGCACTAAACTGAGATCTACAACGCCTGAGGCCATACTTGAGATATCAATCCCTTCCCAAAGAATTCGGCTTTGAGCACTATTGGCTCCACCAAGGTTGAGCGTAGCTACTGAACCAGGTGCATATTGACGAATCTGAAATCTTGAGTCTTTTTGAAGGTAGGTAGCTACATCGCTCAAGCCTTGAACAGTCGAATCGACAAGGGTTCGATTTTCTGAGTACTCAAGACCCTCTGCTAGAATAGTTGCAGTGCTTAAGGTATCCGCAGATTGCGCAGTTGTAATGTAGGCGCTCACCGTAAAGGCAAGCAAGTACCAATTTTTCATAACATCAGAATTGCTTGACCCAGAGCAATTGTATCTAATTCATTGTAGGTCAAGTATCCTGGCTTCCCACTCCCACTTAATTCCTTCCCGCTAATAGCAGTGGCTGTATTAAGCTTTCAACATGAGTTACAGTAGCTGGCACTGCCTCGGACTTTTACCGAGTTCCTTTTTAAGAATCGCTTCCACGATCCAACCTACAAGTACAAAGTTAAGTTAATGACGGTCACTAAAGACACTCAATGCACTATTATATGCACTTTCTAAAGCGAGCGGATCTAAACCATGAGACACGCCCTCCATTCGCTCTATAGCCGTCAGCACCTTCTCCGTAGGCATGTTCCCAATCAATGCATCCGAAGCGAACGGACATCCTCCAAATCCTCTAAGAGCTGTATCAATCCTAGTACACCCCGCTTCTATTGCCGCCGTTGCTTTAGCGGCCGCCGCCTCATAAGTACTGTGCATGTGTGCTCCCCAAGGCACCTTACTTTCATTTTTGACCAAAGAGCAAAGCTCTACTACTTTTTCTGTAGTTCCTTCACCTGTGGTATCGCTGAGTGAGATCAAATCGGCTCCAGCTTCCTCAGCTTGACGCATTCTTTCCAATACCATGTCTTGATGATACGCTTCACCATAGGGATTGCCGAAGGCCATACTGAGGTACACAACTAGCTCTACACCATGTCTTTGTGCTAATTCCTTTACACGCTTAAGATCATCCAATCCATCTTTTATGTTCTTCCGAGAATTGCGCAATTGGAACTCTTCGCTAACGCTAAAAGGATAGCCCCACGAATCAATAAAATCGAATTGGGTTGCACGTTTGGCACCGCCTTCCGAGGCGATAATACTTAACAGGCGGGTATTCGTGGTTTCCTTCACTCCTTCTAGAGCAGTAAACAGTTCCCGTGCATCGGCCATTTGAGGCATCGCACGAGGGCTTACAAAAGATCCTGCATCAATGGTGTGAAACCCGCAGTTAGCGAGCATTTTGATATGATTAACCTTCTCCTGGGTGGGAATAAAGTCTTTGAATCCTTGCCAAGCATCACGAGGACACTCTACAATGGAAATATGGGTCATTGGGTCTGTAATTGGGTTCTCCCCCGAAGTTACAAAGAACGAAGCATTCTACGCACCATGGCAGGACCTTCATACAGGAATCCTGTCCATACTTGTACTAAATCTGCACCGGCATCCAATTTTTCTTTGGCATCTGCCCCTGTAAAAACACCACCAACGGCAACAATAGCGATGTCCTTAGAAAGTTTACTGCGTAAATAACGCACAACTTCTGTGCTTCTTTCTCGAAGAATCTTACCACTCAAACCACCTGCGCCAATGGCTTCCACTTTAGCATCAGAGGCCTTTAACCCTTCGCGTGAAATGGTGGTATTGGTTGCTACAACACCGCTGAGCTTAAGCTCATTTACAATCTCTACGATATCGTCTAATTGGCCTTCTGTTAAATCCGGTGCAATCTTGAGCATCAATGGTTTAGCACCAAGCTCTTCATTTTTCGCTTTAACCTCTTGCAGCAATGCTTTCAGCGGTTCTTTCTCCTGAAGTTCGCGAAGATTGGGCGTGTTGGGAGAGCTCACATTCACCACAAAGTAATCTACTACATCGTGCAGTGCTTCTACGCCTTTGATGTAATCTGAGGTAGCGACCTCATTTGGAGTCACCTTATTCTTGCCAATGTTGCCACCTATGACAATATCCGTTTTCTTTTTAGCTAAACGCAATGCAGCTTCATCGAGACCTCCGTTGTTGAAGCCCATTCTATTGATGACGGCTTCATCCTCTACCAATCTAAAAAGACGCGGCTTAGGGTTACCATCTTGTGGCTTCGGCGTGAGTGTCCCCACTTCTATAAACCCAAACCCAAAGGCACTTAATTCGTTGTAAAGCTTCGCGTCTTTATCAAAACCTGCCGCGAGTCCTACAGGATTTTTAAAGGTCAAGCCCATAACCTGCTTATCCTTCCCCTTTAGGCTGCCAAAGAACAGGGCAGTAATCGCCTGTACACCAGGTATTTTAAAAAGGAATTTGATGGTTTTAAACGTGAAGTGATGTGCTTGCTCAGCGTTCATCAAGAACAGTAAAGGGCGAATAAGGCCTTTGTACATGCTAGTATCGTTTTAATCGTGCTAAATCTCGTTTGGCGTCCTTGTCTTTTAAAGACTGACGCTTGTCGTAGTTCTTCTTACCTCGTGCCACCGCAATGTTGAGCTTAACCCAGCCCTTTTCGCTGATAAAAAGCTTCGTAGGCACTACTGTGATCCCCTGGTCCTTCGTTGCTTTCTCAATCTTTTCCAATTCCCGCTTCGCCAACAAAAGCTTGCGTTCTCTAATTGGATCGTGATTATAAATATTTCCGTGCGACCACTCTGCGATATTCATGTTCTTAATGAATAGCTCGCCATCCTTGAAATAACAATACCCTTCTGCAATGGAAGCCTTGCCCAAGCGAATGCTCTTTACTTCAGTTCCCTGAAGCTGCAGCCCAGCCGTGAAGGTGTCTAGCCACTCGTAATCGAATTTGGCCTTCTTATTTTTAATTTCAATGGATTTCACAATGGCAAAGGTACGCTACTCCTTGTCTTTTAGCATAGGAACGAACGCTGCATCTCCCAACACCTTTTGAACAAAGGTTCCACCTGCGTTCTTCTTGATGCGCACCATCTTCTGAGTGCCCTCGCCTACTGGAATAATCATTATTCCCCCAATCTTTAA
>JAAZVU010000102.1 GCA_018623275.1 Flavobacteriales bacterium
CAGGAGACTATTTAGCTGCCGGCACCTACTTCTTACAAATAACCCGAGGGTCAAAAACTCAAGTTACTAAGGTCATTAAGATCTAATCACTTACCGTCGAAGAAGCCACTCATTACCTTACGTAGGCCACTCACAGCAAGGAATACAGCGACAAGCATGATGGCAATAGACAGCGCCGTCCAATACCATGCACCACTAGTTCCTTTACCTATAAAAAGGGACGGTCCAACGAATATGAAAGGGAAGGACCAAGCCAGTCGAAAGAGGCCTGCCACGATGAGATCTTGGTTGCTTTTATTTCCGCTCATTGTTGTATGAATCTACAGCCGCTCTTACACTGCCGTGTTTTAATAGTAATTCTTGGGCCAATTCATTCTCGATACCAAGCTCTTCAGCAACCATACGTGTGCCGCGATCAACCAACTTGTCGTTAGAGAGCTGCATATCTACCATTTTGTTGCCTTTTACTCGCCCTAATTTGATCATGGTAGCCGTCGTGATCATGTTCAACACCATCTTCTGGGCTGTTCCAGATTTCATACGTGTTGAGCCAGTGAGAAACTCAGGACCGACTACTACGGCAATCTCGTGCTGAGCTACCTTTCCTAGTGGGCTACCATCGTTGCAAGTAATACAACCAGTGAGTAAACCATGGGCATTAGCAGCCTCAATTCCTCCAATAACATAAGGAGTAGTGCCGCTTGCAGCAATACCCACAATGGTATCTAGAGGTTGTATATCGTGTTGTTTTAAATCCTCCCAAGCACCGGTAGTACTGTCCTCAGCATTTTCAACTGCTTTGCGAATAGCGCTATCACCACCGGCAATAAGCCCAATGACCATATTATGACCAACTCCAAAGGTTGGAGGACATTCACTTGCATCTAGAATACCAAGTCTACCAGATGTGCCTGCACCAATATAGAATAATCGTCCTCCTTGCTCCATACGAGGCACTAAAGCCTCTATAAAAGCGGTAATAGAGTGTGCCTGCTCATTCACAGCGTACGCCACCTTCTGATCTTCGGTGTTGATTCCATACACTAAATCAGCAACACTCTTTTGCTCTAGGTTTGAATGCAAGCTATCCTGTTCAGTGGTCCTCATTTCTTCTTCATTTTAGCCATGTAGAAGCCGTCGTTATGTGCTCCAGGGTCAACAGTACGTTCCTCGACCAATTCAAAATCGTCGTTATTCTCCAAAAACTTGCGTACCTGCGCTCCGTTTTCCATAGGAAGAATGCTACAGGTAGCATAGACGAGAGTACCTCCGGGTTTCAGCATATTTGGGTAACGGTGCAAAATGTCTGCTTGAACACCTTCGAGACGCTCTAAATGCTCCGGTTGTAACTTCCATTTGGTGTCCGGTTCGCGCTTAATGACACCCGTTCCCGAACAAGGAACATCCAACAGGAGATAGTCGGCTGTTTCGGTGAGTTTTTCCAATACCTTAGGTTCTTCCCAAGCCCTTGTTTCTACGATATCTAACCCGCTGCGTTGCGTTCTCTTCTTGAGTTCCCCTAGTTTCCGACCTTCGACATCCATCGCGATCAGGTGACCCTGATTCTGCATCAGCGCGCCTAATAGTAGTGTCTTACCGCCTGCTCCCGCACATGCATCAATAGTTGTACTGCCGGGTGAAGGATTCAAGAAATATCCTATCTGCTGAGAACCGGCGTCTTGAACCTCAAAATTGCCTTTTTGAAATCCAGGGATGTTGTTCAGCCTAGGACGTCCTTCCAGATAAAACGCATTTTCAAACACCGGATGTGAATGAACTTTTATATTATGCGCTGCCAATTCTTCTAGGATCTCTTCAGGGCTCGCCTTGAGCGTATTCACACGAATATTCACCGTATTGGGAACGTTCATATTTCGTGCAATCTCTGGCCATCTATCGCCCAATTGGTTGGAAGCAAGGTCATTGAACCATGCTGCATAGCTCTCCTTATCTTGAACACCATCTAATTGCGCCATGCGCTCGTTCACAGGGAAATCTCGTACCGCATCAAACTTTGGCCAATCGGGAAGGGTATAACCTCTCCATTGCCAATAGATTCCGAAAAGCTTTTGAAGGTCCTTTCTTTTGGTAGAAGGTTCTCGGTCGTAAAGGGCCCATAACAAGCCCCACCAACGCACCATCTCATAGGTGTGCTCTGCGACGAAACTACGATCTCGTGAACCCCATTTTTTATTTTGTTTGAGCAATCTTTCGACAACTCGGTCCGCATAAATGCCCTTTCCAAAGCTCATTTCAAGTGCCTCAAGGACGCCTGCAACAGTATTCGGAAATAGACGTGGTTCTTTCATTAGAGCGCAGGAAACTTCATTGGGTCTTTCTCATTCATCATGGCATAAATTTCCTCTACCATATCGTCTAAAGATGGCTTAGAGAAATAATCACCGTCTGATGCGAATGCAGGTCTGTGATCTTTAGAACTTACAGTTTTAGGTGCTGCATCTAAAAATAGATAACCGCCTTGATCTTCAAGGATTTGCTGTAGTAAGAAGGCGCTCGCTCCACCACGTACATCTTCATCTACAATCACGAGCGTATTGGTCTTCTTTAGAGATTTCACCACATCGTGCTTCGTATCGAATGGAATGAGGCTTTGTGCATCAATAAGCTCAACACTTACGCCTAATTCTTCGAGCTCCGCAACTGCTGCTTCAGCAATGAAACAGTTCGAACCGTAGGTCAACATCGTAATGTCAGTACCTTCATTCATAATCTCCACCTCACCAATTGGTGTTGTGAATTCACCCAGGTTGTTAGGCAGCATTTCCTTACGACGGTATCCGTTAAGACACTCAATCACTAGGGCAGGGTTGTCCAACTGAAGTAATTTGTTGTAGAAACCTGCTGCTTTCGTCATGTTACGCGGTACAAGCACATACATTCCTTTGATGCTATTGATAATGGTTCCCATAGGAGATCCAGAATGCCAAATCCCTTCCAAACGGTGTCCTCGTGTACGTACAATGGTAGGTGCCTTTTGACCACCAACAGTACGATAATGTACTGTCGCCAAATCGTCGGACATGATTTGTAGGGCATAGAGTAAGTAATCGAGGTACTGAATCTCAGCAATAGGACGGAGGCCACGCATTGCTAAACCAATACCTTGTCCCATGATCGTTGCTTCGCGAATACCCGCATCCGAAACACGTGTTTCACCGTATTTCGCTTGCATACCTTCTAGACCTTGGTTTACATCACCAATCTTTCCACTATCCTCTCCAAACACCATAGTTTGAGGATACATATCAAATAACTTGTCGAAATTATCTCTGATGACAATACGAGCATCCACTTCTTGTGCATCTTCGTATTGCGCTGGGGTAGAGGAAAGTAAATCGTTGGTAGGATTTTCGCTGTACAAGTGTGAGCTGTAACGACGCTCTTGATCCGCTTTACTCGATTCGAGCCAATTTTTCAAGGCCGAAGTATCTACTCGGTTATCGCCTCGTACAACACGAAGTGCTTTGCGTGCCGCCTTAAAGCTGTGCGCAACTTCTACGTCCTCAACTGCTTCTAATTCCTTAATCGTATTGGTAATGAAGATGCCCTTCTCACCTTGCTGTTGCATGGCTTTTAGAATAGGCAGCACCTCGTTGCGCAAGCGCTTTGGCACCTCCTGGTAAATGGTCCAAGCAGCCTTCTTGCCTTCGCGAGCTGATTTCTTAGCATCTTTTACAAGCTGGTCCAATTCTTCTTGGGTAGCAATCCCTTGCTCAACCATCCACTGACCGAACTTAAGGATACAATCGTGGTCTTTCTCCCACTGAAGACGCTCCTTACTCTTATAACGTTCGTGCGATCCACTGGTACTGTGACCTTGGGGCTGAGTCATGCCTTTAACGTGAATCATCACGGGAACGTGTTCCTCTCGAGCTACTTGACCAGCTTTGGTGAATGTATTGATCAGGGCAGGGTAGTCCCATGCTTCAACCACAAATATGTCATAGCCGTTGCCCTTTTCGTCGCGCTGGAACCCTTTCAGAATCTCCGAAATATCTTCTTTGGTAGTTTGGTACTCAGCACCCACTGAAATGCCATACTCGTCGTCCCAAACAGAGATGACCATCGGTACTTGAAGTACCCCGGCGGCATTGATCGTTTCAAAGAACAAGCCTTCAGAAGTAGATGCATTTCCTATGGTTCCCCATGCAACCTCATTTCCGTCCTTGCTGAACTTCTCAGAACCTTCAAATTTCACTTCTTTGAAGACCTTCGATGCTTGCGCCAATCCCAATAAACGAGGCATTTGACCTGCCGTTGGGCTGATATCAGAAGAGCTGTTGTATTGATTGGTCAGATCAACCCAATTGCCATCTTTATCTAAACTGCGAGTCGCAAAGTGTCCGTTCATTTGACGTCCACCAGCCATGGGCTCATGTTCGACATCTGTTACGGCATAGAGTGATGTGAAAAAACCAACAGCATCGAGCTCACCGAGAGCCATCATAAAGGTTTGATCACGGTAATATCCGCTGCGAAAATCGCCCTTTTGAAAAGCTTTGGCCCAAGCTATTTGGGCGAGCTCTTTTCCTGCGCCGAAAATTCCAAATTTGGCTTTCCCTGTTAATACCTCGCGGCGACCCATTAAAGAACACTCACGAGAGAGGACGGCGGTATAGTAGTCTTGGTGTATTTCTTTCTTGAAATCTAGGTAGCTGATTTCTTTCTGCTTGTCTGTCATAGTATTTGGGTGGAGCTGGGTTAAACTCTACGCAAATATAAGAGTTTATCGACCTAGAACAGACGCTTGAAAACAAAGAGAACGAACAACGTAATCACGATTAAAAGCGCCACCTGTATACCGCCACTGCGATAGTGGATCTTATGCATCGCAAGGTCCTTTCGGTAGCTAATAAACAAGAAGGTAAGGAAGCCAATTGCGAATATCCCTGCGAATATCCAGTGTCCGGTTGTAATGTTCTCCATACCGGCAAATTTACTTTCTTTGGAGCAGAAACAATGACGAAATGAAAAAGCAATTAGACCACGTAGAGAAATTTCACGACACATTCGGGATTCCAAATGAATATGCCCCTAAGGCAGGTATCAGCAATGAATTGATCGATTTGAGATTCAAATTGATGGCTGAAGAAAACGAAGAGTACTTGGAAGCCGCTAAAAACGGCGATATGGTTGAAGTTGCGGATGCATTAGGCGATATGATGTACATCCTTTGCGGCACTATCCTCAGCCACGGTATGCAACACAAAATTGAAGAGGTTTTCGAAGAAATCCAACGCAGCAATATGAGCAAGCTCGGTGAAGATGGGAAGCCGATTTACCGTGAAGATGGTAAAGTGCTGAAGGGGCCGAATTACTTCAAGCCGAACATCGCGAAGATTATTGAAGAATAGGTCTAGTTTGTTCTTTGGTGGTTCGCTGCTCGAAAAGCGGCGTGCATCCGGGCAAGGACTTCATCTCTTCTGTAGCAACATCCCAAGGCGCATACGAGGCTTCAACACCTTTGCTGGCTTTCACTTTCTTGGCATCACCGTCTTCGAACGAGATGGAAATGAAGGCACAAGCAGATTTATTTACACCCTCTAATGCGCCATCATCATTGATGCTATGCGTGATATTCTGTGCATTACCC
>JAAZVU010000103.1 GCA_018623275.1 Flavobacteriales bacterium
AATGCGCTTGCCCAAACTCCGAAGTTTGAAATGGCGAAGAATGCAAGACTACCAACAATGAGGCCCAAGGCCGCAGTTTTACGCGATTTGCTGAAATACCCAGTAATGCTGTAAGCAGCGAAGCCTAAGTAGGTAAAGATGCTACCTGCATACATGAAGATAAATTCGCCTGATGGATATACAATGTTATTCAAAATCAAATCTGTTGCCATCATAGTTCCTGCCATCAATGCCAAAGATTGCCCCACCTTTTTGCCTGAAAAAGCGGTATAAAAGGCTAAAGCTCCCATCGCTGTGAAGTTTGGATAGTGAGGGAATAGGCGGCTAAGTGCGGCTACTAATACTAGAACGGAAAAAACAGTTGCTTTTGAATTCATTGTGGTGTCGTTTGCTTCACAAATATACTACGCTATTGTTGCTCTACGAAAGATTTATACGTTCCATCGCTATGGAGCACAATCATGGTGTTCTTACCCGTATTAACCTCTTTTATTCGTTCAACGATTTTGGTCTCCACCTTTACTTCATTTGCCTTTTTGCTTTCTAATGGAGTAGGGGAGTGTTGACCAGTAAGTAAAAAGCGAAGGTCTATTTCGGGGTCGTATGCAGCGAGATTTATGACAAACTGTAAAGAAGGCTTATTGCGACCATTGATGATATGAACGACGGTGGATCGATTCATATCTAAGGTCTTTGCTAATTCGGGTGCAGTCATTCCTTTTTGCCGCATCCATTGCTCTATTCTTGCTACTACATCTTCCATGAGACTAAATTAGTTCAAATGAAACAAGTCTCAAAAGTTGGGTTTCGGAAGAAATGAACAGTTTGCGTTGGTGAATCGAAGGTGTCTTTTAATATATGAACCTAGGATTTAATTAAAACAACGTAAAAACCTGAAAAACAAATACTAAAGAATCAAAATCAAAGTGTTTCACGTAGCTCGAAAAGCACTTCATTGTTCGTGCCAATTAGTCGGATGTCGATAGAGGAAGCCGCTTTGCCCTTGAAGTTAACTTTTAATAGTCCAAAGTGATTTGTTTCAGTTGTATTAGTATGTGAGCGATAGATATTGTTCTCTTCATGGTGCGGGAAACTCTTAGCCGTTAAAGGTGAGGCTGTTGCATCATAAATTGCTTTGCCATTATCAGCAATTAGCTTACTGATCTCGCCATGGTGTCTATCACCAGTAAGGACTACAGGCACACCCGAACTATTTGAAAATAAATTAATTAGCCTTTGTCTTTCTTCCGGATAAATGCTCACGTTCTCAAAAGTTTGAGCGGAATTAAGGAATTGACCACCCATCAATACAATCTTGACAGCGGCTGTAGAGTTAGTATAGGCATCTTCGAGCCAGGCCAGTTGTTCCCCGCCATATAGCGTAGCTCCGTCCATATCTGTAGGAATCTTGAACGATCTATTGTCTAAAAAGAAAAACTCTACAAGTCCCTCGTGGCTGGTCTTAGAGCCGTAATAGCTCTTTGTGTTAGGCATGGAGTAGGAGGGCTTCCAAAAGGCCTTGAAGTGCTTCATAGTTACATTTAAACCTTCACTCAGGCTGCTACAATCATTAGGGCCAGCATCATGATCGTCCCAAATAGCCAAATGATTCGATTTACCCAGTAATTCTTTGAACTCAGGACGATCGAAAACCGCGTCATATTTGGCTTTAACGCTGTCTTCATACAGCCATTCCTCGTTCTTCAGATAGACATTATCGCCTAGCCAAACCATGTAATCTGCAGAATCTAGTGCATTTGAAACATGTGGCAAGACATCAAGGCTATATTCTGGATCATTACAGCTGCCAAACGCAACGGTTACGGCTGATTCATTTGTATCACATGACTGATTCAAAAGAAACAATGCGAGTAAATAGTGTGGTTTCATTTGTATTGGGTATTTGAAGGTCAATTTCGGTAATGATTCTTAAATATCACGTTAAATTTGGAGTAGTTAAAAAGAGCAATGTCATACACATACAGTAACAACCAGTATCTACCCTACAACGAGCTTATCGGGCTTTACAACTGGGAAATATTAGGCTATTCCTCAGAGGAACGCCCCATTTTAAGTACCTCAATCGGTACAGGTAATAGGAAAGTATGCATCTGGGCGGGAATGCACGGAAACGAGACCACCGGTATTCATATGATTTTGGAACTTATCGAGATGTTACAATCGAAACAAGTCGATTTGTCGGATTTCACTTTGCATATCGTACCGGTTATTAATCCGGATGCATACGTCAGGTATACACGTAGGAACGGAATGGGTATTGACTTGAATAGAGATTTTAGAGCCTTTCAAACTGTCGAGAGCGCCAAGCTCATCGGTTGGATACGAATGCATGAACCTGAACTGTGTTTCAACTTGCACGATCAACGCACTATTTTCCATGTAGATGGTACAAGTGCTTTTACCTCTCTATTGGTACCGTCTTCAGAGATATCGCGTGAGGTAACACCACAGCGCAGAGCAGTGATGAACAGGCTAGGCAACGCCCTTGCAGCAATGGAGCATAATTTATCTGGCGTAGGAAAGTATACGGATGAGTTTTATCCAACGGCTGTTGGCGATTATCTCATGTCTAGGGACATACCGAATATTCTCATTGAAAGCGGAGTAGCCAAAGGAGATCTCAATCGTTCGCAAGCACGAGAATTTGGTGTTCAGGTAATCATAAACACTTTGAAATCGGACACTGAGGATTGCCAGGTTTATGATGAATTGCCTGTTAATCAACAAGGGCAGCTGGAATGGGTATTTACAAATGTGCTTTATGCTCACATGCGAGTGGATGTCGCTGTAAAGCGTGTAGTCGCTATGAACGGTCATCATAAGGCGGTAATTTATACTGTAGATGATCTTGGTGATCTTGCCTCTAGGCCTCGACTTTATGAGATTGACGGCTCCGCTGTCAGTTTAGCTGAGGCATTGATCGTTGATCGCCCAATTACTGGAGACTTTGGCAGTGTAGTGTTCGAGGACGGAATTATTATCAGTGGGAATTTAGAAGAGTAGGCCCCTCTGCGAGCAGAGAGGCCCTGGGTCTTATTCCGGCTTTTTGCCACCAAGCATCAGCATATCTTTTGCGATGACTTCGGTGAAATACTTCTTCACACCGTCTGCATTTTCATAGGAACGGGTGACCAATCGGCCTGAAATGCCAATTTTGTCTCCCTTTTTAAGGTACTGTTCCATAGTTTGGGCAAGACCGCCCCAGGCGATAATATTGTGCCAGTCGGTCATGGTCTTCTTATTGCCGTCTGAATCCTTGTACACGGTATTTGTGGCCAAGGTAAAGGTGGTTTTAACCGTTTGGTTGATTTGTTTCGCATCTGGGTCCATTCCCAGACGTCCGATTAGCTGGACTTGATTTTCCATTGTTTAGGGTTTAAAATGTTACTCTAATCAAATTGGTTAGAGGAATCTGTAACCCCAATTAATGTGAAAAACTAAAGCTTTTACACAGGTCGTTTGATCGTATTAATGGTGGTAAAGGCAGAGTTGACATCCTCGCTGTGGACGATGAAAGTTGCCTCATTTGTCGTTGAAATGATTTCCTTTATAGGCACTCCAGCCGAGGCTATGTGTTTGAAAAAGAAGTAGTACAAACCGATAACCTCGGAACTACTTGAAGGCAAGCGAAGGGTGATAGAGCTCAGATTTTTTTCGGTACTCAGTAGTTGCTCACCTTTCATTGCATCTTCGAGGTACAAGCGGTATTTCTCACTGACGATGATGGTCGTTTCTTCCATACCTCCGGTGAAACTGTGAAATCCATCTGTATCGCCCTTTATAGAGGCTAGAAAAGCGGCTTGTTTTGCCGGTAGCGCACTGGTTTTAACGTAGGTGTAGGTAACCAAGTTGGAACGAACGATGATATCACCAAGCGAAGCAATGAATTGTTGCAGTTTATGCTGCATTTTAAGCTGTAGCCTAGGTTCACGGCGGCGTATAGCCATCACTAGTGCACTGTCTTTTACTTCTTTTCCAGTTATTTTAGCAATCTCCGGTTGAAGTAATCGTGCCAACGAACTTAGGTTAATGAGCTCTTCTTGAAGGGCTTCCTCCAAAAATGGGCGCTTTCTCAATGCTTCTTCAAGTGCTTCACGCAAATTCATACCAATGGTGTTTGTGGCAAATTTATCACCTTGTTTATTTTTAAACAAACCAATTCTTTTTTTATCAAAGGGCATCATTATCTAATGCGTAAATTTGGCGCATGAATAACGTTGTAGTCATAGGAGGCGGTGCCGCCGGATTCTTTGCAGCTATTGCTTGCGCCGAGGCTAATCCGGAGGTGAATGTCCTGTTGCTCGAAAAGGGTAAGGATGTATTAGGCAAGGTGCTTATCAGTGGAGGTGGGCGCTGTAACGTAACGCACGCCTGCTTTGATCCGAAAGAATTGGCCACGTTTTATCCACGTGGTTCCAAAGAACTCTTGGGTCCCTTCCATAAATTTCAACCGGGCGATACGATGGAGTGGTTTGCTGACCGCGGCGTTGAATTAAAAATAGAAGCGGATAACCGTGTTTTTCCCGTGACCGATTCCTCATCAACTATCGCAGATTGCCTCATTGAAATGGCAGAAGCAGCTGGGGTAGAGGTGCGCACTGGAAGTGGTGTGAAGGCCTTTACTCAAATAGAGGACGGTTCTTGGCACCTTCTGACGACCAAAGGAGAAGCGCTCGAAGCAGATAAAATCATGGTCGCTCCAGGTTCTTCAAAGGCTATATGGGACCAATTGAAGAAAATTGGACACAAGATTGTACCTCCAGTGCCATCATTGTTCACATTCAATATCAAGGATCCTCGCATCAAAGGCCTTAGTGGTATCAGCTTACCACACGCTACAGTCCAAATCGCGAGCTCTGATCTAGAGGCCTCTGGACCGCTCCTGATCACGCATTGGGGAATGAGTGGACCCGCAGTGTTGCGTTTAAGTGCATGGGGCGCACGTGAGCTTAACGATAGATTTTAACCTTTTCCCATCTTGGTGAATTGGATTGGCCGGGACGAAGAAATGGTCGTTGCAGATTTCATGCAGGAGAAGAAGGAGAGTGGTAAAAAGAGAATTGGCAACCACGCCCATTACGAAGTTCCGTTGCGCTTGTGGAAATCCATGGTAGCTGCGGCTGGAATAGCGAATACAGCGACTTGGGGCGATATTTCTACAAAACAGCTGAAGGCTTTAGCGAGCGAACTTTGTAGTGCTGTTTTCCAGGTCACGGGCAAGAGTACGTTCAAAGAAGAATTTGTCACCGCTGGCGGCGTAGATCTTAAGGACGTGAACTTCAAATCATTCTCTTCCAAGGTGGTCTCGAACCTGTACTTTGCGGGCGAAATCCTAGATATAGATGGCATTACAGGCGGATTCAATTTCCAGGCAGCATGGACTGGCGGTTTCCTCGCGGGCAATGCTATGGCAGGCTTTCCGCTAGATTAAATCTCGCTTTTGAAGGTCTTTTAGAATCTTTTGGCCTCGATTCTTCATTCCGGCACTCCCATTTTCCAATACCATCTCAATACTTTCCGCAAGTTCATGGGCCAATTCCGGGTACCGTAGAACAAGCTTATGAATGATGCTCATGCTGTACACCCGCGGT
>JAAZVU010000104.1 GCA_018623275.1 Flavobacteriales bacterium
AAGAGAATTGTACCGTACATATGTTTCCAAAAACCGAAACGCGCCTGAAGAAGATGGCCCATGTAGGCCATGGGGCGATTATTCACGGCGGAACGCTGGGTGAGAATGTACTCATCGGGATGAATGCCGTGGTCATGGACAATGTTGAGGTCGGTGAAGGCTCTATTGTGGGCGCATTGGCTTTTGTTCCGCAGAATATAGTTATTCCGCCAAGGAGCATCTTCGTAGGCAACCCAGGCAAGGTGGTCAAGCAGGTGACCGATGAAATGCTGGAGTGGAAGACGGAAGGAACGAAATTGTACATGGAGCTTCCAAAGCAATGTCAGGATACCTTGAAAGAGGTGGAGCCGTTGAGGGAATTGGAACCCAACAGACCAGAACATACAGGAACCTATCAAACACACAAATAGATGAACACAGTTAAGAATTACATCCTTGGAAACTGGGAGGCAGGCAGCGGCACGGAATACACGGCGCGCCACGCGATCACGGGGGCAGAATATGCTTCTGTGAGCTCAGAAGGATTGGATTACAAGGCTATTTTAGACTACGCCCGAAATGTTGGAGGTCCTGCCCTCCGCAAGATGACTTTTCAGGAGCGCGGACGCATGCTGAAAGCGTTGGCATTGCACTTAACGTCTATCAAACGCCAATTCTATGATGTGAGTTGGGCCACCGGAGCCACCAAGGTGGACAGCTGGATTGATATTGAAGGGGGAATAGGCAACTTATTCGCCAATGCGTCCCTCAGACGCCAATTCCCAGACCTTCCCTACTATGTGGACGGTGACCTTGCCCGTCTTTCAAAAGAAGGTACATTCATCGGTCACCACATCATGGTGCCGCGCCACGGGGTAGCGGTCCATATCAATGCGTTTAACTTCCCTATTTGGGGGATGCTCGAGAAAATTGCGGTCAACCTGATGGCAGGTGTTCCTGCCGTAGTCAAGCCGTCAGAATACACTTCCTACCTCACCGAAGTGATGGTTAAGGCCATCATCGACAGTGGGATTTTACCGGAAGGCGCACTGCAATTGGTGAGCGGTAAGGGACGCGGCATTCTTGACCACGTTGATTTTCAAGACATCGTGACCTTCACGGGTTCTGCGGCTACGGGTCAAGTGTTGCGCGGACTTCCTCACTTAAACGAGCGCTCGGTGCCGTTCAACCTAGAAGCAGATAGTTTGAACGCTGCGGTGCTGGGTCCAGATGTGAAGCCAGAAGATCCGGAATTTGCGCTTTTTGTGCGTGAATTGGCCAACGAAATGACAGTGAAAGCCGGACAGAAATGTACGGCTATTCGCCGTGCCATGGTGCCGGAACATTTGTTGCCTTCGGTTCAGGAGGCAGTGATTGCGCGCTTGCAAAAGACCGTGATTGGTGATCCTCAAGCCGAGGGTGTGCGCATGGGAGCACTCGCGACGCACGACCAGATCGGTCGAGTAGAAGCGGAGATGAATAAGCTGATGGCCGAACAGGAATTGGTCTTTAATCCAGACCTCGACCTTGTAGGTGCTACCGATGCAGGTGCGTTCTACACGCCAAAACTGTTTGTGAATAGTCATCCTTTTGCCAATACCAAGGTCCACGAAGTGGAGCCGTTCGGTCCAGTGAGCACCTTGATGCCGTACAAGACTATAGATGAGGCGGTCCAATTGACTGCTATGGGACGCGGTTCTTTGGTGACGTCATTTGTAAGCAAGAACACTTCTGATATTGTTGCATTTACTTCCGAGGCAGCTGCCTACAATGGCCGAATCCACATCATCAACGAAAAGATGGCCAAGGAAAGTACCGGTCACGGTTCGCCGATGCCATTGATGAAGCACGGCGGTCCAGGTCGTGCTGGTGGCGGTGAAGAGATGGGCGGAAAGCGCGGCATCTTGCACTATTTGCACCGCACGGCTATCCAAGGCCATCCGGACGATATCACGGCCATTACACAGCAGTACCAGCCCGGCGCATCGCGCCCTGAGGCTATGCCGCATGTCTTCCGTCAGCACTTTGAGGAGCTGGAAGTGGGGGCGACGGTGTACACTGCAAAGCATACAGTGACGGAAACGGACATCACGAACTTTGCCAATGTGAGCGGCGACAACTTCTACGCACACATGGATGCCACTTCGCTTGAGGGAACCATCTTCGAGGGCCGAGTGGCGCACGGATATTTCATCTTGAGCAAGGCGGCTGGATTGTTTGTTGAGGCGAAGAAAGGTCCGGTGTTGTTGAACTACGGTATCGACGAATGCCGATTCACCAAGCCCGTTTACCCAGGGGCAACCATCGGGGTAAAATTGACCGTAAAAGAAAAGATCGATCAAGAAAAGCGCAGTGAGGACGATGTGGCTAAAGGCATCGTGAAGTACTACGTGGAAGTCTACGACGACACCGATGAGGTAGTTGCAGTGGCGACCATCTTGACCATGGTGAAGAAATTAGACCAGAGCTGATGAATTTCGAGCGGTTTCCTGGCGCACAGTACGCCAACATATTCAGTTACCTGCCTTCAGACGATAGAGAGGGCTATGCCGAATTGGACGAAGAGACCTTGCAACTGGCCGGAGATGTTCCTGGCTACGTGGGGTACGAGAGCGTTAAAAATGCCGAGGGTCGCAGCATATTTATCAGCTATTGGCAGAGCATGGAGGCAGTGAACGAGTGGCGCGCGAATGCCCGTCACAAAGTCGCTAAGAGCCACGGGAAACAGTGGTATGCGGCCTACCACAGCATGCTCGTGAAAATTGAATATTCAGCAGAACACAATACCCAAATACTATAACCTATGAACGAAGCAGTAAACCAAGGCGGTGTAAACGTGGCCATTGATGATCGCGGTTTGGCGACAGTTGAATTTTTCCATCCGCTGTCCAATTCTTTGCCTGGAAAGGTCCTCGCGAAATTGGCCAATACCATTACGGAACTAGGGGAAAATGACGCGGTAAAACTCATCCTTGTGAAGAGTGCCGGCGAACGTGCCTTTTGTGCCGGGGCCAGCTTTGACGAGCTCATAGCCATTGAAGATTTAGATACTGGTAAGGTCTTTTTTAGCGGCTTTGCCAACGTGATCAACGCCATGCGAAAGTGTCCGAAGCTCATTATCGGCCGCGTTCAAGGGAAGGCTGTTGGCGGTGGTGTAGGCCTCGCCTCTTCGGTAGATTATTGTTACGCTACAAAGCACGCGGCGGTGAAACTCAGCGAGCTGGCGGTGGGCATTGGACCGTTTGTGGTGGGCCCTGCAGTAGAGCGCAAGCTCGGGTTAGCTGGGATGTCAGATTTAGCGATTAATGCCACGGAATGGCGCTCAGCAGAGTGGGCCTTCCAGCGCGGTTTGTACAATGACATATTTGATAGTACAGAAAATATGGATGAGGCAGTTGATGCTTTAATTTCGAGACTGTTAACCAAGTCTACGGAAGCAATGAAGGGCCTCAAGCGCATTTTCTGGGAAGGAACTGAGCATTGGGACGAACTGCTTGCAGAACGTGCAGCAGTGAGCGGAGAGCTGATCCTAAGTAAAGAAGCGAAGGATGCTATCGCTGCCTTCAAGAAGAAGTAGGCGCCAACTACACATCATGAAAAAGTACCTCTTCGGATTCGTTGCAATCCTAACTATCAGCACGGCCAAAGGTCAAGATGTGGCTGAAGAAGATCAGTTGCCTCAAGGCTATAAGCGCACAGCTATTTATAGTGCTTCGGGGGCATTCACCGAGCTTAGTAATTGGAATGCGGGTGGTGAGAACAGCTCGAATTTATCCCTATTGTTGCGTGAAAATTGGGTGAAGAAAGATGCCAATTGGACCACAGTACACCTCTTGGAGGGTAACTATGGGTTAAGTCGCCAGGCGGGTGTGTTGACTAAGAATGCCGACAAACTTGAATTCACTACAACAGTAACAGGCTCTCCAAAAAAGTCGGATTGGAACATTTCCGGTCAGGTCAATGCCCGCACTCAGTTTGCCCCGGGATATGCGGCGGGAGATACTTCCAGGACGCCAATCTCAACCATTGGTGCACCTATTTATGGTCAATTCTCTTTGGGAATGGGAAACACCTCGAACGAGAATTGGCATATATTTATCTCTCCTTTAGCGGGTAAAACGACCACTGTGTTGGACCAAGACCTTCGCGACAAGGCGGCCTTTGGGGTGGATACGGGAGCTACGTGGCGCTTTGAGGCTGGGGCGAAATTGACTTTGAATTACACAGAGCAGTTTACGGACCAATTCTCCATCACCGCCAAAACCGATATTTTCTACAACTATGCTACTGCAGTGAATGCAACGGATATCGCCCTTGATATCATTGCCCTCTACAAAATCAAAGAGGCCTTTTCAGTGAATGCACACCTACAGCTCAATCGCGATATTGACCAAATAGACGCCTGGCAACGCCGCTCGGTGCTGGGTGTAGGTCTCGCCTATACGATTAAGTAGTTTTTCTCAACCTCCGCTCCCTCCTCCAGAGCAAGAAAAAGAGGAGGATGAGCCCTGGTTGGAGTACCACAAAAACGAGAATGTTGGCGAGGTAGTAGCCGTAGCCGTATTCGCCCGGTGCGCCACCCATCACTTGGAGGATGTAGACGCATCTCATGAAGAGATCTGTGATGAATGCTTCCATGAAGACTTAACGCGAGGCGAAAAGTTATCGTACAAAAAAAGCCACCCGCAGGGTGGCTTTTTTGCTATTCAAATAGTGGAAATTTTTACTTCACAAACACCTTGATTGAGGCGCTCATGTCGCGGCCGTAAGAAGCGTGTACGCCGTTGGCGAATTGCATACCTAAACGAACTTCGCCCATAGGAAGAGTTACTGTATCTGAAGTTTGTCCGCCGCCGTAGTGGATATTTACGCTATCCGCAGGAACAACTTCACCCTTTGCGAGGAATGCATTGCCGATCAATAGGTGGTGGTGGCCTGTGCCTTCCACGATTTCACCTGCTGGGCGCACTTCCATGCCTTCCACACCAAACTCTACGTACACAGGGTTGGTTACGGTATCGCCGTTTTCAAGGTTCGCAAAGAATACGCGGCCGGTAGCTTCGTCCATTTCCTCAGGAGCCATGCTCTCGTGGTTGTGGTCGTGACCTGCGTGGTCGTCGTGGTTTTCTGCCGGTGCCTCAGCAGGCTGGCTACAGCTAAATGCGATGGCGCCAAGCGCTGAAAGTAGAAGTGTTTTTTTCATGTTATTCAAAGTCAATAAGTACGTTATTCTTTTCAACAGCATCACCCACCGAAACGTTCACGGATTTTACCGTTCCGTCTTGTTCGGCCTTGAGCATGTTCTCCATTTTCATGGCTTCTAAGATGAGTAGTCCTTCACCTTTGGCCACCGTTTGACCAGGTTGTACCATCACATCGAGCACCTTGCCTGGCATAGGCGCTTTGAGCTTGGTAGCCTTGGCAGAGTTTGCCGCAGACATGCCCATTTGCTCTAGGAGCAGGTCGTAATGGTCCTTGGCGTTTAGCTCGAGCAATTGGCCGTTGATTTTCAGCGTAAAGGTCTTGCCATTTTCGCTGCGCTCCACCCATTGCACGTAGTAGGATTTATGGTCCTTCAAAATATGCCAAGTACGATTGTC
>JAAZVU010000105.1 GCA_018623275.1 Flavobacteriales bacterium
AAAATTGACGTTATTTAATAACGAGACCTTGCTCAATGAGGCCTTGTTTTCACGTATCAAAACAGTTTGGGAGAATCGTAATGAAGAGTCGCTTGATGCAGAAAGCGCTCGATTACTTAAAGAGACCTATGAGGGTTTTGTACGTAATGGCGCCTTGCTTGAAGGACAGGAGCGTGAATCATTGAAGTCGATTAGCGAGAAGCTAAGCAAGCTGTCGCTGTCCTTTGGCGAAAACGTCTTAAAGGAAACGCAGGCCTTTGAACTTCATATAGAAGATTCCGAAGAGTTAGCTGGATTGCCAGAAGCCACTATAGCTAGCGCTGCTTCTTTGGCCCAGGAGAAAGGAAAGGAGGGCTATGTCTTTGGTCTAGATATGCCTACTTATATCAGTATCATGAAGTACGCCGACAATGCAGGACTTCGCGAAAAAATGTATCGTGCATACGGTACTCGAGCGGCCAAGGACAACGAGTACAACAACGAACAGAACATCCAAGAATTAGTCAATACACGTTTGGCAAAAGCACAACTGCTTGGCTTTGATTCTCACGCTGCGCTCACCTTGAGCAAGCGCATGGCGAAAACTCCGGAGACAGTATTGTCCTTCTTGGACGACTTGAAAGCGTTGGCCAAGCCAGCTGCTGAAAAGGATTTGAAAGCTGTTCAAGAGTTCGCGAGTGCTGCTGGTCATGCGGGCGAAGTAAAGCCATGGGACTTTTCGTACTGGTCGGAGAAGCTTAAAAAGGCAACATTAAATCTCGACGACAACTTGCTCAAGCCTTACTTCAAGATTGAGAATGTATTGGCTGGTGTATTTGAAATAAGTGCCAAACTCTACGGATTGAGTTTTAAAAAGAATGAAAGTATCGCTACCTACCATGAGGATGTGGATGCCTATGAGGTATATGATAAAGACGGTGAATTTTTAAGCCTTTTGTATACCGATTTCTTCCCGCGTGCTGGTAAACGTGCCGGTGCCTGGATGACCAGCTACCGCAGCATGTATACTTTGGAAGGAGAGGTCGTACGTCCACACATCAGCATAGTCTGTAACTTCACGAAACCTACTGCGGATAAGCCTTCGCTGTTGACGTTTAACGAGGTTACGACTCTTTTCCATGAGTTTGGCCATGCCTTGCACGGGATGATGGCACGTGGAACCTATCCTTCACTCACGGGAACCAGTGTGTACTGGGATTTTGTAGAATTACCGTCTCAGATTTTAGAAAACTGGTGCTACGAGCCTGAGGCATTGGCCTTGTTTGCAAAGCATTATGAAACGGGAGACTTACTGCCTAAAGAATACGTGGATCGTATCGTGGAAAGCCAGCAGTTTATGGAAGGGTACGCCACATTGCGCCAACTCAACTTTGGTTACCTCGATATGACCTACCACGGACTTACCGAACCTATGGAAGGCACTGTGGCCGATTTTGAACGTTCAGCAACCGCCGATACACAGCTTTTCGCACCTGTAGAAGGAACTTTGTCTTCGACAGCCTTTAGCCATATTTTCCAAGGAGGCTACAGTGCAGGTTACTACAGCTACAAATGGGCAGAGGTGCTCGATGCTGATGCGTTCGAGCGTTTCAAGCAGGATGGCATCTTTAGCGAAGCTGCAGCGGACGGTTTTGCTGAAATTCTTTCTAGCGGAGGAACCGTAGCTCCAGATGAGCTCTTTAAGAAATTTAGAGGACGGGATCCAAAAGTAGATGCATTATTGAGGCGTGCGGGTATTGCCGCTTAATGCATGCGAAGGGTTTTGTGTCGGAATCGCCAATACAAGGCTATGGACGCTAATACTAGTCCTGCCGTCAAGCCAATCCATACGCCTAATGGACCCTGGTCAAATTGAATGCCCAAAACATAACCTAGAGGAACCGCGATCATCCAGTAGGCAACAAATGCCACGATGGTTGGGATGTTCACGTCCTTAATGCCGCGTAGAGCGCCTAGCGCTGTGGCTTGCATGCCGTCTGGCATCTGGAATATCCCAGCTGCCACCATGAGTACGGCGGTATATTGGAGCACCTCCGGATCGGAGCTGTAGAATTGAGGTAGTATATTTCGTAAAGCAATCAGAAAAATCATGGTGATGATCATCAAAAAGAATGTGAGATGAAACAAGCTTTGTCCCGCTAATCGCAGCATGGGATAATCCTTCTTTCCTAATTGATTTCCCATTCTTATCGTGGCTGCAGCGCCCAAACCACTTGCCATCATATAGGTAGCGGAAGCAATATTTAGGGCAATCTGATGGGCTGCTTGTTGAACGGGTCCAATCATGCCTACGATAATGCCGCTCATGGCAAAGGCACCAGCTTCGAATACATATTGTAGTCCACTTGGAACGCCAATGTTCAAGATCTCTTTAACAGTTGGCCAATTCACTTCTGAGCTTCGCCAAAATGACCAATACAGCGCAAATTTTTCCTTTTTACGAATGTAGAGCGCCATTCCGCCGAGCATAAGGAATCGAGTAATCAATGTGCTGACTGCCGCACCAATCAATCCCAATTCCGGGAACGGTCCCCAACCCGTAATCAGGGGGTAGTTTAAAAGTATATTCAAGAAGTTGGCTGCTAAGCTTACACGCATGGCAGCTTTGGTGTCGCTCAAACCTTCAGCAAATTGTTTGAAGGCGAAGAAGCTCATCATCGGTACTATGGAGAACCCAACCACATGAATGTAGGGTAGGGCTTCAGCCACTACACGTTCATCCTGACCAAGCAAGTGCGCGCCTTCGGCGAAAAGGGCAATAAGTCCATAAATGAGTAGTCCGAGAATGCTGTTGAGTACTAAGCCGTTCTTGAAGTATTTGGTAGCCGCTGCGGGATTCTCTTCACCATCAGCGCCGGCTACGAGCGGAGTGAGTCCATAGGCCACACCTATGGCAAAAACCATGGGGATGATCAGCACCGATACGGCAAGGCTAATGGCTGCAAGTGGAATGGTTCCTAGGAACTTCCCGACCATGATAGAATCGGCCACACTTACCATGATTTGTCCTAGTTGTCCTATGACAACGGGGTAGGCAAGGTTAAGGCTAATTTTATACTGCTGACTGTATGTGCTCCAGCGGTAGGCCATTAGAGGTTATAGCGGTCGACTTCGCGTTGGTAGAAATCCTCAGCTTCTGTGATGAGGCCTTCAAGGGTTTTCGTTAAATCACCTTCGTTTTCATCGCTTATATCGTCCAACCACTTTACTTCGTCATTCTCTAGGTTGAGGATGAATGCTGGAAATTCGGTGTGTACGATGAAGATAGCATCTGGGCTATCGGTGTTATCTGCGACGAGAAATTTTGGGAAACTCATGTGCTTCTTTATTTGAGGCAAAAGTACGCTTATTTCCTCGCGAATTTATCTACGCACGATTTGCTTATTGGATTACCGCTCAAAATGTGGAGGCGCTCCATGACGTTGCGGAATTCACGGATGTTTCCGGTCCAATCGTAGTCTTGTAAAGCGGCGATAGCTTCTGTGTCAATCTCCTTTGGAGCAGTTCCGTATTCTTCACCAATAGCTTTTAAAAAGTGCTCGGCGAGTAACGGGATATCATCTCGGCGAGCATTGAGCCCTGGTACCTCCATGACAATCACGCCCAATCTGTGGTACAAATCTTCACGGAACTTTCCCTCGTCAATCATCTTGCGCAGATCCTTATTGGTCGCAGCCAATACTCGAACGTCTACCTTGATACTTTTATCGCCACCGACCGGGGTAATTTTGTGTTCCTGCAATGCACGCAATACTTTGGCTTGAGCACTGAGACTCATGTCCCCAATCTCGTCCAAAAACAAGGTTCCACCGTTGGCCAATTCAAATTTCCCTTTACGGTCTTTCTGCGCACCGGTAAAGGCTCCCTTTTTGTGTCCAAAGAGTTCACTTTCGATCAATTCTGCAGGGATGGCGGCACAATTCACTTCGATCATCGCATTCTTACTGCGCTGACTCTGTTCGTGAATTTGGTGAGCGACGAGTTCTTTCCCCGAACCGTTAGGACCAGTAATTAGAACGCGGGCTTCTGACGGGGCCACTTTTTCAATGATGTCGCGCAGCTCCTGCATACCGGCACTTTCACCGATCATCTTGTACTTCTTACTGACGCGCTTCTTCAAGGTTTTAACCTCGCTGACTAGTTCTTTTTGCGTCAGAGCATTTCTCACGGTGCTCAATAAACGGTTGAGATCTGGAGGTTTCGGTAGGTAATCGTAGGCGCCTTTCTTCAAGCAATCTACGGCAGTGTTGATATCACCGTGTCCAGAAATCATGATAACAGGAACATCCGGATTGATGCTCATCATATGCTCGAGAACCTCTACACCGTCCTTATGGGGCATTTTAATATCACAGAATACGAGGTCCCAATTCCCTTCTCCAAAAGACTCGACAGCCATCTTGCCATCTTCGGCTTCATGGATTTCATGGTTGGCATCTTCCTCTAGTAAAATCTTTTTCAGGACTCTGCGGATCGCAACTTCGTCCTCTATCAATAATATTCTGCTCATAAATGTCTTTTAAACTGCGCCGTGATTATGCTCGTTATCATCATCGGGCATTCTTTCTCCTGCACCAACTATGCCATTCCCGAATTGGGTAACGCGTTCTGGTCCCTTCCATACAGTACGTTGTGGGAATGGAATAATGATTTGATTGTTGTGGAATTCTTTGTCTATGGCGAATCTCAGGTCGCTCTTTATTTTCTCAACGAAGAAGAGGTCTCTCGTGTAGAAATTCAATTCAAATATCAACGCGCTATCACCAAAGTCCTTTAATAAAACCAAAGGCTCTTCTTTGGCATCGGCTTGAGGATGCTTCGCAGCAACATCGTATAGAATTTTCGCTACTTTCTCAGTATCGCTGCCAAAGGCTACACTGACTTGAAGAGAAAAACGTGTGGTCTCCTCGCTATGCGTAAGGTTGATTACAGTTTCATTGGTCAATTTTGAATTGGGTACGATGATTAAGATATCATCGCGAGTACGCACTGTGGTCGTACGCAACCCCACCGCTTCTACTTTACCAATCTGATTTTCCAACTGGATAATATCACCAACGGTCAATGTGCGCTCGACTAGAATGATTACCCCTGAACTAAGGTCTTTAAAGGCATCCTGCAGACCCAAACCTAAACCAACAAACAGGGCAGTTGAGGCGGCTAGTAGAGCAGTTACCTTAACACCTACAGTTTCAAGAGCAATCACGATCACTACCGTGTAGATGATGTACTTCGAAATCTGTAGAATGGTGTAGCGTCGACCCTCGTCGTAATGTTCTCCGGCCTTGCTGCGCATGAGGATGCGGTTGAGTAGCCAGAATCCATAGCGGGCCGATGCAAGAAGCAACAGCACCTGCAAAAGGCTCTTCACGGAGACCTTGAAAACATCGGTCGCCCAAATTCTATAGCTCAAGAATTCAACGAACCACTGCTGGATATTTTCTAGTACTTCAACCATTTATATAGTTCTTTCCAAGTCACTTTTTTACCGTACATCAATATACCTACTCTGTAGATCTTTCCTGCTAAAGCAACCACCCCAAAGAAGGT
>JAAZVU010000106.1 GCA_018623275.1 Flavobacteriales bacterium
AGCTCATGAAATTGCGATACGCTTGTTATTCGAAGTAGGTCGGTCATCTTAAAGGGTAATAAGTATCAATTCCACCAAATCTCATGGTCGTAATTCAAGGTGTCTAACGAAATGGGTGCTCCAATCTTTGGAATTAAGATAGGCATTTCCAGTTCCTTCGCCTTCTGAGTGACACGTATGGCAGGCTCGTTCCAATCGTGAAGAGCCAACTTAAATGATCCCCAGTGAATGGGCATCATTCCCTTGGTTCCTATATCCACCGCGGCCATGGCCGTCTCTTCAGGAGCCATATGAATCTGGATCCAATTCTCATTGTACTGGCCACATTCTAGCATCGCGAAATCAAAAGGACCATACTTTTCGCCGATGTCTTTAAAGTGAGTTCCGTACCCACTATCGCCACTAAAGAAGAGCCTATTGTTGGTGCCGTGGATTACCCAAGAGCCCCAAAGGGTTGAAGAGTTGTTATTCAACCCGCGCCCGCTGAAATGTCTTGATGGGGTAAAGGCAATCTGGATGGAGTCGATGCTATTTTCATCCCACCAATTGTGTTCATGAATACGGCCGCTATCTATACCCCAGGCTCTAAGATGTGCACCAACGCCTAATGGAACATAGAAGTCCTTGGTTTTGTCTTTTAATGCTTGAATACTTCCATAATCCAAATGATCGTAATGATCGTGTGAGATTAATACGGCATCAATTTCTGGCAACTCCTCTACCTTGATAGGAAGTTTTTCCGTGAATCTCTTCGTTCCCACGAGAGGACTTGGAGAGGGATGTTGACCAAGCATTGGGTCAATGAGAATATTCTTTCCATCCATGTGAAGTAGAAAGGCAGAATGACCAAACCAGATAAGCCTTTCAGTGCTATTCTCTGCAATTTCAGTAGAATCTGCATCCAGAACCGGTAAATCGTGATCCGGCTTGGACTTAGGATTACCCTTGATATAAGCCTTCATCAAATCAATAGAGCTTGAGAAGGTGAAATCCATAGTCGTTTCTACAAGATTCATGAATTTACCATCGACATAATGGCCGCTCTCCTGGTAACGTATTTTATCCTCTTGAGAATGCTTGCCGCCCATTTGTGGACTCACATTCACAAATACGGCAACGATGATGACCATCAATAGAAGGGAACCGCCGAGTATATATCCAATCATCTTAAGTAGTCTTTTCATAGTTAAGGGCTACAGAGCTACTAAGATAGGCCTACCAAAGGACGTGCTGTGGCAACGAGTTTCTTGGCGGCCTCCATATCGTTTGCATGCGGGTTTGGCGACTTCATTGGCCAACCACCTTTCTTACACTCCTTATCCCTGTAAAGGACACTGTGCTGGCTGAAGTATTCACCGCTGTATTGAGTAACATCATCAGACAATAGACAATGCAATGAGGTCTGTGCACTCTCCCAGCTGCTATCACTAAAGCCAAGTGCAGAGAACACAGGAGTTAGCATTGCAAGTAAAGAATCCATAAACGCGCCGCCGCCTTTTCCAAAGTTCGATCGTGCCCAACCTGGGTGAATAGAGTAGGTGGTAACCCCAGTTCCTTCTAAGCGCTTTGCAAGTTCCATCGCATATTGAACCGATGCGGTCTTTGCTTCACCGTAGGCTGCGAAGTTGTTGTATTTTCTATTCTTCCAATGCAGATCGTCTAAATGAACTTGGTAACGGTTTTTCGGACTCCCTGCATGAACCACAGAAGAGAGTATAATCATTCTTGCTTCTGGCGTAGCCTTCAAGGTATCGAGGAGCAATTCTGTCATTAAAAAGTGTCCGAAGAAGCTCGCTGCCATGGTGATTTCAAATCCGTCTTTGGTGTAGATGGGCTCATTTTTCATGTTCACCATACCCGCATTGCATGCTAAACCATCCAATTGCTTATACTTTTTATGAAACGCTTCAACGAACGCTCGAACAGATGCTAAATCTGCCAAATCACATCGCATAATCTCATACGTGCCTTTAAGCGAGCCGAAATTTTTAGCAGCTTCTTCGCCTGCCTCAGTACGGCGAACCGCCATAACCACGTGCGCGCCTTGTTTAACAAGTTGCTGTGAGGTTTCAAAACCAACGCCTGAGTTTGCACCGGTGACGATGTATGTTTTTCCTTTTAAGTCTTTCTCGAAAAGGGCTTTATCTGCCCAGATTAAATTTTTACTTGCCATGATTACGGTTTTTTAACAGTACAAACGTCCGATAACAAATCGGCCAAAACGTAACAGAAAAAGGAAAGGTTGTAACCAAAAGGTCGAAGCAAAGAAAACCCCCAACTTGAAAGAAGGGGGTTCTAAAAAAGTATTCTTTGAAAGTTACTCCGCCGGCTCTTCCAATACGAAGTCTTCCATGAATTTAGTGGTGTAAACACCTTCGCGGAATTTCTCATTCTTAATCAGTTGTTGGTGGAACGGAATAGTCGTTTTAACACCTTCAATGATAAATTCGTCCAAAGCACGCTCGAGCTTGTCCAAAGACTCCTCACGAGTACGAGCAGTAATGATCAGTTTAGCAATCATAGAATCGTAGAACGGTGGGATAGCGTATCCGCTGTAACAGTGTGTATCTAAACGTACACCGTGACCACCTGGTGCGTGGAATGAAGTAATCATTCCTGGCGAAGGACGGAAGTCGCTAAAAGCATCCTCTGCATTAATACGAACTTCAATACTGTGCATCTGAGGAAGGTAGTTCTTACCGGAAATCGGCTCTCCAGCAGCTACCTTAATTTGCTCACGGATTAGATCGAAACCAACTACTTGCTCTGTAATTGGGTGTTCTACCTGGATACGAGTATTCATCTCCATGAAGTAGAAGTTTCTGTCTTTATCTACCAAGAACTCTACAGTACCTGCACCTTCATATGCAATGTATTCTGCTGCTTTCACAGCTGCCTCACCCATTTTCTTGCGGAGTTTATCCGTCATAAATGGGGAAGGTGTTTCTTCAACCAATTTTTGGTGGCGACGTTGTACCGAACAATCGCGCTCACTCAAGTGACAGGCTTTTCCGAAGCTGTCGCCAATAATTTGGATCTCGATGTGACGTGGTTCAAGGATGAGTTTCTCCATGTACATGCCGTCGTTGCCGAAGGCAGCGGCTGCCTCGCGACGAGCACTGTCCCAAGCACCTTGGAGTTCACTTTCCTCCATGATAGCACGCATACCCTTACCTCCACCACCTGCGGTCGCTTTGATCATGACTGGGTAGCCAATCTCACGGGCTTTAGTTACTGCATCTTCATAGGTTTCAAGGATACCCTCAGAACCAGGTACACACGGTACACCAGCTTGTTTCATGGTTTCTTTGGCGGTAGCCTTATCTCCCATCTTGTCAATCTGGTCGCCAGAGGCACCGATAAACTTGATGCCGTGCTCCGCACAGATGCGAGAGAACTTTGCATTCTCACTCAAGAAACCGTATCCAGGGTGAATAGCATCTGCATTGGTGATTTCTGCAGCAGCGATGATATTTGGAATGCTGAGGTAGCTTTCTGAAGATGCTGCAGGACCTATACAAACTGCTTCGTCCGCGAAACGAACGTGCAATGAGTCTGCATCAGCCTTAGAATAAACGGCCACCGTTTTGATGCCCATTTCTTTACAGGTACGAATCACGCGAAGAGCGATCTCACCCCTGTTGGCAATGAGTACTTTCTTAAACATAACGAGTGTGTTTTCGTGAGATTAAGAAGGATCTACCAAGAACAATGGCTGATCGTATTCGATAGGGCTTTGATCGTCAACTAATACCTTAACAATCTTACCGCTTACTTCACTTTCAATCTCGTTGAAAAGCTTCATCGCCTCAACGATACAAAGTACATCACCTGGCTTGATCTCAGAACCTACTTTCACGAAAGGATCTTGGTCTGGTGATGGGCTACGGTAGAATGTACCGATCATTGGAGACTTAACTTCTACATACTTACTGTTATCCTCTGCTGGAGCTTCTGCAGCTGGAGCCACCGGAGCAGGTGCTGCGGCAGGAGCTGGAGCCGCTGCAACTGGCATAGCAGCTTGTGGAGCAACAGTTTGAATGATAGTCGGCTGATCAGAACCTTCTGATGCAGTTTTAATGTTAATCTTGAAATCTTCTGTTTCTAGACTCACTTCTTGAGCGCCACTTTTAGCAACGAATTTGATGAGTGCTTGGATTTCTTTCAAGTCCATGTTCTTGTGTATTTAGGAATATGAATTTACGAGTTATTTTTTATCGATGGCCCATTTGACCCACATAGCTCCCCATGTAAATCCACCACCAAAGGCTGCGAAGAAGATGTTATCACCTTTCTTAAACTTATCTCTTGAGTCCCAAAGGCCTAAAGGAATAGTTGCAGATGTAGTATTTCCGTAGTTCTGAATGTTGATCACCACCTTCTCGCTGGTCAACCCCATACGACGAGCAGTAGCATCAATAATTCTCAAATTGGCCTGGTGAGGTACTAAATAGGCTACATCGTCACCAGTAAGACCGTTCTTCTCGAGAAGTTCTGCGGAAGTGTCAGCCATACGACTCACGGCAAAGCGGAATACACTTTGACCTTCTTGACGGATGGCATGTTGTTTATTGTCAATTGTTTCGTGTGAAGGAGGAAGGAATGAACCACCTGCTTCGATGCGTAAGAAGTCGCGACCAGTTGCATCGGTACGAAGGATTTCGTCCTGTACGCCTAAGCCTTCTTCATTAGGCTCCATAAGAGCTACACCACAACCATCACCAAACAAGATACAAGTAGTACGGTCTGTGTAGTCTACAATAGAGCTCATTACATCCGAGCCCACTACCAAGACTTTCTTGTATTTACCAGATTCGATGTAAGCGGCTGCATTACTTACTGCGTATAAGAATGAAGAACATGCCGCCTGCAAATCATATGCATAGGCATTTTTAGCTCCGATTTCTTGTGCGATGTATGCTGAAGTAATTGCTACTGGCATATCGCCGGTAACTGAAGCTAGAATTACGAGATCAACGTCTTCAACGCTAACTCCGTATTCTTCCTTCATAGCTTCGACGGCTTTGATAGCTAGATAAGAGGCGCCACGGCCTTCTTCTGGTTTAAGGATGCGACGCTCCTTGATTCCGGTTCGAGTAGTAATCCATTCGTCATTGGTTTCGACCATGGTTTCTAACTCGGCGTTCGTTAGAACATACTCAGGAACATACCCTCCGATCGCTGTAATTGCTGCTTTCATCGTGTTTCGTTGTGTGGGCTAAAATAGGCGGTCTATTTTTAAAACCTCATTTAAAACAGAAAAAGTAGCCTTTTGAGGGGCTACTTATCTGTAAATCAATGATTTTAAGGTCTAGGCTTATGCCTTTTCCATTACCACTTTACCCTTGTAGTAAAGTTTTCCTTCGTGCCAGTGAGCACGGTGGTAAAGGTGTGCTTCGCCAGTAGTAGGGCAAATCGCTAATTGCTGATCGGCCGCTTTGTAGTGAGTTCTGCGCTTGTCTCTTCTCGTGCTTGACTGTCTGCG
>JAAZVU010000107.1 GCA_018623275.1 Flavobacteriales bacterium
AAGAGTACACGGACTATGAACCATGAACAATTCGCTTATTTTATAAAGCTAAGGATTGAACGAACGAATTTATCTATCCGAAAATCATACTAGTCTTCCTTAACTAGGTAAGTCTGCCAGCTCGTGTGGAAGAACAAGACTGCAGTCTCATTGCGCTCGTTAAAGTACTGGATCATCCGAGCAACTGTTGTGACAATCTCTTTCGCCTTTTCAACACGCTCTTTTAAGATCAGGTCAATGCTGTCGATATAGATAGCTACACCAGTATTTGAAACGCTCATGTCCTCAGGATCTTTGTCTTCGTCTTCCTCGCTTCCCAGAATTTTGATAATTGGCCAATTCAAATTCGCAGCCTTTAGCTCTTCGCGAACTTCTGCTGCATCAACGACAAATTGGATAGAAGTACCTTCAAACATGCTTTTGAGAATTTTGGCAAAGGTCAGATAAAATCACTGATTTCGTCTAAAGACTTCTTGCTAATATTCGGAACAGTTCCGTCTTTCGCTGGATAGCCCACGGGCAATAACAGGAACGGCCTTTCATTCTCTGGCCTACCAAGAATTTTAGATAAGAAACCCATTGGAGATGGGGTATGCGTTAATGTCGCCAAGCCAGCGGCATGGATCGCAGCAATCAAGAATCCACAAGCGATACCTACACTCTCCTGAACGTAATAATTCTTCGCCTTACTCCCGTCATCATTGAAATCATAATTCTTCCGAAAGACCACAATGAGCCATGGTGCATCTTCAAGAAAAGGCTTTTGCCAGTTGGTAGCAAAGGGTTTGAGATCGTCAAGCCATTCTTCTGAGGCTCGACCTCCATAGAAAGCCTTTTCCTCTTCTTCAGCCGCCTCGCGAATTTGCTTCTTAACCTCTGCGTCTTGAATGGCTACAAAATGCCACGGCTGCTTGTTTGCTCCGCTCGGCGCACTTGCGGCCAATGAAATCAACGCCTGAATTTGCTCTTTAGATACTGGATTTCTAGAGTATTCTCGGACACTGCGTCTAGTACTGAGGTTTTTCTCAAACTGCTTAAAGAGCTTGAGTGCCTCCTCTGAATTTGAAGGCCACGATTGGTACGGTATCATTGGTGCATCCATACCTTCCAAGGTAGCTTTTATTTGGCCGAATCGCTAATGACCTGACCGTCGCTAATACTAACTACTCTTTTAGCCTTTGCGATAACCCTATCGTCGTGGGTCGCAAATACGAAGGTCATGTTCTCTTCCCGGTTGAGCTGCTCCATGATATCCAAGAGCTTGGCGGTACTTTCAGAGTCTAAGTTTGCCGTAGGCTCATCCGCTAGAACAAACTTTGGTTTTGATGCTAGGGCGCGCGCTACAGCTACGCGTTGCTGCTGACCACCAGAGAGTTGACCCGGACGTTTATCTTCTTTTCCTGCCAAACCCACCGCTTTTAGAAGTTGCTCTGCTCGAGCCAATCGCTCTTCTTTAGGTCGATCTTGAAGCAGCATAATGAAACTCACATTCTCTGTGGCACTAAGTACAGGAATGAGGTTATACGCCTGAAATACAAATCCAATGTTGTGTAATCTAAAATCTATGAGTTCATTATCCGAGAGACCTGTGATGTCTGTGCCGTCAATTAGTATAGATCCCGAAGTCGGTTGGTCAAGGCCGCCTAGTAGATTTAGCAAGGTGGTTTTACCACAGCCTGAGGGACCTTTGAGCGCGGTAAACTCGCCTTCGGTAATGGTCAAATCGATCCCATTTACCGCCTTTACAGGAACTGCGCCTTCGTATACTTTGTGTAGCCCGCTTACTTCAATAACTGCTTTGCTCATTCTTAATTTCCTCTAATGGCTCTCACCGGATTTAACTTCAATGCCTTGTATGCAGGGAAGAGTGCCGCTACTAAAGCGGTCAAAATGACCATTCCAGCCATAACTAGATAATATTCTGGAACAACCTCTGGATAGATTGTGCTCTGTACGCCCAACTCCGCCAAGCCGTCTTTTTTGGTACTCAAATCCAATCCCACATTCATCATCACTCGAATGCTGAGATCACCAAGCAACATGCCTATAGGACCTGCCACAACACCGAGCATCAAGGTTTCAATGAGTATCATTTGGAACAATTTGCGCTTGTTCATGCCCACAGCCATAAGCATTCCCAACTCTCTGCGACGCTCCAATACCGCCATAAGCATATTGTTAATGATTCCGAAAAGAAGCGCGAGCATAATGATTCCCAAGACTAGGACGAGCATAATGCCCATCATATCATCGGCGAAGCCGAGTTCAGGACTGTTTTGTTTCCAAGATGTAATGACTGTTGGAGGGGCAACTTGTGCACTGATAGATGCCGTCTTCTCTTCAGTATCCTCACTCTTGTCGTAACTGATGAGCACCTCATGGATGAGTGGCGTGCCTATAATACGTTCCACGTCCTTTTGCTGAACGTAGATGTTTAATTCGTCCCATGCAGCGTTGAGTGTGCGATAGATACCACTAACACGGAAGGTTGCTTTGTGGATGATACCATTGTGGTCCTGAAAGGTGAGGACCATTTTCTTTTTCATCCCAAGGCCCATTTTCTCGGCCAATTTTTCACTGATTACCACCCCTTTGCGTACTCGGGTCTCAAAGAAATCCCCTTCTTGCATGTAAGTGGATATGGTCGTGTTCGTGCGTTCACTTTCGGCGTTTACGCCAATGATTCTTGAGGCGCGCGTTTGCTTCGCCGAAGCTACCATTCCCTGTAGCATCGTGCGCGGTGCGTAGCCGGTAACAAAAGGCTGCTCTTCCAGTGCAGCGACTAGATTTTCGTACGCCTCAGGCGCTATTACTGCGCTCGGACTAGGGTCTTGTAAATAATCTTCAGAATGTGCTTGACTATGACCTAAAGTGGCACCTATTGCCGCAGCTGTACGTTCATTGTTCATCCCAAAGGAAAAGCCAATGATGAGTAGTCCTGCCCAGATACCAATAGCGATGGAACTGAGTACAATGATGGAGCGTATTCTAGAGCGCCAGATGTTGCGCCAAGCGACTTTAAGAATCATGAGCGCATACTTTCGATAGGGTTCAACTTCATGATTTTGACCACCGCATACAAGCTTACCAACACCCCAATAAAGAAGATGATGGTGCCGTGATTGAGATTGATGATAAAGGAGGTAGTGGTGTAGAGCTTGGGCTCAAAATTGTATTGCTCGATCGCTTCTTTCATCTGACCACTGAGGTCAATGGGGTTGTACTTGAAATAGAATTGGACCGGTTTAACCACAGCCATTCCGACGATGGCTCCACCCATAATGAGCATTACGTTTTCTAGTAAGGTCACGAAGGCTAGTTTGGTCTTCTTCATCCCAATGCTGACCAAAATTCCAAACTCGCGTTGACGTTCAGCAACCATCATAATCACGGTACCCAGCAACACAAAAGAGATGATGAAATAGAGGATAGTTACGAAAATGCGGCCACCAGCCATGTCCACCTCTATGGTCTGAATGATTTCTGGGAACAGCTCCTTCCACTGTAAAATCTCTAATCCTTCAGCTCCCGAGCCTTTGAGTGTAGCACCAACAACTTCATAATCCGCCTCTTCATCAATGGCCACTACAAGAGTAGTCGCTCGATCCGTACAATTGTACATGTACTGGGCTTTTTGAAAAGGCATTAAAACCAATTGCTTGTTGAGCTCCGGGTTGGTCATGCGCGCAATTCCACCAATAGGGAACGCGCCGTAGGCTGTGGCACCATGGTAGCCCTGTCCCATGAACAACAAGGTGTCGCCAAGTCCTACATTGAAGTACTTCGCCAAGCCCTCACTAACTACAATCACACTATCGTCTCGTGTAAAGCTGCGTCCTTCTAAGAGGATGTCGTCCAGCTGCAATCCGGGCAATTCCACGGCAGGATCTATTCCCATGACCAGTGAGCCTTTGGTGTTGCTGCCGTGGTACAGCAGCGAAAAACTTTCCATTCTAGGGATTAATCGGTCCACACCGTCTACGGCGAGCAACTCTTCACTATTCACTGCGCTTAAATCCATGGTGCGGTCCAAGCTTTGATCGGCCCAGAATCCGTCCTCGTGGATTTGCAAATAGCCGAAATTATTGCCGACGATCTCGTGGATCATGTTCTCCCACACTCCTACTTGGAAGCTGCGAAGGACTACCGCGAAAATGACACAGAACATCACCGCAGCAATGGTGATGATGCTTCGGCCTTTATTTCTCCATATGTTGCGCCAAGCAAGCTTGAGCATTATTTCACGTTTTTGATGTTGGCTTTAGTGAAGAAGCTGTCTGGGATAGGTGTAGTAAAGTCCACATAGCTGTAACGGATTTCCGTGTAGCTTTCTGGCTCCTCCGCTGGGACCATCTTGATGACTTTTGGGAGTTTGCGGCCGTCAAAATTGGTCAATTCTGAAGCTTGCATTTCCGTGATTAGAAATTCGTCTTCGTCGTAAAACTCGCCGCCCAATTGCACGTAGGTGTCCTTGTCGATATACGCGATGATTTTGCCCCAAACGACCGGTGCATCCGGCTTCGGGGTCAATTCCAACACCCAGCAATCTTCACCAGCCACTTCCTTTGAACCTGTAATCTCAGGGGTATAGTCCACTGTCAAAGCGCCCGCATTGATCAAGGCATCGTTCGAAATGTCCGTACCCATCCAGTTTTGCACTAATGCCGCAGGTAGGGCTACCAACTTTTTAATCGCCGGTACGTAATTCCAAATGTCTTCACCATTTTTCATGAATACTGTACCTGCGTCACGCTTTGGGCCAGTAATGAGAATGCAGCTCTTGTCTGTGCCTTTATTCCACAGTTTGGCATCCATGGTGCGGGTCCAAGAAGGTCGAACTGTAGTAATGCTTACCTCAGCTGTGCTCTGTGCTCCGCGTAAATAGGCTTCGCTTTTCTTTAAGATGGCTGTTGCATCTTGGGCTAAAAGTGTGGTCGCAAAGACCAATGAGCAAAGAATAAGAATTCGTTTCATAGCGTGTTATTCTGCTTATAGTAACGCCTTCGCCCGCCCAAAGTTTTGAAATTAATTCAGTTTTTGAGCCAATTTCGCCATCTCCTTTTTCGCCGATTTTCCTTCGTACAACACTGCATGCACAGCCTTGACAATAGGCATCTTCACCTCGCGTTTTCTGCGAAGCTTTTGGAGTAGTGGAACGGCATAGTATCCTTCTGCGACCATGGTCATTTCTGCCTTGGCACTTTTGACGGTATAGCCCTTGCCCAGCATGTTTCCGAGCATTCTGTTACGTGAGAATTGGCTGTAGCCGGTTACCAAAAGATCGCCTAGATAAGCGCTTTTGTTGATGTTCACCTTCGCGTCACTCACCGCTTTCATGAACCTGTTCATCTCACGAGCTGCGTTGCTCATCAGCACCGCTTGGAAGTTGTCGCCGTAGCCCAA
>JAAZVU010000108.1 GCA_018623275.1 Flavobacteriales bacterium
CCAGAGAAGAGCATTTTACCTAAGAATCCACGAACGAATACTTCATCCTTGTTTTCAGGACTGTACTCTCTGAGCCAATCCATGAGGTTGTCCTCTGTATTGAAGAATTCTGCATTCTCGTTAGGAAGGTACGCGTGCTTAATGGTCTGCCCAAAAGCAAATGTTCCAGCGCTTGGTTGTTGATTACCTGCCAAAATCTCGTAGAGTGCTGTCAATATTCTGTGGTCGTCACAAAGAAGTGCCACCTTATCGCCACGGTTGAGTTTGAAGCTCAAGTTTTGGAACAATACATTGCCTTGCTCGTCATGAGCGGCGAGATTATCAATTTCTAGGATTTGATCACCTGCATCACGCTCCTGATCGAAGATGATGGCAGGATACATGCGTGAGGAAGCTTGAATTTCATCAACGTTAATTTTATCCAACATCTTTTTACGTGAGGTTGCCTGCTTACTTTTAGAAGCATTTGCAGCAAATCGCGAGATGAACTCCTGTAATTCTTTTCGCTTGTCTTCGGCTTTCTTATTTGCAGCTTGACGCTGGCGAAGTGCCAATTGCGAACTTTCGTACCAGAAACTGTAGTTCCCAGTGTAAAGCTTAATGCGCTTAAAGTCGATATCTGCAATGTGAGTACAAACGGTGTCAAGGAAGTGACGGTCGTGACTCACGACAATCACTGTGTTTTTAAAATCGATCAAGAAATCTTCCAGCCAAGAAATAGTCTTAAGGTCCAGATCGTTGGTAGGCTCATCGAGGATAAGAATGTCTGGGTTACCGAAAAGAGCTTGTGCAAGAAGCACACGCACCTTTGCAGAACCTTCCATGTCCTTCATCAAGGTATAGTGATCGTCAGTTGAGATACCCAGGCCGCTCAGTAAGTTTCCAGCGTCACTTTCAGCATTCCAACCGTCCATTTCTTCGAATTGAACTTCAAGGTCAGCAGCGATAAGACCGTCTTCCTCATTGAAGTCCGGCTTCATGTAAATAGCATCCTTCTTTTGCATTAATTCCCACAGCGGCTCATTCCCTTGAATCACTGTGTTCAAAACCGTTTCTTCGTCATAAGCAAAGTGGTTCTGAGAGAGAACGGACATGCGTTTACCGCTCTCAAGACTTACATTTCCCGAGTTTGGACTAACCTCACCACTAAGGATTTTCAAGAAGGTCGATTTACCGGCACCGTTGGCGCCAATAAGCCCATAACAGCGTTCGCCGTGAAATTTGATGTTTACATCTTCAAAAAGGACACGCTTGCCGAATTGGAGCGTAACGTTCGATACATTTAACATGGTCGCAGCATTTTAGCGCTGCAAAGGTAGCTTAGTGCTTAGGAATGATAAAGAAGTCTCAAGAAAGAATTCGATTAAGCGTAACGAATCAATTCCCTGCTTAGTTCGTACGATTTTAATGTTTGACAAGGACGAGTCGAAATGGTGATTTCACTGCCTTCATTTGGGGTACTTCCAACAGAACAGTGATAGCCGAGATACCTAAGGTTCTCTAGTGATAGATAAATCCCAATGCCGAGCCCCGTAGTGCTTGTTAGTGGAGAGCCGAGACTGAATAATTTTTCGTGAGTAAAACCACCTGCATTATCAATGATTCTGAGGATTAAGTCTTCATTAGACTGCTCTATTTGAACCAAAACATTTGAACCAATATTAATTGGGTTGGAAATAAAATTTTCGAGGGCTAATTGCAATGCGTAACTCACCTTAATATCGCTATTGAGATTATTATCAAATCGAAGAGACGAATTGAACTGTTTTTTGAGATTGCTGCAGATCGTTGTTAAAGAGTGAAGCTCCTTAGATTGAATGGCACGATGCTGGTCGATAATGTTTTCCGTAATGAATTTGAGCTGCTCGAGGCTAGACTGGATTTGGGCTGGTTGAATGGCTTCGTTTTTAAGGTTATTTATTTCAATCCTAGAGTATATATTGGCTAAGGGTGTCCTGAAGTTGTGTGCTATGATACTGAAAAGATCATTTTGAAAACTCAATCTCGAATTGGCCTTTTCTTTTTCATCAGAAATAATTGAAAATAGACGAAGAGTAAGGGATGTGGCGAGAATTCCTGCAAAAATAAATACTCCGATAGTTATGAGATTTGCTATGATATACGTTTGGCGATTATCTCGATAATACTCCAATGTTTCACCTTGGAAGTAGGCATTAATTAACATGAGCATACCAAAAGTGGACACCATAGCAATTACATTGATTTTACTAAGGCTGAATACGTTTAAAATCAATATATAAGCCGATACTAAAAGTGTTAACATGTAAAATGTATAACCCGGAGAATAAACGGTATAGATGATAGCGTAGAAAATGAGTCCAAAGAACGGTACAGCATACAGTCTTGGCTCGAAAAGCTTATGTTTCGTTAATGCCAACACGCTTATTGCCGAGGTAATCAAACAGGTAAACTTATCGATCCAGAGCCACCAAGTGTCATTTGGAGTAAATAGAATATCCGAAACAAACACAACACTACTCAGTAGCAATAACGTTCTTGCTTTTTTCTTTTCAAATAGTTCCATTCCATAAAAATAGATAAGATTAAAAGCGAAGGAAGTTGTTGTCACTTATGAGTATCGGAAAGTAAGCGGGTTCTTCCAAAACGAACAAGATGAATTTGTAAGGTGTTGATTATGAACAATATCATGTTATGCACTTGCCAGTTTTCACCTATGGTTTCAGAAAGACGCTCGGTAGAGGGATGCTCTATGCTGCCATCTTTAGCTTCATTCTCCACCTGATTTTACACTTGCTGCGCGATTACATCCCTGGAGGTGTAAACGCTTCTTTATTGAAGGATCCTATTAGCGCAATCTACACTCCATTCTCCATTTTGCTCGTCTACGAGGCGTACCTGATGATTTACTATTTGAGGAGAAGTACGACGCTTTATATAGCCAAGCAATATGAGGTAATTGCGCTTATTTTAATTCGTGGATTGTTCAAAGACATGGCGATGCTTGATTTGAAATCAGAATTTTGGCTAAGCGATCACAATGTGCATCTATATGTGGATTTGCTCAGTGTGATGCTGCTGTTCTTTTTGATTTACACCTTTTACCGACTTAGTGGTTCATTGCGATATGATGACTTCGAAGAACAGGAGCAAAAAGAGCTGGGTGAGAATATTAAACGCTTTGTCAAGTCGAAGCATTACTTAAGTATCGGGCTTTTCTTCTTATTCATCATCTTGGGAATACAAAGTTTCGTGGAATGGGTCATTCCAACTTTTAGCCACATTGAACAAGCCAACATGATTGAAATAAATGCGATATTCTTCGAGGAGTTCTACAACTTCTTGATCATCTCAGATGTGATCATCTTATTACTTTCCCTGTTGTATACGGATAATTTTCCGGTTATAATCAGGAACTCATCATTCGTGATTTCTACCGTCCTTTTAAAGCTTTCTTTTACTGCTGAAGGCCTGCTTAGTCAAGGTTTAATTATCCTCGGCGTTTCGTTTGGCGTCCTGATGCTCTTAATTCACAATAAATTCAAGGCACTACATAAAATTAGTTGACCTTGAATTCTTTCACACGGGAGGGAGTGGGGCTATCATTTAAGTAAATGCTGGCCGTGTACCAACCTGGTTCAAAGCCCATCTCTAAGTCAGTCTCCAAGCCAGTACTGATAAACGTTTGGCTATTGGTGGTTTGATCATAACTGCTGATATTCCAGTTCTGCACACTGCTGACAGAATAGAACCAACAACCGTATTGGCAACCAAAGAATTGTCTTTCTATGACCAGCTTAAGGCTTACACAATCGTTGGGTCTGGTAGTCATTAAGCCATAGTACTGGTATTGGTTGTAAATACTGTCTGTGGTGTTTAAGATGCTTATTCCATTTGGACCATCTTCTGGATATTCAATAACAGTTGTTGTTACTGTATGTGGACTATTATCGATGTAGTTCTGAATATGTCCTCCAAAGGCAGGGACGTTTACAGTGATGCCCATGCTAGCGTAACGGTCTATTATGTTTTGACGAATAGCGTTGGTGTCGAGTACCTTGGCATGCGCCATGAGGGCGGAGGCGATAATTGGGCTATTCAGGGTGCCGTCTGTTCTTAGGTCGGTGACAAAATTGGCCATCAAATCGGAGAATTCACTTTCGCTTCGATACCCTTGAAGAATGGAGGTGATTGCGATTAAAATACCGTCTGCTGCTCCAGAGTTTGCGATGCTTAGTGTCTCTGAAGAAGGCATGGTGCCTGTGGTGTCAATACTAAAGGTGTAAAGGATTTCCTTCAGTGCTTGTTTTTTAGCCTGAGCAAACGAAGAGCCGTTTGCTACAAGGTACTCTACACGTGCCTTCTCTAGATGGGTTAAAGTGTTCACATTAACCGCGGGTACGTTATTGAGATCGGTGATTGCGTTTAATGTGATTTGCGCATTGCTCGGTTCTCCACATACCTCGTTAAAATAAAAACCGTCGGCACGAAGGGTAACGTACGATGAGTTTAAGTTGAGTCCGTTCGCAAAGAAGTATCCCGAGTTATCGAGAATCTGGGTGTTGTAAGTGATGCCTACTTGGTTAAGTGAGGTGTCCAATGAGGTTATTAGTACAGAGCTTCCGTTGAGAAATGGGCCTTTCTGAGCGTGTCCTTCGATGCTGTAGGCTGCACAAGGTGGGCAATCTCCTCCGCAATCAATTCCTGTTTCAGTTCCGTTTTGTATGCCGTCACCACAGGTGGTTGGGCCGGAGATTTCACAGCCGTAAAAGAATACTGCAGAAAGAAAAGCTATGGTGGTCTTTTTCATGCCTAAAGGATTTATCCTTTAACGAGTACTATGAGCTCTTTGTTCAATTAAGAGGTCTTTGGTATTCGTGGATGAACAATCCTCATGTACAAAGGAGGAATAAGACTTAAAATCATCATTCCCGGATACCCTGTAGGCAGCTGTGGGCTATTATCGTGATGGTCGAGAAGCGGATATTCCTTGTTGGGTAAATAATGGTGATCACTGTGGCGACTTAATTCAAAAAGAATCGCTCGTCCCCACATGTGATTGCTGTTCCAGCTGTGTATTGGGCGCACATTTTCATAACGAAGATCACTGACCTTCTCTCGGGCTAGGCCGTAATGCTCGATATATTGAACAGTTTCAAGTAAAATCCAACCAGTGATGCTCGCGCCAAAGAAGCCAACCAATCCGATACTACCGAAATTTTCAAATATGATGGCAATGAGCACGAATTGGATCAAGGTGTAGTGTACCATTTCATTTTTCAGAAGATTCCCTTTACTACGCTGAGTACCAATCCTCCATGCACTTAAGTAGCTGAAAAGTATCGAACGTAGCCAGAAAGTATATACCCACTCACCTCGACGTGCAGTAGAAGGATCCTCAGGCGTCCC
>JAAZVU010000109.1 GCA_018623275.1 Flavobacteriales bacterium
AAACTTTCAACGCTATCGTACTCTACATCGGGAAGATCTAAAGCAGCATGAAAAGCTTCATCCACCTGTTTTTTAGCACGGGCCAATTCCTCATCAATCCACCTTTCAGTCACACCCCACCCTTCTGGATGAGCGCGCAACAAAGCCATGGGTTCTTTCTTCTCCATCTCCTCTATCATCCCTTCTGGATAATACTTGGTACCGCTGGCTTCCTCGTGACCTCTCAACCTAAAGGTATTGGCCTCTAAAAGAATAGGTTTACCCGCTCCTCTCGCATATTCAGCAGCTACAGCAAACTGTTCAGTAGCTTCGATGAGATCATTGGCATTGAAACTCATCGTCTTCATTCCATATGCAGGTCCTTTTTGCTCGAAAGAGTCAAAGATGAACTGCTGATGCTCTGGAGTGCTCAATCCCCAATAGTTGCGCTCAACGACAAAAATTACGGGCAAGCTCCACACAGCGGCTACGTTGAGCGCTTCATGAAAATCACCCTGCGAGGTGGCTCCATCACCGGTAAAAGCGAGAACGCATTTTCCTGTTCCTTGTAACTTTTCTCTTAATGCTAGACCACAAGCGACGCCGAGCTGGGCGCCCAAATGAGAAATCATCCCCACGACATGATGGTCCATCGTTCCAAAGTGAAAACTCCGATCCCGCCCTTTCGTATAGCCTTCTGCTTTCCCTTGAAATTGGGCAAAGAGGCGCATAAGTGGAACCTCACGAGAGACAAATGCCCCGAGGTTGCGGTGCATAGTACACATGAATTCATCTTTAGACAAAGCATGCGTAGCCGCAACGCTTAAAGCCTCTTGGCCGTATGAAGCGAACCATTTGGATATTTTGCCTTGTCTCAAATAGATGAGCATTTTTTCCTCAATGGCTCTAGTGAGGATAAAATCTTGTAAGATTTGCCTGGTACGGGCATCGTTCATAACTTCTGCTTGATGGGTCTAGTGTTTGAATTTAGCTCAAAAAAGGGAGTTATTTTTGCTAGATAGAACCTAATATTAGCATTATGGCACTTATTCCAAACCTTGATTTTGCAAAGTGGTCCCAAGGGACTGAAAATGAAAAGGCTGAATTCGTTAAAGAGTTAGGCGCAGCCTACACCGACATTGGCTTCATTACGATCAAAAACCACGGTTTTGGCGAATCTGTCCAAGACGGTTTGTACAGCAAAGCGGCTGAATTTTTCGCAATGGATAAGAGCGTTAAATCGTCTTATGAGATTGAAGGCTTGGCCGGCCAAAGAGGATACACCTCTTTCGGAAAGGAACATGCTAAGGGAATTGAAGCAGCAGATTTAAAAGAATTCTGGCAAGTTGGTCAGCCTGAACCTGCTTACCAGGGCCCCGAATACCATGATAATGTTAGCGTTTCTGAATTACCGGAATTTGCACCTGCTTTCCAACAAGCCTACCAACAACTTGAAAGCATAGGTCGTGAACTGCTCAAAGCAATTGCCACATACTTGGAATTGGATGCCGATTATTTCGAAGAGTGGGTACAAGGCGGCAATTCCATACTTCGTGCCATCCACTACCCGCCTATCACTGAAGATCCAGGCGATAGTGTTCGTGCAGGACAACATGAAGATATCAATCTAATCACCCTGCTTATGGGTGCAAGCGCTGAAGGACTACAAGTCCTAAACAAACAGAACGAGTGGGTCGGTATCACTGCCATACCAGGCTCACTGGTCGTTAATGTTGGTGATATGCTCCAAAGATTGACCAATGGCGTGATGAAATCGACCACACACCGCGTTGTGAATCCTCCAAGAGAAAAATGGGGTACCTCTCGCTACTCTATACCTTTCTTCTTGCATCCAGTAGGTAAAATGCCACTAAATGCTCTAGAAAATTGCATCAACGACAGTCGTCCAAAAGCTTTTGATGACATTACTGCCGGTGCCTATTTAGAGCAGCGATTAATTGAAATCGGTTTGAAAAAATAATCCATGCGGATAGACATCATCACAGTCCTACCCGAGCTCCTAGAGGGTCCTTTCGCCCACAGCATTTTGAAACGTGCTGAAGATAAAGGGATTGCAGAGGTGCACATACATCAGCTACGAAACTATGGCGTAGGCAAGCACCAGCAAGTGGACGATTACCAATACGGCGGAGGTGCTGGAATGGTGATGCAATGCGGTCCTTTAGTAGATTGTATCGAAGATTTACAAAAAGACCGCGAGTATGATGCCATTCTTTATATGACCCCGGATGGCAAGCGTTATGATCAAGGCGATGCCAACCAATTAAGCATGCTAGGCAACCTTATGATCATTTGTGGTCATTACAAAGGCATTGATCAACGCGTGCGCGATCATTGGGTGACTCATGAATACAGCATTGGAGATTATGTACTAAGTGGCGGAGAATTAGCAGCTGCAGTAATTAGTGATTCTATCATCCGATTAATCCCAGGGGTTCTAAACGACGAGACCTCTGCCCTAACCGATAGTTTCCAAGACGATTTATTAGCGCCACCTGTGTACACTCGCCCAGAAGATTTCAGAGGACATAAGGTGCCAGAGGTGCTAACTAGCGGAAATTTCAAAGCCATAGAAGCATGGCGTGAAGAAGAGGCTTATAAACGCACAAAGGCACGCAGACCAGATTTACTTGAGGACTAGAAAATGTGCAAGTCCTTGATGGCCGATCTTCCCACGTGCTCATTAATCGCTGCAACAATTTTGGCCTTCACCATCAATAATTCCTTGCGAACTACAGCGCTGTCGAGTTGAATAACTAAAACTCCGTTCTCCACTTTCTTGCGCGAAGTTTGGCGTGCCACTGAAGGGCCCATTACTTCATCCCAGGCTTGCAATACCCTACTGTTGTCCGTTCCTTGACGAAGGCGGTAACGATCGAGCCACTCACTAAGCGCCTCACCCATGTTCTGTTCGTTAGAGCGTTTGAATTGAGCCATCGTCGTTAATTTCAAAAGTGGTGTGCTGCAACTGCAAGGCTTCACTAAGCTGCTTCATGCGCTCAGAATGCGTATCTGTGATGAAGATTTGTCCGAAATCCTCAGTGTTCACTAACTGTAAGAGATTAGCAACACGACCCTCGTCTAACTTATCAAAGATATCATCTAACAATAGCAAGGGAGCCATCTCAAGATGTTTTCGACCTATTTCAAACTGGGCCAATTTCAATGCAATCAAGAAACTCTTTTGCTGCCCCTGCGATCCTACGCGCTTAATGGGGTAACCACCTAGTTGGAAAACGAGATCATCTCTATGGGTACCCACCGAGGTGTATTGCAGGACTTTATCCTTATCGAGCTTAGAAGCTAGAAGCTCGCGCATACCCATCTCGTGCAACGCACTTTTATAGGTAACTGAAACTTCTTCCTTTCCACCGCTAAGCACTTCATAAAAACGTTGGATAGCGGGTTGCAATTCTTCCACAAAGCTCTTGCGATGCTCGAATATTTTTGCTCCTTCTTCAACTAGTATATCGTCATAAAGCTCTAATAATGAAGCATCAAAGGTCCTGTTGGAGGCAAAGTACTTTAAGGTGGTATTTCTCTGAGAAAGCGCCTTATTGTATGCAATCAGTGCATTTAAATACGCTCTACTGTTTTGGCTGATGGTAGCATCCACCAATTTCCTTCGGGTTTCTGCAGCATCTAAAATAAGATCACGATCCATGGGTGAAATCATCACCACAGGCAGGTATCCGACGTGATCGGCTAATCTTTCTACCTCCTTACCATCGACTCGGACCTTCTTTTTCTGGCCTTTTTTGAGCCCTAGATCCAAACCATGCGCTCTACCCTTTCGTTCAATATTCGCTTTAATAAGCGCCATGGTTTCCCCATGAGTAATGTTTTGACCGTCTGTGGCACCGAGGTAGGAACGCGTTAAACTCAGGTAATGCAAGGCATCTAGCACATTGGTCTTCCCATTACCGTTGTTTCCAGTAATGATATTCACCTTCTCATTAAAGTCCCACTTCGAACTACGGTGGTTTTTAAAATGAGTCAATTCTAATGCGCCAATTATAAGCTTGTCCATGACGACAAAAATAGGCTTCCTAGAGTCAAAATTTGTACTATTTTTGGCGGACTCAACAATATTATAGCCATGGCTAAGAAGAACGCTCCTGCACAACAGGATAACTTAGGATTCGATAATGTAGAACAGACGTTAACCAAGACTGAACAGTTTTTGGAAAACAACGCTAAACAGGTAGGTATCGTAGTTGGTGCCGTTGTTGCTGTTGTTCTCGCTTTCTTTGCTTACAACACTTATGTAGTTGCTCCTAAAGTTGCTGAATCGGGTACTGAAATGGCGCAAGCCATCAAATGGTTCGAAGCAGATTCTATGGATCTAGCCCTCAACGGAAACGCTGCGAACTATGGCTTCCTTGATATTATTGACGAGTACGGAAGTACACCTGCTGGAAATAGCGCACATTACTACGCTGGTCTAGCCTACTATTCTTTGGGCGAATTCCAAAACGCTATTGAAGAACTCGATAGCTACAGCGCGTCAAACACGGCGACTGGTGCTATGGCGTTGGGCGTTATAGGTGATGCATTTGTAGAATTAGGACAAATGGACGACGCCGCTGATTTCTACCAAAAAGCAGCAAAATCTACTGATAACTCATTCACTACACCTTTATTCTTGTGGAAAGCCGGTCTAGCTCTAGAAGCAAACGGTGAAGCTAGCAAAGCAGTGAAGTTGTATGAAACTATCGCTGAGGATTACCCAGAATCACGTCAAGCAGCGAGCATCCAAGGTGTTATCGCAGCCCTTAAATAAGGTACATGGCAACGGCTCATCAGCACTTAGATAGTACGAATAACGAGAATGTCCCTTCTGGTGAAGGAAAGCTTGTAGCAATAGTACGTGCTGAATGGAACGATGAAATCACCTCTGGTCTTGCACAAGGCGCAAAGCAAACCCTGCTTCAACACGGCGTATCTGAAGACGGCATCATTGAAGTCGATGTGCCAGGCGCAGTTGAACTGACCTTTGGTGCCAAGTCGATGCACGACCAGCACGATCCAGACGCAGTCATCGTCATAGGCTGCGTCATCCAAGGAGAAACGAAACACTTTGACTACGTCTGTCAAAGCGTTACCTATGGGGTAACCGAGCTTAACCTAAGCTATGAAGCGCCGACCATCTTCTGTGTATTAACCGACAACACTGTTCAGCAAAGCCGTGATCGCAGCGGTGGGAAGCACGGCAATAAGGGTGTTGAAGCGGCCGTGGCAGCCTTAAAAATGATGGCTCTTTAGTTGAACTTTTTATAGGTTTTTTGACTTAACTTCACAGAAAACCTATAAAACAACTAACATGAGAAAATGGATCGTAGGCGCCCTAGCCTTAAGCCTAAGTTGGA
>JAAZVU010000110.1 GCA_018623275.1 Flavobacteriales bacterium
AACCCTACGGATAGAGGGAAATTTAAGGTGCCATCGCTTCGCAATGTTGAATACTCCTTCCCATACATGCACGACGGCCGTTTTCAAACTCTTGCTGAGGTGGTTGAATTCTACAATATGGGCGGTCATCCTTCACCAACGCTAGATCCGAATATGAAGGCTGCAGGTGTGGGGCGCAATTGGTCTGAAGCGCAGAAGCAAGGCTTGATCGATTTTATGAAGACACTCAGCGACACACAGTTCCTTGAGGATACCACCTTCACTTCGCCTTGGTAATGGAAGAATTGGCCCGTTTTGATACTTTTCTCGAGATGCTTGATCCCGTGCGTGGCGGTTACCGGTGCGTTATGTATGATAAGGAGCTGGTCGATACCTTTCCGAAGAAGAGCAAGACGCGTATTATCTTAGATATCGACGAAGGCAATATCCAGGTACAAGCCGGTATTCAAAGTTTTGGCGGCGGGAAGTATTTCTCAATGATTGGCAAGACTAAGCTCAATGGTTTTACCTATGAGCAAGGACAGGCTATCTCAGTTGTAGTGTATCTTGATCCCAATCCATTGGGGGTTGAAATTCCTGAAGTCATTGATGCTTTGTTAGAGCAAGACGAGCTCATCAAGCGCGTTTGGGATAAACTCACCGACGGTAGGAAACGCACCATCTGTCATACCGTTCATCGTATCAAAAACATTGATAAACAAGTAGATAAGTGCTTGGTGTTCTTTGAAGAGGAGCGGGAGAAATTAGTCGATAGAGGTAAGTGGTAGAAATTTTGGCACGGCCTTTGGAATAACAATCTTGAGGTTCCGTACCTTCCTAACACCATTTAAAACCATTGTAATGAAAACAAGAGTACTATTTCTCGCCCTAGCTGCTGCAGGTATGATGCTGTCGAGCTGTGGTTCGAAGACTAAGACCCCTAAAGGTGAGACAGAATTGGTTTTGCCATGTTCAGAATTTAAGAGCGATCGCAAAACGTTCCGCGTATACAGCTTCGGAGAAAGCGCAGATATGAATGTTGCTAAGAAAAAGGCGCTGAGTAATGCAAAAACTGAATTGGCCGGTATGGTAAGTAGCACGATGAAAGTCGTTGCAGATAACTATGTGAAGAGCATGGAGGTCAACAACGTGGAAGAGGTGCTCGAGCGTTTTGAAGAAAACTCAAGAACAGTAATTGACCAACGTCTTAGTGGTGTGGTTGTGGCTTGTGACCGCGTTACTAAAGTGGCTGCTACGAACAAATTCAAGTACTACATTGCCATCGAGCTGGACGGCGATAAGATTGTGAAAGACTATTACAAGGCGCTTTCTAAGAACGATAAGATCATGGTTGACTACAACTACGAGAAGTTCAAAGAGACCTTTGAAAAAGAAATGGAGAATCAGCGATAAGCGCTCACGATTCTAGATACTATAGCATCCCAAGTGAAGTTTTCGAGCGGCACTTGGGATTTTTTTAGTCCTTTCATAGCCTCTTCCACGGCTTCTATAAAGTTGCTTTCGTTTTCAATTGGGATCAATTCTGCAATGCCTTCTAGCGTCTCGCTCATATCTGCAGCCTTGTTCGCTACAACGCTCATCCCTCTTGCTGCCGCTTCCCAGCCGACCAAGCTATAGGTCTCAAATAACGAAGGAATAACCAAGCATATGTGCTCGTCCATCAAACGAATGATCTCCTCTGTTTTGGTATAAGGAAGGAACGTCACTGTAGGCCCGGCAATAGCCTTGCATGCTACGAAATAATCTTGCTGATTCACGTTGGCATCACCAACCACTGTAAGTGGCCAATTGCGCTGTGTAGCCCATTCAATAATGGTCTTTTGGTTCTTCAAATACTCCAATCGACCCACCATAAGTAATCCCGAACGCGCTCTGCTTTGGGAAGGGGTTTCAATGAATTCGTCACGAATACCTAGAGGTACCAATTGGTGTTTGTTCCTAAGGGTCCTTCTTTCCAGTTTACTCCATCTTCCGATGCGTTCAAACTCGCTCATGGAAGAGGTGATGATTCTATCACTAAGACCGAGCAGTACTTCCATGCTGCGTCGTTGACCTCTCAAAATGTAAGGGAGTCCTGGGAATCGATCGCTACCGTTTAATCCTCTTGCAATGGTCTTTAGCCACTCCATTCCATGTCCACCAATTAAAGAATATACCCATGGTGCACGCTCACTATCCGCATGACTATAATCCACGAAAATGGTGCTCAAGACTTTCTTTCCCTTAAAGGATTTGAAGTAAGGCAGCAGATCTGCCGGCCGACCTAAATTGAAGCCGTGTATTAGATGAATGTCTTTAGGCAATTTTTGCCCTGCAAGAACAACCACCACCTCGTGCCCCAACGCTCGCAATCCTTCAGCCGTACGTTCGACCTGAACGGTATCACCGCCAGGTTGCTTGTACAACGTAGATCTTGAAACAAGGGCAATGTTCATTTAAACGTTCATGTTGAATTCGTCCAGTACGTCCATGACTTCTTCGACATCTACTTCGTCTGAAAAGGTCAATGGTTTATTGGGTAACGCCGTATCCACGGACCAATTGCCTTCACCGAGCAATTCATTCAAATCTCCTTGGACTTTGGCGATACAACCGCCGCAGTTGATTTTAGTATCTATTGTCATTATTTCAGGGGTTTTATATGCATTCTTAAACTGTTGATCACTACACCTATACTGCTCACACTCATGGCGATACTTGCAATCATTGGGGTCAATTTAATGCCAAATGTAGGGTAGAGCAAGCCAGCAGCTAAAGGAATAGCGACAACATTGTAGCCAAAGGCCCAGATGAGGTTGCCTCGTAAAGTTTGTCTGAACTGTGCAGCTACAGCGAAGTAGCGTTTCAAACCAAGTACACCATCGCGCATCAGTACCACATCCGCACTCTGCTGCGCGGCCGCGGTAGCGGCCGCGAAACTCAGGCCTACATCCGCGGCGCTAAGCGCCGCGGTATCATTAATACCGTCACCGATCATCAAAACGGTGCCCTTGTTTCTAAAGGCTTGTACTTTTTCGACTTTCTCTACAGGCATCATTTCACCAAAACTCTCTTGCAGTCCTAGGGTTTTACCTAGAGCATCAACCACCGGGATTTTATCACCAGAGAGCAATACATTGTAGATGCCTAGGGCATTTGTATGTTCTACGATATCGATAGCTCCCGTAGCCAGTACGTCGTCAAACAATACAGTAATAAGGACTTTGGTTTCATCAAAAAGCACTGCGGTGGTTTTCTCAGTAGCGACTTTTTGACCAGTGATTTCTTGGCACCACGATGGCGAACCTAAATGGTATAGGTTACCGTCAATTTTCCCTTGAATGCCTTTGCCCGGTAAGGCTTTTAATCTTCTCACTTTCGGCAGTCCTCCTTGGAAACCGAAGTGTTCTTTCATGCCTTCATTCAAAGGATGAGATCCGCCTTGGTTCAGAGCGATGAGGATGTTTTTAAAATTGGCCACATCTCCGGAAATCTCTACAACTGTAGGCTTCCCTTTTGTCAGAGTCCCTGTCTTATCCCATAGAATGTGATCCACCTTATGAGCCAATTCCAAAGCACTCGCATTGCGAACGAGCATCCCGTTTCTAGCTGCTTTACCAGTAGCTGCTACAACCGCCAGTGGAGTCGCCAACCCTAAGGCACATGGACATGCAATAACCAGCACATTGATGGCAAAGACCATACTTAACGGCTCCCCGACTAGCGCCCAAGCCACCCCAACAAGAACACTCAATACCAAAATAGTCGGTACGAAAATCTTGGAAATGCGGTCTGTTAATTTTTCAATGGAAGTTTCTTGCTCTTGCGCCTGAAGAACTGCTTCAATGATGCCGCCTAGGGCGGAGGCCTTCCCTGTATTTACCACTTTAATGAGCAACAAGCCCTCTCCATTGACAGTGCCTGCCCAAACCTCTGCGCCAGTGGTTTTAGACACTGCTAAGGGTTCACCAGTAAATGTGCTTTCGTCAATGCTGGAGGTTCCCTCGACGACAATACCGTCCACAGGAATTTGCTCTCCCGGTTTTACCTGTACCACTTCATCAATCTCAAGTGCACTAACATCAACTTTGAGGGTGAGCCCGTCAACGACCTTAGTAGCCACCTTAGGCTGAAGTGCTAAAAGACTTTCGACGGCCTTGCTGTTTTGCAATTTGCCGCGTTGCTCGAGGTATTTGCCTATCAAGACAAATGCTATAATGAGCCCGGCACTTTCAAAATAGATCTCATGATTACCGCTCAACAGATTAAATAAAGAATAGCCAAAAGCGACGATGCTCCCGAGACTCACCAAGGTGTCCATATTGGTCGCACCCATTTTAGCGAGTGCGAAGGCTTTAGCATGAATTTTTCGGCCGAAATATCCACTGAGGACCACTGCTAATAATCCTTGAAGCGCGATCATCAGACCGTCCATGGAATGACTCATCCCTAAATAGAGCAATGGGCCGGCGAATAGGACGGCGAGTAGAAGTTCAAGCAATTGTCGTTGCAATGCTTTTCGTTGCCTATCGAACTGTATTTCCATGCCTACTTTTTCGCTCTCAAGCTGGTACCCGGCTTTGGCGAGGTTTGCTTTGAAAGCAGGCAAGTCGAGAAGTTCTTCGTCGACCGTGGCTTTGAAGCTATGGCTGGCATATCGAACGACAACATTTTCGAGACCTGGAGTCCCTTCCGCTATAGATGCGGCACTGTGTGCACACCCTGCGCAGGTCATCCCAGATAAAGTCCAATTCACTTCCATTTTTGCCATCAATCAAAGGTAGTAAATGTGAGGACCTGCGTATCTTAGTAGCACCAAGTTTTACCCGTATGAATCCACTAATAGATTTCCCTCAGACTCCTTTTGGAAGTTTGGCTTTTGATGCCATTGAACCCGCTCATTTTATGCCTGCTGCTGAGCATTGGATGGACGTAGCTAGGACACGTATTTCGGCTATTACCGAGAATACAGACACACCTACGTTCAATAACACCTTGGTACCTCTCGAGTTTGCTTCAAAAGAACTTGGGATTGTGAGCAGTTGCTTCTTTAATCTGAACAGCGCTGAGACGAATGAGGATATTCAAACGATTGCGCGTGAATTGAGTCCAAAATTGACGTTATTTAATAACGAGACCTTGCTCAATGAGGCCTTGTTTTCACGTATCAAAACAGTTTGGGAGAATCGTAATGAAGAGTCGCTTGATGCAGAAAGCGCTCGATTACTTAATGAGACCTATGAGGGTTTTGTACGTAATGGCGCCTTGCTTGAAGGACAGGAGCGTGAATCATTGAAGTCGATTAGCGAGAAGCTAAGCAAGCTGTCGCTGTCCTTTGGCGAAAACGTCTTAAAGGAAACG
>JAAZVU010000111.1 GCA_018623275.1 Flavobacteriales bacterium
CGAAGATCCGCGTAGGTTACGTGAGTGTATATGTCGCGTCCAATGAAGTGCTTGGTCGAAGGTTCGGCAACATTACCCATGCGTTCATTGAGTTGAATGCGTGGTTTTAGATCAAACGTCGGCACCAATTCTTCACCGTCTTCTTCAAAGAATTCGAGTACATAGTTGAGGTAATATCCCTCTTCCTCCTGACCGGTCCAACTTACCCAGTAATCGCCCATCTGCACCGTGTCGCCTTGGTGGATCAGCAGGTTTTCGTTCGCTGGGAATTCTTCGTGAATGAAGGTCTTATTCTGTGAGATGATGTCCTTATTAGCATTGGAGACCAATGCTCCGGCTATAATTAGTCCAAAACCAACGTGTGCAACTGTGGAGCCAGCTACGTTCCAGCTACCTTTTGCCCAACGAATGAGGAATTCTAAGTTTCCTACGATGGCATAATAAGAGGTCCAAAGTAGGAGAATGTACATGGGGTTCCACATATCTAACGCCCATGAGCTCAGGACAGTGAGCACTGTGGTGATGACCAAGGTGGCTATTTGGCGCTTGAAGAACATTTGGGTAGAGGTGCGGTGGTACGAAAGGAATTGGCCCACACCAATCAAAAGAACGATGATAATAGCGAAGGGAACCTGGATAGCGTTGTAATGCTCGATAGGGTCACTCAATACCTTGTCCTGTTCGTACAGTGTGATTAGTCCATCCGGGCCGAAAAGCTTATTGAATACGGGATAGGAGGTACTTAAAGTGATCTGAAGTCCGCTGATTAGCAGAGTTAATGCGCCAATGAACATCCAGAATTCACGGCTGTCCATACGGTCCTCTTTCACTTTTTTCGGAAGTCCTTTGTAGCGGAAAAGCAGTAGTGCGATAGATCCAATAGTGAAGAACAACAAGTAGATGAGGAGCTGTCCGCTCAAGCCTAGATCTACGAATGCATGTACAGAGCTATCGCCTAGAACTCCTGATCTTGTAAGGAATGTTGAATATAGCACTAAAAGGAAGGTGAGAATCAGCATAAAAAGCGCCGATGGGATCACGCCGCCTTTGTTCTTTTGAACCAGTAAGAGGTGGGCACCTGCCGCCATAGTGAGCCACGGTACCAGGGAAGTGTTTTCAACCGGATCCCAAGCCCAAAATCCTCCAAAGCTCAATGCTTCATAGGCCCAAGCACCGCCCATAAGGATGCCTACTCCAAGGATCCCCACGGAGAAGAAGCTCCAGATCAGTGCACTGTTGATCCAACTTTTGTAGTCCTTTCTCAAGAGACCTGCGATGGCATAACTGAATGGGACTAGGGTAGAGGCGAAGCCTAAGAAAAGGGTAGGCGGGTGGATGGTCATCCAATAGTTCTGCAGCAGCGGGTTAAGGCCAGAGCCGTCAGCGAAATTCGGGAAACGTGTGAGGTAATCGCTGAATTGGGTCCACGGTAAACCGATGTTGTCCTGTAGTTCTCGCACCAAAATAAATGGACTGTACCCTATGTGCATATCGCCAACATAGACGCCCAAGATCATGCTCACTAAGAAGGCTTGTACTGCGGCGAATACTCCAACTACAGGGCCTTCGAAGCTTTTTGCACTGTAAGTGAGGATGTAGCCTAGAACAGCATTCCAAAACATCCACAAAAGGAAGGAACCTTCTTGACCTTCCCAGAATGCAGAGAAGAGATAACGTGCTGGAAGGTCCAAAGAGGTATGCTTCCAAACGTAATCGAACTCAAAATAATGGTTGGCCATGATGAAGAACAATGTTCCAATCAAGCCGAACAGCGAGATGGCGTGTAGGCGGAAGGCTAATCTCCCGAGCTTTTTCCATGCATCGCCTTTTGCGTAGTAGGCAAAGGTGGATAGTAATGCCATGGTAAAAGCTAAAGCAGTTAGTCCTCTACCAAGGTTAGCGGCCCATAGGTGTTCCCCTACGTATTCCATAAAGTCTTATTTGTAAATCTTGTCCGAGTTGACCTCGTTCTGTTCGTTGTATTTCGAAGGACATTTCATGAGGATGTCCGTTGCGATAAAGGCAGAATCTGTGGCGTATCCTGTCATCGTGATTTCCTCACTGCGCTCAAAGTCTTGTGGCTTTGGTTGGTTGTAGATCACACGGCTTGAGTTGCCTTTTTTATCCTTGGCGGTGAAAGCGAATTGGACCGTTTTAGGATTGAAGTCCATCTCTTGTTCAAGGTCTAGGTATCCAATTACGGTTGTTTTCTCTCCATTCAAAGCTACTGCATCGTCAAAGCTGCTGTAGGTAGAGCTGTTGCCTAGGCGTACCAAGGTGTAGCCGATAAGAACGGCAATAGCGATGATAATGGCAATCTGACTATTTTTCATTTTCTAGTGCTGTTACTTTGCGATCCATACGATACAAATATCCTGCTAAACCCAGGAAAATGATGGCGATTACCGCTACGACAACATAGATTTTTCCCTCGCTGTACATAAGGTTTTCTGATTGAGCCATAGCCGATAGCGGCATTAGGGTGAGTAGAAGGTATGCGAAGTTTCTCATTACTTACTTAAGTTCTTAATTCTATAACGCAATGCAGCGATCCAGGTTCCTATCAAAATCCATCCAATTACTGCTGGATAGAAAACCAGTCGGAGTCTATTATCGAGGTCGTAGGAATTGAATCCTGGGTTTCCTCCATTGCCCGGGTGTAGGCTGTCTGTCATTCTTGGAAGGACACCAATGAAGACAATCATCATAACGAAGGCAAATATGTTGTACACAGCACTAATACGAGCCTTCTTGCGCGGTTCTTCAATGCCGTTTCTCAAGACGAAGTAGGCGAGGTAAATCAAAATGGTAATTGCGCTACCGTTGAGCTTTGGGTCGTTCGTCCACCAAGCACCCCACGTGAATTTCGCCCACATCATTCCTGTAAATAGACCTAAGAAGGCGAACAACATCCCGGTTTCAGCAAGGCTGAGGCTGCGCGTATCTTTTTGAAGGTTTTCGCTTCGTAAGAATCCGATGGCATTGCCAAAGCTTCCGGCCATCATAGCAACCATCGCAAACCACATACTGACGTGGTAGAACAGGTTGCGAATGCTTTGTTCGATGATTGGTAAATCTGGGACTGTCGTAAGCAATCCGTAAATGAGTGAATAGAGTACGAGAACTACGCCCAAGGCTTTGTAAAATCGTCCAGTCATGTGCTGATTTTAATCCTGCCAAAGATAAGGAAAGAGAAGGTAGGCAAGAAGCCCAATTGCGAGATCTAAGGCGAATAATGAGCCAATCATTTCATACACCTCTTCTAGGGGTGCTCCGACTATGGCTTGAATGTTAATGGCGCTTACAATTTTCAGCACCGGAATGGTCAACGGGATGGCCAAAATGCTGCTTAAAGTGGCGTTGCCGCCGCTGCGCTCTGCGATCCCGTTTGCAAGAGTGAGAATGGCACTAAAACCTATACATCCCAAGGCGAGTCCTAGAGCAAATACCACAGGATTATACACTGAATTGCCATAAAAAAGTGTGAACAAAGCCCATGCAACTCCTGAGAGCAACAGCATGTAGAGGCTGTTGTAGATCAGCTTGGCAATAATGGTTTCTTTTGGGCCTGCGACGGTCTGGTAATAGAAAAAGTAATCGCCGCTTTCAAATTCAAAGCTGCGAGAAGCTTGATTTATGGCGCCAAAAAAGATGACAATCCAAAGTAGGGTGTTCCAAGTGGAATCGGCCGCGTTTTGTCCGCCTAAGAGATAGATGAGGTAGGTAATTCCAATCAAGTACAGGCCGAGCGAGAAGATCGCGTTAGAATTTCTCAGCTCCTGTTTTGCGTAACGTTGAATAAGTGGCCCTATCTTAGACATATAAACTTGAATGGATCAAAGTTACGACAAACATTAACGGTCTTTTCTTGTTTAGAATAAAAACCCAATTCTCACTAAAATGAAGTACCTTTTATTCGGCCTGGCACTCTTTGCTTGTGCTAATGAACCTACCGCTGTTGCAGATGTAGCTGTAACTGCTCAAACCCCAAATGAACCTATGGAAACCAAAAGTTTTTATGATCTGCGTGCACAAACTATTGATGGCGCGGAATTCTCTTTTAATGATCTGAAAGGCAAGCGCGTTCTTATCGTAAACGTAGCCTCAAAATGTGGATATACTCCGCAGTACGAAGAGTTGCAGAAGTTGCATGAATTATACGGTGGTGAAGATTTTGTAATACTAGGATTTCCTGCGAATGACTTTGGCTTCCAGGAGCCCGGAAGTGAGGCACAAATTAAAAGCTTTTGTTCACAGAATTACGGGGTCACTTTCCAAATGATGAGTAAGGTGAAAACCAATAGATCTCGCGGTCATGAAGTCTACCAGTGGTTGTGTAATAAAGCGCAGAATGGTGTTGATGACGCTAAAGTGAGCTGGAATTTCAACAAATTCTTGATCGATGAGAACGGTCAGTGGGTTGCACATTACGAGAGTAGAATGGACCCATTAAGCACAGAAATCACGAACTTCGCAGCAGGAAAATAACTGCTATGAAATTAGATATACTTGCCTTTGGTGCCCATCCCGACGATGTCGAGCTAGGCGCTGGAGGCATTTTAGCTACACATGCTGCCCGTGGATTGAAAACGGGAATAGTTGATCTTACTCGTGGAGAAATGGGTACTAGAGGAACTCCAGAGATCCGTGATCAAGAGGCCAAGGAAGCCGCGAGGATTCTAGGTTGTGCTGTACGTGAAAACTTGAGTATGCCGGACGGCAGAGTAGATTACAGCCACGAAAGTCAATTGCAAGTCGCACAAATCATTCGCAAATACAGACCAGAGATTGTACTGATGAATGCACCTACGGATCGTCACCCAGATCATGGCCGTGCGTCTCGATTAATAGAAGAAGCCTGTTTTCTTTCAGGTTTACACAAGATTGAACTGGAAGACAAAGGTGAAAAATTAGCACCTTGGCGTCCAAAAACCATGTACAAATACCTCCAGTTCTATAATCTTGAACCTCAATTAGTGGTAGATATTAGTGCTGGTTTTGAGACGAAAATGGCATCAATTAAAGCACATAAGAGTCAGTTTTTTGATCCAAATAGTACGGAGCCTCAAACAGTTATTGCAAGTGAGGGGTTCTTTAAGTCTGTTATTGCGAGAGCCCAGGACTGGGGCAGAATCATTGGAGCGGCTTATGCCGAACCACTCATTTCAGTACGTCATATTGGAGCAAAAAACCTAGAGGATTTACAATAGAAATTTTTGCTATTTTTGTTGAACACACAACAAAATAATTCTATTATGAAACCAAAGGCATTGGTAGAGCACATTCGTGCAAATCAGAACAATAACAAGACACTTAAATC
>JAAZVU010000112.1 GCA_018623275.1 Flavobacteriales bacterium
CCCTTCTTATAAGCACTGACGCGAAGTGCACCTCTTCCGTCATGCATTGCTCTAACTAAACCAGTGTTTTTAGAACTGGTCCCGGTATACACCTCTTTTTCATTCAAGCTCTTGAGTTTGACGTTGGCCAGACCTAATGGGATACGGGTATCCGCATGAATAACCACAAAATCCTTGAAGAGTCGCTGCTCTGGTTTCATGTGTTCAGGGAGGACAAATTCATACAAGTCCATTTCAGCCATAGCATCCTGCTCCGGAACTATGTCTTTTCCCCTATTAGAACTTAAATAGCCGTGCGTTCCAGCTGCATTTACCACCAACGAAAATTCATCTCCGAAACTATTTAACGGAAAACCTAGGTTTTCAGGTTCTGACCAGGTTGAGTCGGAAAGTCTTTTGGCCATAAAGAAATCGGACCCGCCTATAGATGGACTGCGCTCTGAGACGAAGTACAATGTTTCGCCATCAAAATGAATGAATGGACTGCGCTCACGACCTGATGAATTTACTTGAGAGGGCAATTTTTTTACTGACGACCATATTCCTTCATCGTCCTTGTAGGCTACCATGATATCCAAATCATCAGATTGACTGTGCGAACCTCTGACAAAGTAAAGCGTGGTGCCATCCGGCCCCAAGGTCGGCTGGCTCTCCCAACGCTTTGTATTGATGTTCCCCGGTAGCAATTCTGGGAACCCCCACCCCTTTACTGGGTCGTAATAGCTGTAGTACAAATCACAACTACCCACACCATCCGGTCTGTTACAGGCCGTGAATACCATATACTCTCCATCGGCACTGATACTTGAAGCACCTTCATTCACGCGAGTATTTACGCGTCCTAGAACAGGTTTCGAACTACTTTCCCAGCCAGCACCTGAGCGCTCAGCAACGAATAGATTTTCATCTGTAGGAGCACCGTCCTGAAGCATACGCGCAGTAAAAAGCAACTTCCTATCGTCACCTGTTGGCGAAGGAAAATACTCCATTTTCTCATCGCTAAAAACAAGCTTCACCACTTCTAAAGGGGCACCTTTCGAGATGTATTCTTCATACTTCCGTTTGGTGAATTTCAGGTTTTCTAGTGCCAATTCTGAAGCCCGGAGTCGTTCTTTTGACATACGTGCATTCCGCATGAAAAGCTCGTAGGACTCTATTGCCGAATCAAATTCCTTGGAATACTTGTACACGATGCTCTTCTTCAAATGAATGCTCGAGAGCTCTTGAATCTGAAGTGCTCTATCGTAGTATTCAATAGCTTGCAAGCCATCGCCCTCTTTAAACTTTCGATCACCAGCAAATATTAGCGGCTGATAATACCTGTCTCCACCTTTTTTTATCGCCTTTTGTAAGAATACCCAGCCCTTATCAGGATCATTTTGCTTGAAAGCTTCTTTTGCTTTTTGAAACGCAGCAATGGCCGATTTACTTTGTCCACTTGTGGAAAAGCTCATTAAAACAACTAGAAGAAATAGATAGAGGAATCGGCCCATTAAAAGTATTTTTGTCCTTCTACGAAGATATCTCATACCCATTGAAAACGACGAGAATTGTATTAACTGGTGCACCCGCGACAGGAAAAACCACTGTGAGCCACGCTTTAGAGGCATTGGGACATCAAGTTTTCCACGAACAAGCACGTGAAATCATTAGTGACAGCCTAGAAAAAGGCAGTGATATATTGCCATGGAAAGACCTAATGGGATTCACTGACGTCGTTTGGAATTTGCGCAACGAGCAATACGACAGCGCTTTGTTAGGAACTAAAAGTTTTTACGACCGTACCGTTCTCGATTCGTATGCCTACCTTTTAAAAGGCAATGTTACTCCGCTTGACAGGTGGGTCGATGATATGAATGAACGTCGCTTCGACAAGGTATTCTTGCTGCCAGTATGGCCGGAAATCCATGCTTTGGACAGTGAGCGCATGGAAACGCTTGAAGACTGCATTGAAGTAGAAAAGTTCATCATTCAAGCATATGAAGAGCTCGGTTATGAGCTTATTGTAGTACCCAAACTCTCCGTCGAGCAGCGCGTTGCCTTCATTTTAGAAAGGCTATGATTGAAAAAGCAAGGGCGGTATTAAAAGAGTTTTGGGGCTATGATGATTTCCGAGGGCTACAAGGAGATATCATCGCCTCTATTCTTTCTGGAAAAGATACCATAGGCCTTTTGCCTACGGGAGGTGGAAAATCTATCTGTTACCAAATTCCCGGCCTCATCTACCCCGGAACGACCGTTGTCATATCGCCATTAGTTGCCTTGATGGAAGACCAGCACAATGGATTGGTCCGTCGCGGCATAAAGAGCTACCACTTCAAAGGCTCCTACCCTGTACGTAAACTAGATGAAGCTTTTAGAAACCTTCGATTCGGCAAATACAAATTCGCGTTCCTTGCTCCCGAAAGATTGTCGAATCCTCTTTTCCTCGAATATTTAAGCAACGCAGATGTATCTCTAATCGCTATTGATGAGGCGCACTGTATTTCTCAATGGGGGTTCGATTTTAGACCTTCGTACCTGAACATTCATAAGATCAAGGAGCTTCTACCGGATATTCCCACCATCGCCTTAACCGCCTCGGCCACTCCAAGAGTGAAGCAAGACCTCCACACTGAATTACGCATTCCAGATGCCGTAGTGTTCGAAGGATCTATTAGAAGAAAAAACCTTATCCTTCACCGAAACTTTACGCCTAACAAAGAAAAGCAGCTATTACGCCTTCTCCCTAAACTTGAGGGTACCGGGATTATATATGCAAAAACCCGAAGAACTTGTGAGGGATTGAGTGCGCTCCTTTCTAAAGAGGGCTTCGCCAGTTGTCATTACCATGCGGGAGTTGAAGACTCTGTTAAAGCCGAAAACCAAGCCAGGTGGCTTGCTAACGAAGTAAAGGTCATGGTGGCAACTACAGCCTTTGGCATGGGCATTGACAAGGGCGATGTTCGGTGGGTACTTCATTGGGATGTGCCAGATACGCTTGAAGGCTATTACCAGGAAATTGGCAGAGCTGGACGTGATGGTACTATTGGGCATACCTATCTATTTTATAATCAGTACGATTTTGAACGCCTAAACAAAAGCCTTGAAGAGCTGCCTGATATTAAGGCTGTAGAAGGATTCTATAAACGATTCTGTAGTAAACATCAGATTGCTATAGGTGGTGGTATGGAGGAAAAGATTGAGTTCAGTATCGTAGAATTGGCCCATAAATTTCAACTGCCTATTCCAAAACTATTGGAACACATAAAACTCATCCAAAGTGGCGGCTATTGGCAGTTTATTGAAAGTGAGCAAAGTGTCCCGAAAATTCAATTCCTCTCTACCCCGCAGAATTGGGAGCACCTGAAGCTGGAATGGAAGGAATTGTTAACTAGTCTTTATCGCATGTATCCGAGCGGCAGTGATGCTCTAGTTCGCATAGACCGAAAGCGTTTCGCCGCCATGGCACAATTGCGCCCAGAAGAATTTGATCAACTCCTACTCTCACTGCAGAGCAAAGGGCTAATCAATTATTCACCCGAAGGCCAGCGGAGTGCTATTCTTTTCTTGGAACCCCGCCCGGCAGACAAGCATGTTAGCTTTCCTGCAGCATTTGTTGATGCATATATTCATTCGAAGAAAGAACGTACTGAGGCAATGATTTCCTTTTTAAAAAGTGAAGAATGCCTGAACACGCAGATTGGAAAGTACTTCGGTCAAGAACAAGGCAAGCCCTGTGGTAAGTGTAGTGCATGTACTTTTAATCATTATCCTGATCAAATGTTAATCGAACAAATGCGCCAAGAAGGCCATTCTTTTGATGATATTTGGTTCGACCTAAATTGTAATCCAGATGAGCTCAACAGATAAGCCTCGTATTGTGTATATGGGTACACCAGAATTTGCTGTACCTCCTCTTGAAGCACTAATTAATGCTGGTTATGATATACCCGCAGTAATTACCGTTGCTGACAAACCAGCTGGACGAGGTCGTAAGCTTCGTGAGAGCGCGGTCAAAGAGTGTGCAGTTAAAAATGGCTTGGAGGTTTTACAGCCAACCAATCTTAAGGATGAGGGCTTTGTTAATGAGCTTCGTTCGTTGCATGCAGATCTATTCATTGTTGTTGCCTTCAGAATGTTGCCTGAAGTGGTTTGGGCAATGCCACCAATGGGCACCTTCAACTTGCACGGTTCACTACTTCCTAAATATCGAGGAGCAGCTCCTATCCATTGGGCCATTATTAATGGGGATAAAAAATCCGGTCTAACCACCTTTTTGTTAGATAAAAAGATTGACACTGGCGGAACACTTTTACAGGTCGAGCATCCTATCGCACAGGGGATGACTACTGGTCAGCTTCATGATGAATTAATGGCGTTAGGACCAGATTTGGTACTTCGAACGGTTAAAGGATTAGCCTCAGGATCTTTATCTCCTGTCGCTCAAGACGATCAGCTTGCTACACATGCCCCAAAACTAAATAAGGAAAACAGTCGGATAGATTTTTCCAAGGCACCTCATGCATTAGTGCAGCAGATATTAGGACTGAATCCTTTTCCTGGTGCTTATTACGGTGACTTTAAGTTTATGAAAGCCCAGCTCTCGGAGAGACAAAACGCTTCAAATTCGCCAGAGTTAGTTGTATCTGACAAGAAATTATATCTCGATTATGAGCTCGGAAGTGTTGAAATCACTGAAATAAAGCCGAACGGCAAGAAAAATATGGACGCTAAATCATTCATAAACGGCCTTAAAGTGGCGGTTTTACCCCTTTAATTGTGGGTTTTTGTACTCACTTTTGACCCAAATTCGAGTTATTAACAATTTTTGTCAAACTTTTTTTCGCTCAACCCGCACGAACACTTGGATAGAAGCATTTTTCATCTATATTTGAGAAGCATTCGTATTAATAACAACTAATAAAAACTAATTGCAATGAACAAAGCACAATTGATCGACGCAATGGCAGCAGACGCTGGCATCTCTAAAGCACAAGCTAAAGCAGCTTTGGATTCTTTTACTGGTAACGTAGGTTCTACCCTAGCTAGCGGTGGCCGTGTATCTCTAGTAGGTTTCGGTTCTTTCTCTGTTTCTGAGCGTGCAGCTCGTGACGGTCGTAACCCACAGACTGGTGCAGTAATCAAAATCGCTGCTAAGAAAGTAGCTAAGTTTAAGGCTGGTGCTGATCTAAACGGTAAGCTCTAATCCTTTACTGGACTTTAAATAA
>JAAZVU010000113.1 GCA_018623275.1 Flavobacteriales bacterium
AAATTATAGCAGAAGATAAACAATGAAGAAAATCCTTCTATTCGCCCTACTATTTGTCGGCGCACAATTACAAGCTCAAGAGGTTCTATTCACTGTTGGTAGCCAGGAAGTTACCGCTGAAGAGTTCAAGGCAGTATACGAGAAAAATAAGGGGGTGGGCAATGCCATCGACCCGAAGACTCCAGAGGAGTACCTTGACCTGTACATTCGGTTTAAGCTGAAGATTGCTGAGGCATTCGACCAACAGCGCGATACAGCTTCAAAGTTCGTCAAGGAATTTGGAGGCTACCGTGCTCAATTGGCCAAACCATACCTTAGTGATGCAGGATCTGAAGATGCCCTGATCAAGGAAGCATATGGTCGTATGCAACAGGAAGTTCGTGCTGCACATATTATGTTCGAACTTGCCTCGAGTGCTCTGCCATCAGACACTTTACGCGTGTACAAAGCGATGATGGAACTTCGTGATGAGATCATCAGTGGCAAAATAAGCTTTGAAGATGCTGCACGCGCAAAAAGTGCAGATACATGGAGTGCAAAGCAAGGCGGTGATTTAGGATATTTCACAGCATTCAATATGGTTTATCCATTCGAAACTGGCGCCTACGAACAAGAAGTTGGGGCAGTTAGCAAGCCTATTCGTTCACAGTTTGGTTACCACCTTATTAAGACGTTGGATAAGCGTCCTGCCAGTGGTACAGTTCGTGTGCGTCAGATTTTCTTTGGAGCTGGAGAAAAGGCCAAATTAGCTGAGAAACAGCGTGCAGAACGCAGTGCTCAAGAGATTTACACAAGATTGCAGAATGGAGAAGACTTTGTAGACCTAGTCTCATTTAGCGAGGACAGAAAGACCAAAGATAGAGCCGGTGAGATGCCGGAATTTGGTTTGAATAAGATGATGCCTTCATTCGAGAATGCAGCGTTTTCTTTGGAGAATCCAGGTGATTTTTCTGCACCGATTAAGACGAACATAGGTTGGCACGTTATTCAGTTGATTGAGAAAAAGCCTTTACCAGATTTTGAGGCCTTGAAAAAGGATATCAAAAACAAAGTAAAAAGAGATTCAAGGAGTCAAGTAGGCGCCAAGAAGTTCGTGAACACATTGAAGCGCAACTATGAATTCACAGTGAACGAGCGCAATTACAAGCGTACTGTGGCGATGGTGGATGCTGCATTGTTTGCAACTGGGAACTGGGTAGCACCAGAGAAGGTGAAGAACGACCGCGTGGTGGCTACCTATGCTGATCAAAAGTTGCGTCAAAGCACTGTATTGGCCTTTTGGGGTAAAAATCAGAAGCCACAAGATGTTGAAGATGTCGAGGAGTACTTGAGGCTACTATTTAATGTGGTAAGTAATGATAAAGTAATTGCTTATGAGGACAGTCAGTTGGAAGCTAAGTACCCGGAGTTCAGAAATCTAGTGCGCGAATACAGAGAAGGGATTCTACTGTTCGATCTTACTCAAGAGGAGGTTTGGAATAAAGCTGCGCAGGATAGTGTGGGTATTGCAGAACACTACGAAAAGATCAAAGGCAATTACACATGGGAGGACCGTATCAGTTACAAACTGTGGGTGGCTCAGAGTGAAAAAGATGCCAAGAAGATTGCAAAATGGGTAGCAAAGGAGAAAACTGAAAAGCTGCAGGCATTTTTAACTTCCAACGACGCGCTTTCAGTGGCTGTTTCAAACGGTACAGCGCAGCAGAAAGATGAAGATGTATTCCAATCGGTTTGGCAAACAGAGGCTGGAGTTTACGGTCCTGTTGCTTATAACGATGGCTTCGCAGTGCTTCAAGTAGTAGATTTTCTTCCAGCAGGACCGAAGGCCTTGACTGAAGTCAAAGGACTTGTAATAGCGAGTTACCAAAATGAATTAGAGGCTGCATGGGTAGCATCGCTTCAGGAGAAGTTCTCTGTTGAGATGAACGAAGAGGTAAAAGCAGCGCTTTTCGCAGAACTCGCTAAATAATGCGGATTTGGTCTGTCATAGCGGTCAGTACACTTCTTTCGTGCAGTCAAGGGTTGACTAGCACGGAAGAAGTGATCGCCACCTTGGGCAGTAAAGAACTTTTGGTTGAAGACATTAAAAGTCAATTGCCAAAGGCAGGCACCTTGCCAGCGGCTGATAGTATTGCCCTTGTACAAACTATAGCAAGGAATTGGGCGAAAAATGAGCTTCTTGTTGAGGCTGCCGAATTCAATTTAAAGGAAGACCTAAGAGATTTTGAAGATCTCGTGAGTCAATACCGCAATGACCTGTTGAAACATGCCTACATCGAGAGGTATGTGAGTGAGAATTTAGATACTAATGTTAGCGACAAAGAAATAGCTCAGTATTACGAGAATAATCAGAGCAATTTTGAATTGAAAGAGAGCATTGTTCGTGCATCATATACAGCAGTTCCTTTGGAAGCACAGAAAATGAAGGATGCTAAGCGTTGGTTCAAATCATCCTCACAGCAGAGTAAATATCTAGATTGGATAGAGGTGTTTGCCACCAAACAAAGCGCCTTTTCAGATTCTTCTTGGGTACCTTTGGATGATTTTTTGGATGAAATTCCATTGGAATCGAGTAATCCTTATAGTTATCTAAAACGAACACCTAAGTTTACTTGTGAGGACACAGTAATGGTGTATTTTGTCAACGTTAATGACATTAGAATAGCGAACAGTTATTCGCCGCTGGAATATGTGCGCGAAAACATACGAAAGATGATTCTTAACAAGCGCAGATTAGACTTAATTGAGCGTATTGGAGATAATATTATAGCAAATGCAATTGAAAAAGGCGACTTACTTATTCCTTAGTGTATTCGGGTTCATTTCTATGGCCCAAGGTCAACCACAGACCGTTGATGGTGTGGTTGCTATTGTTGGAGGTGATATCATCCTCAAAAGTGAGGTAGTTGAGCAGTTCGATATTATGCGTCGTCAGAACTTTGGCGAGGAGCTAAGTGAATGTGCTGTTTTTGAGGAGTTGCTTTTTCAAAAACTATTGATTCACCATGCGGAGATTGATTCTGTAACCGTAGGTGAAGATGAAGTTGAAGCAAATATGGACCGTCGTATTCAGCAGCTCATCGCTCAAATGGGAGACCAAAAGAAGTTGGAAGAGTTCTACGAAAAATCAGTGGTTGAGATCAAGGAAGATATGCGTACCCTCATACGCGATCAATTGACTGCTCAGCGCATGCAGATGACTGTAGTAGACGGTATTGAGGTGACTCCATCGGAGGTTAGAGAATTTTATGAAAATCTTCCAGCGGACAGTGTGCCACTGATCAACGAAGAAGTAGAGCTTTCTCAGATTGTGAAGTATCCTGAGATTTCGAAAGAAGCTGAGCAAGAGGTAATTGAAAAGTTGAAATCGCTTAAGGAGCGCATTGAAAATGGTACTTCTTTCTCGTCTATGGCTATTTTATACAGTGAAGATCCTGGTTCAAACAAAAAGGGTGGTGAATACAAGGCCATCCAGCGCGGGGTATTCGTTAAGGAATTTGAGGCTGTCGCATTTAACTTGAAAAGAGGCCAAATCAGTGATCCCTTTAAAACAGAGTTTGGCTACCATATTGTTCAATTGTTAGAAAAGCGTGGAGAGGAATTGGATTTGCGTCACATTCTTATCAAGCCGAAAATGACCCAAGAGAACTTACAAGAGGCGAAGAATTTCTTGGATAGCATTGCCGTGGCGATAAATGAAGGTGAGATGACCTTTGAAGAAGCTGCGAGTAAGTACTCGGAAGACGAGCAGACCAAGTTTAATGGTGGTCAGATGAGTAATTTCCAGAGCGGAAATAACCGATTTGAGGTAAGTGCATTGGACCGTGGATTGTTTGCTGTAGTAAATAAATTAGAGGAAGGCCAAATTTCTGAAACGGGTTACTTCCAGAGTCAAGATCAGCGTGAGGCATTTAGAATTGTGCGATTAGACAAGAAGTTTGAACCGCATAAGGCCAACTTAGATATTGATTTCACTCGTATTAAAGGTTTTGCGCTTCAAGAGAAGCAAGCTAGAATTGTCGATGAGTGGAAGGAAGAGAAACTCATTGAGACCTTTGTGAAGATTAACGCAGGGTACTTTCCATGCGATGAAAAGCTCAACTATTGGAACAGCAACCGCGATGACTGATCAAAGAGTCATAGAAGTTCTCGAACAGGCTCCTGAAAAGCTACGTGCTTTTAAAAGAGAAGTTGCTAAGGTCATCGTTGGACAGGAAGAAGCTGTCGATCTTATCACCCAGAGTATTTTGGTGGGTGGGCACAGCCTGTTGTTAGGGGTTCCTGGGCTGGCTAAAACGCTTTTAGTGACTACAGTGAGTAAGGTGCTAGGATTGGAGTTCTCAAGGATTCAGTTCACTCCAGATTTGATGCCAACGGATATTACAGGCACCGAGGTCTTAAATAAAGATCGAGTCTTCGAATTTCGAAAAGGCCCTGTATTTGCCAATGTGATTCTTGCTGACGAGATCAATAGAACGCCTCCTAAAACTCAGGCGGCTCTCCTTGAAGCTATGCAAGAAAAGCGAGTGAGTGTAGGCGGTATGACCTATGAACTCCCTAGGCCGTTCTTTGTATTGGCTACACAGAATCCGATAGAGCAGGAGGGTACTTATCCCTTGCCTGAAGCACAATTGGACCGCTTTTTATTCAATATTTCCGTCGGTTATCCGTCGCTGGAAGAAGAGCAGCAGGTAGTTAAACAAACGACCGTAGGGTACACTTCTTCTGTAGAAAGAGTGTTCAGCGCGGATGAAATATCAGAGCTTCAAGAGGCGTTGAAGCGACTTCCTGTGGTTGATGAAACCATAGCCTATGCCGTTTCTCTTGTACGTAAGACGCGCCCTGGCAGTGAAGGAGCACATGAGAAGGCAAATGAATATTTGAATTGGGGTGCTGGGCCACGTGCCAGTCAAAATCTTATTCTAACAGCGAAAGCAAAGGCCATAATGGAAGGCCAAGGTTCTCCCACGGTGGCACACGTTAAGGCAGTAGCGAAGCCTATTCTGAGACACAGAATTGTTGTGAATTACAAGGCCAAGGCAGAAGGATATACTTCAGACGACATCATTGACTTTTTGCTTTAGGTGTTAAACGGCGTTAAAACTCGTAAATTCCCGTTGCTCGAGTAGTACATTCGCCATATGTTCCAACGACTTTTAGATCAATTAAGAGCCAATTCAATTACAGCTGTTCTTACGGC
>JAAZVU010000114.1 GCA_018623275.1 Flavobacteriales bacterium
CCTGTACAGAAACCGCCAAAGCTGACGATGGCATCTTTCAGCGAGCTGTGGTTGATGCTGTAAATGTCTTCGGCACTGAGCTCGCAGCCCATGGCTTGCATCTCAGCGATGTTGTTATTTAAGAGCATTGGAATCCACATGCCTTCCTTCGCAGAAGAGAATTGGACACTAGAAAGAATTAACAATAGGGAAAGAAATTTCTTCATCGTAAGTGTTGTAATTTGCGTGGTATAAACTTAATCAAACAATGAAGAAAATACTCATGGGAGCCGCTGTTGCTTCCCTACTTTTTGCCTGTAGCACTGAAAGTTCTGATGGCTTCCAGCTAAGCATTGATATCCCAAGTGCCGGTAATAGCCCTGTAAAGGTCTCTTTAGAAGGTGATTCCGTCATTTACGAAGGCACACTAACGGACGGTTCATTAACTGCTGAGGTAGCAGATTTCGATCACCAATTCGCCATGGTACAAATCATGGAGTTGGGTCAACCTGCCGTTTACTTCCACGATGGTGCAGATGTAAACATCACTTTCGAAGAGGGAACTGGCTTTAAAATTGACGCTGGTGTTATGAACGATAGCGCCAACGCATTGAACGATCAAAGCGCATTCTTCGGACAAACCATGCAGGTTTTGGAGCAGAAATACATGGCTGCGATGGATTCTGGCAATGTAGATGCTCAGAACCAAATTCGCGAGGAAGCCATGAATTTGATGGAAAGCCAAGAGCGCATGAAGATTGAATTTGCAAAGCGCAATGACATCCTTGGTGCAGCCATTGCCCTTTCTTCTCAAAGCAGCAACTTGACTTACGAAGATCTAAAGGCAGTATTGGACCAGGTTAGCCCTGAATTCCACAAGGCTCCAGATTATACACGTCTTGCAGAGCGCGTTGAAACTATGGGTCGTTCGGCTGTAGGTATGCAGTTCAAAGACTTTGCTCAGGCCACTCCAGACGGTGGATCATTGAACGTTTTAGCTGTAGACGGCAAATATGTTTTGGTTGATTTCTGGGCATCTTGGTGTCGTCCATGTCGTGCGGCCAACCCAGCGCTTGTTGAACTGTACAACACCTACAACGAAAAAGGATTCAACATTCTTGGGGTAAGCTTGGACCGTGATGGTGCTGCATGGCAAAAAGGTATTGCCGAAGATGGCTTGCCTTGGCCTCAAGTGTCAGATCTGAAGTACTGGCAAAATGAAATTTCAACATACTACGGTATCCAATTCATTCCTCAAAACATCTTGATCGATGATAATGGTGTGATCGTAGCGAAGAATATGGAGCCGGCACAGCTTGGAGATTTCCTAGCGAACAACCTCTAAATTAGTCCGCTTCGGCGACGCAGTGACCATTCGATGGCCGCTGCCAACAATGCAAGTCCCCAGTACCACCAACGCAGGTGCTGGGGATTTTTCTTTTCATACGACACCTTCTGCGCTGCAACTTTTTGGGTTGCTTGAAGCAAATCTTGCCCTCCACTCTCCTTCCATTGAGCAAGGAGATTCTCATTGCGCTCACGGATAAATTCTACATCCACCTCATTGACTTGTAGTGTCGTTTTAGACGATACAGTTCCTCCAGACCAAATAGCTTCAGAATGAACCTCATATTCGCCAGGTTCAATTGGCCTGAAACTACCCTCAACATGAGCACCATTATCTCGCAAGGTTAATTGCTCCACCAATACCCCGTTACGCTTAATTAGAATTTCGAAATTGGCAGGCAATACTTCTAACCGGCTATTTACAACTGCGCCGCTCACTGCGACACGCTGACCTGCTGCCACTTGCTGGCTATGTACCACTCTTAGCTGTGCAGGCTCATAACGCTGCATTAACTCCTCGAGCAAGCCTTGGAACGCATCAAAGGTTCGCTGCGAAGCGAGCCCGCTCTTATACCAGTGAATACCCCGAGCATCTAGCGATTCGCCAAATCTCAATTGCGGCCCTTTTGCATTGGTATAAACAAGGATGCCCTTTTCCTGAAGTACTGCTTCTAGTCGTTGCTCCTGCTTAAAGGCCGGAGCAGCTCCTGCGTCTAAATGGAGCATTGGCATAGGAATCTGCTCTGAGATTCTTGCAATGGCAGCATCACCGCCACCAATAGTAATAAGCGGCCCCTTAAAAGATTCCACCTTATCCAATTCCTTCCACGAGAGGCTCTGAACCTCTATGCCCTGCCCCTTACACCAACGACGCACCATAGCTTCATGCGGATGCGGCGCATTGCTTGCAATGACCAAAGTTGCCAAACTCTCTTCAACGACCACTGTAGTTTTTAGAGAATCGGTCCTTCCTGAAGAACGCGCTACAGCAAGCAAAGAATAGGATCCTGCCTGTTTAGGCGCAAGAAGATCCATTCCGCTCCTTGGGTAAGACTTTCCATTAAAAACAACGCTTATATCTGCTGCTGAAGCGGACAACACATCAACATGAAACCTAGAACCTCTCAGTACACGCTGCGGGAAGACAATGCCTTGAAGCAAGGACAAAGGCTGTAATGGCTTCGATTTTGCGAGAAGGAAATATTCGGGTAAAACATCTTGCCCAATATTCTCTATATGACCGTCTCCTACATAGGCCCAGGCAACATTTGATGGAATCCTATTCGGCTCAAATTCGCGCAGAATAGGCTCAAATCCCAACTCTTCAATCTTTCGCAGAGCAACCTCGGATAAGCTGTCGGCATCTACGCCTAAAGATTTCGAAGAATCTAAGAGGACCGTGAGCACCGGTCTAACCTCCCTTTCACTTTGCACTAGTTTTTCCGGAGCCAACAAAGCATAAACGAGCAGACCAGTCCACGTTAAACGCAGAAGCGCCAAATCCCAACGGGATTCAGCGCTTCGTTTATAATACAACAACGCAGCAACCGCTACTCCTGCAACAAGTGCAATTAAAGCAGCTACTACACTAGTCATCAAGTCAACATTCCACCACAAACATTGAGCACCTGTCCACTAACGTAGGCACTCATGTCTGAAGCCAAGAATAAACAAGCATTAGCCACATCTTCAGGGCTACCACCTCTCTTGAGTGGAATACCGTCTCTCCAAGACTGTACTGTTTTCTCGTCCAATACGGCAGTCATCTCAGTCTCAATGAAACCTGGAGCAATAGCATTACAACGAATGTTACGAGACCCCAATTCCAAGGCTACAGACTTCGTGAAGCCAATAATACCTGCTTTAGAAGCCGCATAGTTTGCTTGACCAGCATTACCCTTCACACCAACAACTGAGCTGATGTTTACGATAGATCCTGAACGTTGCTTCAAGAATGTGCGCTGCACCGCCTTGGTCATGTTGAATACTGAATTCAGATTCACCTCAATAACGCGATTGAAATCCTCTTCCGTCATGCGCATTAGAAGTGTATCCTTTGTAATACCAGCATTGTTGACTACGATATCAACGCCACCAAAATCTTCAACTACCTGAGCAACCAAAGCTTCTGCATCTTCCATTTTAGAAGCATCAGAACGGTAACCCTTCACATTGGCACCGTGTGCTTTCAATTCATCTTCGAGTGCCTGTCCTCTTTCAACAGAGCTTAAGAAGGTAAATGCTACGTTCGCGCCTTGCTTGGCAAAAACTTCAGCAATCCCTTTTCCAATTCCTTTCGACGCGCCAGTAATAATGGCCGTCTTTCCTGCTAATAAACCCATAGTGTTTAATTATTCGCGGTTTTGTTCAGTGAGCAAACCTACTGCTTTTCCGTTTTTCTGCGCAACAATAAAGGCATTTTCAACACCCAATTTTACTATTGTCCCCAATGCACGCTGCGCATCAGGTAAAGAACGATACTCCCCCAAAACAAACAAGGTGAGGCTGTCTTTCTGAACTAACGAAGCATCAACAAATCTATCGCTCAACTCTTTGATTGACTGACCTTTAAACGCTCCTATTTGAACTGAATACACAAGTTTGTCAGAAGGAGCTAGAACCGTGTCAATACGCTCGCCAGCACGCCACAACTCCACGCTTTTTTGAGCTATTTCTTCTTCACTCAGAGAAGATTGTCCCAAGAATTGGTACACAGAAAGTGCAGATAAAAGCACAATAACAGCGATTAAGGGCAGTAAAGATTTCTTTGATCCACCCTCCTTTTTTTCTGCTAATTGACGCTGGAGCTCAGCATTCTCAGCTTCGAGCTTCGCTATTTTATCCTTTGTTTTCGGTGATAAGAATTCCATATTCTATAACGGTGCAACTAATATTCCAATGATGGTAGCAATAGCGAATATAATCGTTTGTATAACCACGCCGATATTATTCAAAATAACAAGCGACCAATGCATCTCTCCCCAGCGCTTCCACGTCAGTGGCGGCTTACTCACAGGAGCCTTCATTCCCTCTTCGCGTTCCAACTGTTTTTCAGTCTTCACGGCATACGGAGCCTGGCAATGCGAACACTGATAAGCGTACTTATCTATCTTTTGATCAACCTCGTACCAAGCTGTACACGAAGGACATTTCACTTGTTTCATTAGAGTAAAGGTAAGGCGGTTTAAAACAAAAAAGCCGCCCCACAGAGTGAAGCGGCTCTATAATTATCAAATGCTGGATTACTTACCGAGCAATTTAGCCATAGCAGTACCTAAGTCTGCAGGAGAATCTACTACAGTGATGCCACAGTCGCGAAGAATCGCTTTCTTGGCAGCAGCAGTATCCTCAGCACCACCTACAATTGCACCTGCGTGGCCCATTGTACGTCCTGCTGGCGCAGTTTCACCTGCGATAAAGGCAACAACTGGCTTCGTACCGTTCTCTTTGATCCATTTACCCGCTTCTGCTTCTAGTTGACCACCGATCTCACCAATCATGATGATACCTTCAGTTTCGTCATCGTTCATCAAAAGCTCAACAGCCTCTTTAGTAGTAGTTCCGATGATTGGATCACCACCAATACCAATAGCAGTAGTTTGACCCAATCCTGCTTTAGTACACTGATCTACTGCTTCATAAGTCAAAGTACCTGACTTACTTACAATACCAACGGTACCCTTGTTGAAGATAAATCCAGGCATAATACCCACTTTAGCCTCACCTGCAGTCATTACCCCTGGACAGTTAGGGCCAATCAACGTACAGTCTTTATCACTCAAGTATTCTTTTACTTTCACCATATC
>JAAZVU010000017.1 GCA_018623275.1 Flavobacteriales bacterium
AACGAAGTAGATGCACTAAACCTAACGGTAAACATTGAAATCACTCCTGAAGATTACCAGGACAAAGTGAACTCTGTGCTACAGAATTACCGCAAGAGCGCTAACATCCCAGGATTCCGTCCAGGTAAAGTGCCAATGGGTTTGATCAAAAAGCAATACGGTAAAGCGGTATTGATTGACGAGATCAACAAAATGCTTCAAGATTCAATCTACAACTACATCCAAGAGGAGAAGTTGAACATTCTAGGTAACCCACTTCCAGTAGAGCAAGAGGAACTAGATTTCGACACTCCAGGAACATACAACTTCGGTTTCGAGCTTGGTTTGAGCCCAGAGGTTGATGTTAAAATCACAAAGAAGAACAAAGTAAAAGGCGTTAAGGTCGTTGCAGACGACAAGGTGCTAGATACATACATGGAAGATATCCGTGGCCGCTACGGTAAGATGTCTACTCCAGAAAAGCCAGCAGCTGATGATATGTACCACGGTGTGTTCACTGAGGTAGATGCTGATGGTGCAGCTGTAGAAGGCGGTATCGTTAAGGAAGATGCACAGTTCTTGGGCACCAATTTGAAAACCAAGAAATCACAAGGCGAATTGGCTAAAACAGCCATGGGAAACACTGTGGTTTATGATGCAAAGAAGTCCTTCGCTAAGGATTACAACGTCGCAGGCTTGCTCGGTGTAACTGACGCGCAGTTGGAAGCTTCTTCGGGATCTTTCGAATTCAAATTAACGAACATCAGCCGTATGGAGCCAGCAGAGTTGAACCAAGAGTTCTTCGACAAGGTATACGGTGAAGGTGCAGTTACTTCGGAAGAAGAAATGCGTGCTCGCATGAAAGAGGAGGCGGAGCGCATGTACCAAAACGAAGCGGATCAGTACTTCTTGAACAACGTTGCAGAGTACTTGCTCGACAAGACCAAATTTGACCTTCCTATCGAATTCTTGAAAAAGTGGATGCAGACTTCAGGCGAGAAGCCATTGACTGCTGAAGAGGTAGAGGCTGATTGGGAAAAAACAGAGAAAGGTTTGCGTTACCAATTGATCGAGAACGCAGTAATCACTGCTGCTGAGATCAAGGTGAGCCGTGAAGACCTTCTAGACCACACTGTAGGTATGGTGAAGGCTCAGTTCCAACAGTATGGTCAGCAAGTGATGGACGATGAAATGTTGAAAGGCATTGCAGAGAACGCACTTAAGAATGAGGAAGAAGTTCGTCGTATCAGCGACCAAGTATATAACGCGAAGCTTTTAGCACATTACAAAGAGTCTTTCAAAGTTGAGGAGAAAGAGGTGACTTATGATGAATTCATCAAATTGGTCACGGAAAAGGCATAACTTAGAACAAAATCTAAGATTTAAGCCTTAACCCTCAAACCAACTTTGATACATGGACTTAGGAAAAGAATTTAAAAAGTACGCTACCCAGCATGCCGGTATTCAGAGCATGTATGTCGATCAGTACGTGGACGCATCGTTGACTCCTTACATTATTGAGGAGCGTCAAATGAATGTTGCACAGATGGACGTATTCTCACGTTTGATGATGGACCGCATCATCTTCTTGGGAACGGGCATTAATGATCAGGTAGCCAACATCGTTCAAGCGCAGTTGCTCTTTTTGGAGAGTGCTGATGCGAAGAAGGATATTCAGATTTACATCAACTCGCCAGGCGGTTCTGTATATGCAGGCCTTGGTATCTATGACACCATGCAGGTAGTTAACCCTGATGTTGCAACTATCTGTACAGGTATGGCAGCTTCTATGGGTGCTGTTCTAATGTGTGCAGGTGCTGAAGGTAAGCGTTCAGCGTTGAAGCACAGCCGTATTATGATTCACCAGCCTATGGGCGGTGCTCAGGGTCAAGCTTCAGATATGGAGATCACTTTGCAAGAGATCCTCAAGCTGAAGAAGGAGTTGTATTCAATCATTTCTCACCATAGTGGTCAGCCTTTCGATAAAGTAGAGGCAGATTCTGACCGCGATTACTGGATGACTTCGGAAGAAGCGAAGGCCTACGGTATGGTAGATGAAATTTTGCTAGGTAAGAATCAAGCTAGATAATGAGCGAGGATAAAAACGTCCACTGTTCCTTCTGCGGTCGCAGCAAGGATGAGGCGGAGATGATGATTGCTGGTGTGGATGCCCACATCTGTGACCGTTGTGTTGGCCAGGCTGGTGGTATCCTTCACGCTGAATTGGGTGAAAAGCCACAATCTAATCCGCTAGATGTTGCTGCAAAGCCTGAGTTTGATTTCACGCCAAGACAAATCAAAGAGCACCTCGACGAATATATCATAGGTCAAGAGCCTGCCAAACGCACTCTTGCTGTAGCAGTGTACAACCACTACAAGCGTATTGGTCTTGTGCCGCTTCCAGATGCTCCGGACGTAGATAAGTCGAACATTGTTCTAGTCGGAAACACAGGAACGGGTAAAACACTCCTAGCACGCACTATAGCCAAGCTACTGAATGTGCCCTTTACCATTGTAGATGCAACTGTACTTACAGAAGCAGGTTACGTAGGTGAAGATGTTGAGAGTATTTTGACGCGTCTATTGCAAGCGGCAGATTATGATTTGAACCGTGCCCAGGTGGGTATTGTGTTCATCGACGAGATCGACAAGATTGCTCGCAAAGGCGATAACCCATCCATCACTCGTGATGTTAGTGGGGAAGGTGTTCAGCAAGGTTTGTTGAAGCTTCTTGAAGGTTCGAAGGTGAATGTACCGCCAAAAGGTGGTCGTAAGCATCCGGACCAAAAGTACATTGAAGTAGATACTACAAACATCCTCTTTATTGCGGGTGGCGCCTTTGTAGGGATTGAAAAGAAGATTGGTTCACGTCTTAATTCTGCAACCTTAGGCTATTCTAAAGAGAGTCGCCAGCACGTTGAGGATGATGAGGTATTGAGCTACATTACCCCTTCAGATCTTAAGAGCTTTGGATTGATTCCAGAACTCATTGGTCGTATGCCTATCGTGACCTTCATGTCTCCATTGGATGAGAAGGCTCTGCGTGCGATTTTGACGTTGCCGAAGAATGCATTGATCAAGCAGTACCAGCACCTCTTCCACATGGATGAGATTGATCTCACTTTTGATGATGAGGTATACGATTACATCGTGGAAGTAGCACTCGACTACAGCCTTGGCGCTCGCGGATTGCGCAGTGTTTGTGAGGCCATCCTCACCGACCATATGTTCGATGCACCGGGTATGGAGGAGAAGACCTTGCACATTACCAAAGAATATGCGAAGGCGCAGATTGAACGAAGTTCGTTGCGGAGAATTCCAGCTTAATAACAACTAAAAAAGCCGCCCATCGGGCGGCTTTTTTGTGCTTTAGCTTCGCTGTTCGCACAGCCTTTATCTCATAGTGGTGTACACATTCTGTACATCGTCGTCCTCCTCTAATTTCTCAATGAGTTTTTCGATGTCCTTAGTTTGTGCTTCGTCCAGCTCTTTCGTTGTGGTAGGAATGTATTCAAAACCAGATTCTATAATCTCGTGACCCAATTCCTCTAAACCTTTAGCGATGTTGCCGTAATCTGCGAATTGGCCATAGATCATGATGATTTCAGTTTCCTCGCCGTCTTTCTCTTCAGTATCCTTAAATACATCTTCGGCGCCGTGGTCAATCATCTCAAACTCGAGCTCTTCCACATCGATATCACCAGCTGCAATCTTTACGTGACACTTGTGCTCGAACATAAACTCCACTGAACCTGAAGTTCCTAGTGAGCCGTCACACTTATTAAAGTACGAGCGCACATTCGCTACCGTACGAGTATTATTATCTGTAGCAGTTTCTACCAGAACAGCGATACCGTGTTGACCGTACCCTTCATAGATAATGGTCTTGTAGTCGCTCTGGTCTTTCGACATGGCCTTTTTGATGGCGCGCTCCACATTGTCCTTAGGCATGTTGGCTGCCTTGGCATTTTGAAGAAGCATTCTTAAGCGGTAGTTCGAATCTGGATTATCACCGCCTTCTTTCACGGCCATGATGATGTCCTTACTAATTCTCGAGAAGGTCTTCGCCATCCCTGCCCAACGCTTAAACTTGCGTTCTTTCCTAAATTCAAATGCGCGTCCCATATAAGGTCAATTTCTTTTAATGCAGCCCAAAAATAACAACTATCGGCGAGCTTTTTTAGCTACGGCCTTTTTGGCTTTTCTTTCTTGCTCCGCTTCCCATTTTTTAATCTCGCTTCTACGGCCAATTCTACTTGTGATATAGTCCTTTTCTAAATCCCATCCCCGCGCAGGGCTATACTCGCGGCCATAGAAAATGATTTGTAAATGCAGCTTGTTCCAGAGCTCTCTCGCAAATAATCGCTTGGCATCCTTTTCAGTTTGATCCACAGATTTACCGTTCGAGAATCCCCAACGGAACATCAATCGCTGAATATGGGTATCCACAGGAAAGGCAGGTACCCCAAAAGCTTGACTCATCACTACACTCGCAGTTTTGTGACCGACACTTGGCATGGCCTCTAGTGCTTCAAAACTTGCCGGTACTTCGCCGTTGTATTCGTTGACAATAGTATTTGAGAAGGAATGAATTCCTTTGCTCTTCATTGGAACCAAACCACACGGGCGAATTATTGCAGCAATCTCCTCTACGGTCATTTTAGCCATGTCGTATGGGTTGTCTGCCACGGCGAAAAGCTTTGGGGTAATCTGATTCACACGCTCGTCGGTGCATTGCGCACTGAGCACCACTGCAACAAGCAGGGTAAAGGGATCCTTGTGGTCCAATGGCACTGGGGTTTCTGGATAAAGACGTTCCAGCTCATCGACGACGTATTGTACTTTTTCTGCTTTAGTCATGTGGAAAACTATTTATTGCTAACAAGGGGTCTAAGGAACAAAACAAAGCTAACTTCGAGTTGTTGAGAAATAAAATCAATTCACAATGGCATTAAAAATTGGACAAAAAGCACCTGCATGGAGCGGTGTAAACCAGAACGGAGAAACCATCTCTTCAGAGCAGTTCTTAGGCAAGAAAGTCATCTTATTTTTCTACCCGAAAGCGAGCACTCCAGGGTGTACAGTAGAGGCCTGTAACTTCCGTGATAATTACGCAGATTTAGCAGCGAAAGGATTCGAGGTTGTAGGCGTTAGCGCCGATTCAGTCAAGCGTCAGAGTAATTTTGCCACAAAGCAAGAGCTCAATTATAATCTTATTGCAGACGAAGAAAAATCCATCATTATGGCATTCGAAGCTTGGGGTTGGAAGAAGTTTATGGGCAAAGAATATGAAGGCATCTACAGACACACTTATGTGATCGATGAGGAGGGTGTGATCGAACAAGTTTTGGAAAAAGTGAAAACCAAGGAAGCGACTGAGCAAGTCCTAGCACTCTTCGAAAATTAAAATTCTTGCCATAAATTATTAGAAAGGCTTTGCAGTTTGAATCAAAGTCCTACATTTGTACAAATTCTAATATTTTTAGCATTCTAAGATTATGAGCGCAGACAAAGACGCCAAATTAAAGGCACTGAAACTCACGATGGACCGTATGGACAAGGCATACGGTAAAGGAACAGTAATGAAAATGGGCGATGCGCCAGTTATTGAAGTGGATTCTATTCCAACTGGATCATTGACTCTTGATGTCGCGCTTGGTGTAGGAGGTTATCCTACGGGTCGTGTGGTTGAAATCTACGGACCTGAGAGTTCTGGTAAAACAACTCTTACCCTTCATGCTATTGCGGAATGTCAGCGCAAGGGTGGTATCGCCGCTTTTATTGACGCAGAGCACGCATTCGATCGTTTTTATGCTGAAAAGTTAGGTGTAAACACAGACGAGCTTATCGTTTCTCAGCCGGATAACGGTGAGCAGGCGCTCGAAATTGCTGATAACCTCGTTCGTTCAGGTGCTATTGATATCCTTATTATTGATTCTGTGGCTGCTCTGACGCCTAAGGCTGAGATTGAAGGTGAAATGGGAGATGCTCGCGTAGGTCTGCAAGCGCGTTTGATGTCCCAAGCACTTAGAAAGCTTACGGGTACAATTAGCAAAACAAATTGTACCTGTATTTTCATTAACCAGTTGCGTGAGAAGATTGGTGTGATGTTCGGAAACCCTGAGACAACAACGGGTGGTAATGCTTTGAAATTCTACAGCTCTGTTCGTATCGACATTCGTCGTTCAACTCAAATCAAAGACGGCGACCGAGTGATCGGTAACCGTACAAGAGTGAAGGTGGTTAAAAACAAAGTAGCCCCTCCTTTCCGCTTGGCAGAGTTCGATATCATGTACGGTCAAGGTATCTCGAAAGCGGGCGAGCTTATTGATCTGGGTGTACTTCACGATATCCTTACTAAAAGTGGTTCTTGGTTCAGCTACGGTGAAACTCGTTTGGGTCAAGGACGTGATACAGTGAAACAGTTGTTTATTGACAATCCTGAGCTTGCTGAAGAGGTGGAAGCGAAGATCAAAGCTGCATTGTCAGAGAAAGAATAACATAGTATTTAATACATATAAGAATCAAAAGGCGCTGATTTTCAGCGCCTTTTGTTATTAACGTGTTCATATAAACTTAACATACCGAAAAGGGCAAAGGTGAAAGCCTTGTTAAATTTGTGGCTGAATAACCATTTCAAAAACAAACAATGAAAAAGGCTTTATTAATTGTAGGTGCATTGTTCACAGGTGTATCTGCATATGCTCAAGAAGCTGCAGCTGATTCTTTGTTCAACATGTTGGACGAGATCACGGTAACTTCTAACGTAATTGACATCGCTAAGGAGCGTGAGACTCCTATCGCTGTCTCTACTATCTCACCTGCAGAGATTTCTCTGAAGGTAGGTAACCTCGAATTCGTAGAGGTAATGAACAACACTCCTGGTGTTTACGCTACTAAGCAAGGTGGTGGTTACGGTGATTCACGTCTATCTCTTCGTGGTTTCGATCAGCGCAACACTTCTTTCTTGATCAACGGTCAGCCTGTTAATGATATGGAGAACGGTTGGGTGTACTGGTCAAACTGGCAAGGTCTATCTGATGTAGCTTCAGGTATCCAGATTCAGCGTGGTCTTGGTGCTTCACGTTTGGCAGTTCCTTCTGTGGGTGGTACAGTAAGTATCTTCACAAAAGCTGCTGAGTTGAAGCAAGGTGGATCTTTCGCTCAATCTGCTGGTAACGACGGTTACTACAAAACAACTGCTTCTTACAACTCTGGTAAAGACGCTAACGGTTGGGCTTCTTCTGTACTTATCTCTCGTTGGATGGGTAACGGTTACATCAACCAAACTCAAGGTGAAGGATACAACTACTTCGCTGCTGTAGGATATAACCCAGAGGGTTCTGACCACAGCATGAACTTGAGCGTTATTGGTGCGGGTCAATGGCACCACCAACGTGATGTATGGGTAAGTATCCGTGACTACCAGCACTTCACTGCTGATAACGGTTTCAAAGGTGACGGTGGTGAGATCAACCGTCGTTGGAACACAAACGGTGGTACATTGAACGGCGAGGAGTTCTCTATGCGTCGTAACTTCTACAACAAACCGCTAGCTACTTTCAACTGGGATTGGAACATCTCTGACAACGTTAAGTTGGCTACTTCTTTGTACGGCTCTGCGGGTCGTGGTGGTGGTACTGGGCCACGTGGTAACTACTTCCGCAACAGCGATATGAATACACTTCCTTACCGCAAGGATTTGTACGAGCACTGGGTTGAGGATGGTGACGGTGACGCTTCAAGATTAGAAGACGGTACTGTTGACTTCGACAACATTGTTGCTTTGAACCAAAGTACTACTGATCCTTACACTGGTGAGATTTCAGATTTCAACGGTCAGTTGATCGGTTCTAACGGTTTCCGTGATAGCAATGTAAACCGTGCTGTAATGGTACGTCGTGCTTCTATGAACTCGCACAACTGGATTGGTGCTATCTCTAACTTGGAGATCACTCAAGGTAAAATGACTTACTCTATCGGTGTTGATTTACGTAACTACACTGGTTACCACTACCGTGCAATGAACAACTTGATGGGTCTTGACGGATACTACTCAACGGGTAACGACAACGAGAACGGTCGTATCATCAATACTACTATCGAAGCATCTCCATTCAACAACACTGGTTTGGCTGGTCCAAAACTAGATTACTACAACATCGGTAAAGTAGGATGGCAAGGTTTGAACGGTATGGCTGAATACAACGACAACGGTCGTTTGACTGCTGTAGTTCAGGCTGGTGTAAGTAACCAGAGCTTCCAACGTATCGATTACTTCGATCAAGCGAACAACCCTATTTCTGAGGTGGTTAGCCAACTAGGTGGTTACGCGAAAGGTGGTGCTAACTTCAACATCGACGAAAAATCTAACGTATTTGCTAACGCTGGTTACATCTCACGTCAAGCAAACTTTGACGGTGTATTCCCAGGTTACCGTAACGACGTAAACCCTGACCTACAAAACGAAGAAATCATTTCATTCGAATTGGGTTACGGTTACCGTACTAGCAACTTGGTATTGAACGTGAACGCTTACGCTACTAACTGGGGTAACCGTTTCATCTCTCGTTCATTATTGAATGCGAACGGTACAGAAGGTACTGCTCAGTTCCGTGATATCGATGTACAGCACAACGGTATTGAACTAGAAGCAACTTACTTCGCTACAAACAACTTGACAGTTAAGTCTATGTTGTCTTTGGGTGACTGGAGATACACTAAAGACTTCGAATCTGTATTGTTTGATGACAACCAAAACGAGATCGGTACTGGTGTACTTTATGTTGCTGGTGCTCGTGTAGGTGATGCGGCTCAAACTACTGCAGTATTGAACGCAGATTACAAAGTGGGTAAGAAGACTAGCTTGGATATGAACTTCCGTTACGTTGACGGTCTATACGCTGACTGGTCAGTTGTAGATTCTGACTTCAAAAATGAAGACAACAACGGTGCGTTGAAACTTCCTTCGTACAACCTAATTGATATGGGTGTTACCACTCGTTTCGATTTGTTCGGAAATAGCGCTTCATTCCGCTTTAACGTGAACAACTTGTTGAACACAGTATACATTGCTGAATCTAACACCAACATTCACGCAGGTGAAGGCGATCCAACTTGGAACGGCGTACACACTGCAAACTCTGTATGGTTCGGTTTCGGTCGTACTTGGAATGCAACATTGCGTTACAACTTCTAAGAGTCAATTTATTTGATTCCCAGCCCCGCCACTTGGCGGGGCTTTTTTTTTGCCTCATTTTTGAAGTATGAAAATGACGCAACTACGATCAGCCGCCCTATTTGTCCTTGCCTTTGGAATGACCTACAGCTGTAGTGAACCGAAAGAGCAAGCTCCTGCTCCTGCAGATGCACCTGTGGAAGAATTGGCACCGGTTAATAAGGGCCGTACTGCATTAGATAGTTTGAATGCATTGATCGTTGAGAATCCTAATGATCTTGATGTGCTTGAATCACGTGCACGACTGTATCTAGGTGCACGAAACCTGGCTTATGCACAAGCAGATATCAATGCGGTTTTAGCAGCCGATAGTAATAGAGTGGGGGCGTTAGAGATTCTAGGTGATTTAGGTTTTGCCTCAAACAAAACGCGCGAGAGTAGGGACGCTTGGCAGAAATGTATGCGTCTGGATCCAGAATACGTGCCGTGTCGTCTTAAGATGGCGCAGCTCTACCATGTAGTTACAGAATTCGAGAAAAGCGCTGAGCTTGTAGATATCGTGCTTAATCTAGAGCCAGAGAATCCCGAAGCTCATTTCTTGAAAGGATTGTTGATGCGCGATGCTTTGGGAGATACAGCGCGTGCGTTGAAGTGGTTTCAGAAGGCTATTGATATTGCGCCGGACTATGTAGAGGCCATTGATATGTGTGGTGTCCTCTACAGTGCACAAGGGAATCCTTTGGCATTGGCCTATTTTAATAGGTTGATTGAATTGGACCCTGAAAACAAGTTGAGCTTTTACAACAGAGGGATGTTCTATTTAGGTCAGCAGGATTGGAACGGGGCTTTGGAGGATTTTACGACGTGCACAAAATTGGACCCAGCGGATCTTGAAAGCTTCTTTAATCTGGGGTATATCCACCTTCAGTTGCAGTTGCCGCGTGAAGCTATTGGCTACTTTAATCAAGCCTTGTCTATACAGCCCATCAACCACCGAGCGTTGTACGGCCGCGGGTACAGTTATGAGCTTTTAGGCGATATGCCGAATGCCGAAAACGACTATCGTGAGGCGTTGAGTTATAACCCTGATCACGAGGGTTCTCGTCAAGGCGTAATGCGCATTCAACGAGCGAAGGCTCAGGCTGGCGTTAATTAATAGACCAGCTCCTTGTATTTGTTCGGGTAATCGGAGATTAATCCGTCGACACCCATATCTAGCAATCGCTGCATGTCTGCGACTTCATTCACCGTCCATGGGATGATATCAATGCGTCTAAAGTGGCACCAATTCACAATCTCAGGAGTAACCGTTTCGAAATTCGGGCTATAGACATCCGCAGGGAATCCTAGCTTGTCCATGGCCGCTGCTGGATCTGTTACATCTTCCGTAAGCAGGCATAGTTTAACCCCGGTGTGCAGCTTTCTTAGCTCTTGGAGTGTACGGACATCAAAGCTCTGTATAGTTACTAGATCGTGCAGATTAAACTCTGGATTTAAAGCATCGTAGCGTTCTAGAAAAGTTGCGATGAGCCGTGCAAATTCCTTGGGCTTCGGGTGGTAAACCCCGTCTCCAATAGGTCTGGATTTTGTCTCAATATTAAGTTTACGCCAGTTGCCCGTGCGGCTGAGCATATTGAACAGTTCACTTAATGCCGGTTTGTAGGTGGCCATGGGTTTTTGCTCTGGAAATCTAGGGTTGCCTTTACTGCCGCAATCAAAGGCCTGAATTTCCTCTGTAGTCATCTGAAAGAGGTTGTATGCCATCGGATTATCAGCAAGTACTGCCGAGTCTAACTTACAGATCTCAGGATTGAGCCAAGGCTCGTGGGAGATGATCAGGTTCTTGTCCGCACTCACTACAATATCTAGTTCAAGCGTGGTCAATTCCTCTATGCTCAATGCATATTCAAATCCTTCCAAACTATTTTCTGGATACAATCCTCGGGCACCACGGTGACCTTGGAAATCTACTTTTCTTTCAGGTTTGGAACAGCTCATAATGGATAGGCTTAGCACAAATAGAAGAAGTGTGCTGTTATAGTTGGAATTCAGTAATTTCATAGACCTTAAGTGAGTCTCTAAAATAACCCTTCCCATGCAACAAAAGGTATTACTTGGCCTTAGTTTTGTAGCCCTTATGACACAATGTACCATGAACGAAACCCCAAACACTGGTGAGCCTATTGCAAAAGAGGTGGCTCATGAAATGACTATCCATGGAGATACCCGCAACGACGAGTATTACTGGATGCGTGATCGTGAGAATCCAGAGGTCATTGATTATTTGAATCAGGAGAATGCCTACCGTGAGCAAATCATGAAGGGCACTGAGAAGCTTCAGGAGAGACTCTACGAGGAAATTGTGGGTCGAATTAAAAAAGACGACAGCTCCGTTCCTTATCTGTTGGACGGCTATTACTACTACACTCGATTTGAAGGTGAAAAGGAATATCCGCTGTATTGTCGTAAGAAAGGGTCTTTGGAGGCTGAAGAAGAGGTATTGCTGAACGTGAATGAATTGGCTGAAGGTCATTCGTATTATCAAGTTGCCGGATTAGCGATACATCCAAATAACCAGAAGATTGCCTTCGGGGTAGATACTGTGAGTCGCCGTATTTATACCATCTATACCAAGGATTTAGTTACGGGTGCCATTGACATTGTGACGGAAAACGAGTGTAGTGGAGGTTCTACTTGGAGTGCGGACGGTAATTACTTGTTCTACACCGTAAAGGATTTAGAGACGCTTCGCAGTAATAAGATCAAGCGTTGGGATGCACAAAGTGGTTCACATGAGCTCATTTTCGAAGAAGAAGACGAGACCTTCACTTGTTTTGTATATAAGAGCAAGAGTCGCAAGTATTTGATGATCGGTTCATCGTCGACGATGGCGGACGAGCACAGATTTTTGGCTGCTGATAATCCTACCGGAGAGTTTCAGATTATTCAGCCGCGTGAGCGTGGTTTGGAGTACAGCACTAGTCACTTTGGCGACCATTTTTACATCCGTACCAATGCGGATGAGGCGACTAACTTTAAGTTGATGAAGGCACCGGTAGAGGCACCTTCGAAAGAGAATTGGACCGATGTACTTCCACACGATGAGAATGTGCTGTTTACAGATATGGAGCTGTTTGAGGATTACCTTGTGACTGAGGAGCGTTCGAACGGATTGGTTCGCATTCGTATCCAACCTTGGGGCGGTGAGGCGTATTACTTGCCTTTCGAGGAGGAAACCTACACGGCCTACGTGGGTAACAACCCTAGCTTCGACCAGAAGCACCTACGCTATGGATATACCTCGCTAACCACGCCAGGTAGTGTGATCGACTATGATTTTGCCACTGGTGAGAAAACGGTTCGCAAGGAGCAGGAGGTATTGGGCGGCTATGACAAGTCTAAATATGAAACCAAGCGCATATGGGCTACCGCTGATGACGGCAAGAAAGTAGCCATGTCAATTGTCTATAGAAAGGATTTAATCCGCGAAGACGGTCCTAATCCAACATTGCTTTACGGTTATGGCTCTTATGGATATACCATCGACCCTTCATTCTCTACGGTACGTCTGAGTCTGTTGGATCGTGGCTTTGTATACGCTATCGCTCACATTCGCGGTTCACAGTACATGGGAAGACCTTGGTACGAGGACGGTAAGATGTTTAATAAGATCAACACCTTCACTGATTTTATTGCTTGTGGCGATGCGCTTGTAGAGCAGGGCTATGCTACACCAGAGACGCTCATGGCCATGGGTGGTTCAGCTGGTGGTTTATTGATGGGAGCTGTAGTGAACATGCGTCCAGATTTGTTCCGAGGAGTCATCGCTGCAGTTCCGTTTGTGGATGTGGTGACGACGATGTTGGATGAATCGATCCCGCTTACTACTGGAGAGTTCGACGAATGGGGTAACCCAAAGAACAAAGACAGTTACGACTACATGCTTTCCTACAGTCCTTACGATCAGGTGAAGGCCCAAGATTATCCTGCGCTGTTGATCACTACCGGATTGCACGACAGCCAGGTGCAATATTGGGAGCCGGCGAAGTGGATCGCGCGTCTGCGTAAAATGCGTACCAATAAGGACGAAGTTTTGCTCATGTATTGTAACATGGAAACAGGTCATGGTGGTGCTTCGGGCCGATTTGAAGCGCTTAAAGAGACCGCTATGGAATATGCCTTTTTCCTAGACTTAATGGGGATTAAATCATGAGTATAGTTATTGAGAACCTCACTAAAACGTACGGCAGCCAGAAAGCGCTAGACGGTGTGAGCCTTGAAATAAAATCGGGCCAAATCACAGGTCTTCTAGGCCCAAATGGTGCTGGTAAAAGTACCCTCATGAAGATCATCACAGGATCTGTCATTCCTGATGCCGGTAGCGTGATGGTAGGCGGTGTGGACGTCCTCAAAGAACCCCTCAAGGTTCAGCGTGTTCTGGGATACCTACCTGAACACAACCCCCAATATTTAGAATTATACATAAAGGAATACCTCGAATATGTGGCTTCCATCTACAAAGTAGATAAATCAAGAGTGAGCCAAGTCATTGATATGGTAGTCCTAGGCCTCGAGCAGCATAAAAAGATTGGAGCGCTATCTAAAGGGTACCGCCAACGCGTAGGCCTCGCTGCTGCGCTTATTCCCGACCCAGAGATTCTGATTCTTGATGAGCCTACCACGGGTTTAGACCCAGCGCAACTTGTGGAGATCCGTGCGCTTCTTCGTGAAGTAGCTAAAGAGAAAACGGTCTTGTTTTCCACCCACATTATGCAGGAAGTAGTGGAGCTTTGTTCTGAATGTATCTTTTTAAGCAAGGGACAGATCAAAAAGCAATTGACTAGAAATGAGATTGAAAGAGGTTCATCGGCTCTCGAAGACCAATTTTCTTCTTTAATCGCCTAGCCTAAAGGTTGCGCAGTTGATGCAAGCACCCTATATTTGTCCCACATTAACGCGGAGTGGAGCAGTTGGTAGCTCGTCGGGCTCATAACCCGAAGGTCGTAGGTTCGAGTCCTGCCTCCGCTACAAGGAAAAGCCTTGATGCACAGCATCAGGGCTTTTTTTATGTCCGTATTTGTATAGTCTCCTTTATGGTAGTTGGAAGAGCTCCTCAACGGTGCAACCAAGCGTCTTAGCAATTTTCAGTGCTAGTACTGTTGAAGGAACATAAATACCGTTCTCTATGGCATTGATACTTTTTCGAGAGACTTCGGCTTTGATGGAGAGACCTTCCTGGGTTAAGGCAGCGCGCTTGCGAAATTCCTGAAGGTTGTTCAAGAGTTTGACATGGTCTTTGCCCATAAACTATTTCTTTTCGAACTGATCTACGGCGTTCGTGAGCTCTTTCTCCGTATTGGGATATAGATATCCCGCGATCATTGTGCCTACACCAATGAGTCCTACTAGGGCGCCAATTCCTTTAAAAATATTCCCCAAGAAAAACAGCCCTAAGAAGAATAGCCCCGCGCCCACGAAAATCGTAATAACGCCGCCACGTCTATAGTCAATGGGTTCACTCTTTCGTTCGTCAAAAAGCGTGAGTAATTCCTCAAGTTTGTCTTGGTCGCCAATATGTTTTGCGATTTCTACCACCGCATCGCGCTTTCCTTTGGCATCATAGTATTGCCAGATGAAGACTGCGATAGGAATAATGATGCCGGTGAGAATACCTAAAACAGGTATTAATGTTTCTACATTCATGGGGGTTAGTTTTAAGTGTAACGTAAACTTACCATTTTTATGTGAAGTAAAGGTTACACTTTCAAAGAATTGTGACCGTTTTCAGGGTAAAGTCGTCTCGATGCCGTTAATACACGGTAAAAAGAGTGTCCAGCACCGGCTTATTCAGCTGTATCCGTACTGTTCCCCTTTTTTGCGTAATGCTTTTGGTAATAGTTTTCCAGACTAATATGGAAGCTGATAGTCATCAACACTAAAATGAATGCAAAGGCGAGCCCGGTTATGGTCGTTGTGCTTTGAAGAGCTGTTAATCCGCCGTATAGGAGAAGAACTGATGCGGTTGCGCCTTCCATCGAAGCCCAGAAAATCTTTTGAATCTTCGGGGCATCGTGACGGCCTCCTGAGGTGAGCGTATCTACCACCATAGATCCGCTGTCCGAGCTCGTTACGAAAAAGCTGGTAACCAAGATGATGGAAAGTCCGGAGGATACGGTTACTAACGGATATTTTTCGAGGAGTTTGTAGATCGCAGTAGCCACATTTTCATTCACGGCGGTGGTAATGCTGTGATCCCCTAAAAGTTCGAAATACAATGCGCTGCCACCAAAAATGCTCATCCAAAGGAATGTTAGTAAGGATGGGACAAGGACAACACCTAATATGAATTCCTTGATGGTTCGACCTTTAGATACACGAGCAATGAAGATGCCCACAAAAGGAGACCAAGCGATCCACCAAGCGTAGTAAAATACGGTCCAAACGTTTTGCCAGTTTGAATCGTCTTGAACGCCTACGAACGATTCCGTCCACATGCCTATTTTGAAGAAGTTGTCAAGGTAGTAGCCAATATTCTGTACGAAGCTGTCCATGAGGAATGCTGAAGGCCCAATAGCTAATACAAAAACTAATAATACCATCGCTAAACCCATGTTTACCTCGCTGAGTCTGCGGATCCCTTTATCTAATCCGGCGAGTAGAGACAGCGTGGCAAGCGCAGTAACAATGACGATGATAATTATTTGGACCTCTCTTGAATATTGAGTGCCGAACAGGTATTCAAGACCAGCATTGACCTGTTGTGCACCTAAGCCTAGCGAGGTCGCCAGCCCCACAACTGTGGCGATAACAGAGATAACGTCAATTAGGTCGCCCCAACGGCCATAAATTTTATCTCCAAGAAGTGGATAGAAGATGCTGCGTATGGTGAGTGGAAGCTTAAGATTAAAGGTAAAAAAAGCTAAGGCTAGACCTACCGTTGCATAGATGCTCCATGCTTGAAATCCGTAGTGATAAAACGTAATGCCCATAGCACTCTTTGCTGCGGCTATGGTATCGGAATTATCAACGAATGGATTGTCGTTGAAGTGGTAGATGGGTTCAGCGACCCCATAGAACAAAAGCCCAATACCGAGCCCTGCGGAGAACAACATGGCGAACCATGAAATTCGAGTGAACTCTGGTTGGGCATCTGATCCACCTAATCGAATATCTCCATATTTTGAAAAGGCCAAATAGATGAGGAAAAACATCAGAAGGTTCGCGAGTAAAATGAAGAACCATCCTGCGGCATCACTTATGCTTGCTTGAGCTGTTCTGAAGAGCTCTTCGACAGGTTCGCCAATGATAATGGTAGTACTGATCAAAGAGAGTAACAGAATCAATGAACCAAAAAATACCGGTGGGTTGATGGCGGCACCGAATAGTGTCTTTTTATCGCTTCTAACGTTGTTGCTCATGTGGTGTATTTAAAAGGAAACCACGGTGCGCTAGGCGCACCGTGGTAATAGTAGCTTATGGTTATTAAAGCTTTAAAGTTATAGGTCTACGACCCACATCTTAGCGTTTTGAGAATTGCTCCCGAGGGCATCAATGGCATTTTGAAGATTCTCAGGGTTCAAACTCGCTTCATTACCAGGGTAAATAAAACGCATTGGCAATTCATCGCCATTTGTGTTTGAACAAGGTGCTGATACGAATGGAAGATCCGCCCAGTTGCCTTCTTCTTGAGTATACCAGCGACGTAGTTCGAAGTAGTTATCCAAACCAGTAAAGAACATAGCCAACCACTTTTGTCTGCGAATGCTCGTGATAGTACCATCATAACCTTCGCCGGAATTGGTGATGAAGTCATTGAAATCTGACCAGCCTGTCATGCTCCAATCTGCATTGTAGTACTCCATAGAGGCTTCCACAGCGCTAGAGTGCAATGTAGCTGCATCATCCGTGATCCATCCGTTGTGTGCTGCCTCTGCCAGCAAGAACTGTTGCTCAGCGTAGGTCATAATGATACCTTCTGCCATTGTTCCGGCTTGTAGGTGTCCCGGGTAGTTGTAGTAGGCATAACCTAAGCGAGATCCGTCCTTGTTACAAGACTCACTACCGTTTTCTGCACCTTGGTAAATAGGCGTGGTTCCTGGCGTAGCGTAAACGTCGCCAGCGTTGTATGGACGTGCATATACGTACTTACGTGGGTCATCGGTAGTATCCAATTGGTGCAGTGCATTAGTGCTAATCGCAACCGCATCAAAATCACCTTGCTTCAAAGGAACCAAGGTGTATTCGTTCGGGAAGCTACCTGTAAAGGTGAGCGCCGCATTATCAGCATTGCTTGCCATTAGCGTTTCATTTGCAACGATAGCAGCGAATTGACTGCTGACGTCTTGCTTCTCTGAGATGTACATTAACAAGCGCAATTGCATGGCATTTGCAAGTTTGATCCACTTAGAAGCATCGCCGTTAAATAGGATATCACCATCTACAGAACCGCCGTTGTTCAACAGTTGAACGGCCATAGCAAGTTCATCTAATAAACCATTGGTTCCTGTGATAATGTCCTCCTGGCTATCGTAGCTTGGGAACCAATTCGCGTCTGT
>JAAZVU010000115.1 GCA_018623275.1 Flavobacteriales bacterium
ACAATGATAGGCTATGAAGATCAAATATGGCATTTTGACCCACCTCTTCATTCGTTGAACGAATTTGAGAACGTGGTTTCAATGAAAACCTCTATGGAAGTGGGTCTAGTAGAGGCAACTTTAGGCATAGTTGTCGTTAAAAAAGCACCATGGTACAAAAGACTATGGTGGCGTATTAAACGTCCGTTTCACTAGTCTAAGCCGAGCGTAGTTTTTCTTTTAGGGCCTGCAAGATGAGCCAACCAGTAAGGCCGTAGCTGAAGATCATCATCAGTACCCAAGGCAAGACCGTTAATGCATTAGTAAGCGTGAATGCGGGGTAGCTAAATCCAAATATTGCCAGAATAAGTACCAGCAATCCTACTACATAGACAAGAAGGGTGAGGAGGTAGCGTCGTTTGAATTGGTTCCAAAAAACATCGAAATCCTCCGCTTCAAAATTCCTGCTGTAATAAAGATTCAAGTGTCCCACCCCAGGTATGCTCAGGAAGAAGGAATACAGCATGCTTAAAAGGAAGACCAAGCCGAGGCCGTCAAAATGAAGCGTCTGTTGGTAGGCGTTGATGAGCACAAAAGACAAGAATGTCATCACCACGCTGCCCAAAATTAGGCTGCCAAAGAAGTGAAGAAAAGCGTAGCGCCAGGGCATTACAATCGCTTGAGGTGACTGACTAAAATTTCCTTTTTGCGGTTGCTTACCGGCACCGTAGAACCCTCTTTGAGCAGCACGTATCCGCCGTCCGCGCTGATGTAACGCGAAATCATTTCTAGGTTGACTAGGTGGCTCTTGTGCACGCGCTCAAAACCTGCAGGACGAAGTAAGGATTCGTATTCCTTCATGGTTTTCGAGGCCAGTACATTGGTTTTATCTGCTAGATAGAAGGTGGTGTAGTTCGAGCTACTCTCGCATCTCACAATATCTTCTACGTTAAGGATGTGCATGCCCTCCGTGGTTGGAATAACGAGTTTTTTTGGAGCGCCTTTCGCCGCCTCGCTTGCCACTGCACTGCGGTCAGAACCGACCTTTTCACCTGCCTTGCGCACGGCTTTCACTAATTCTTCTGCGTCAATAGGTTTAAGGAGGTAATCTAATGCGGCGTGCTTGATAGCTTTCACGGCAAATTCATCGTGGGCTGTGGTGAAGATGAGAGAGGGCAATTCTTCGCCTTCCCATTTTTCCAATAAATCGAAGCCACTTTCGCCGTTGAGATTGACGTCGAGGAAGACCACATCGATAGCTTCTTCTGAAAGGACAGCTATGGCTTGGTCGACATTATTGCATTGAGCTGCTACATTCACCTCGGGACAGAATAGGCCTAATTTTCCAGCAAGGCTTTCTAATACAGGTTGCTCGTCGTCTAACAATAATGCGTTCATAGGTCTTTGGATTTACTTGAAGCTACAAATTAATCTTCGCTCTCTAACGGGAGAATGAGTGAAACACGTGTCCCAAGAATTGAACCATTTTTCTCAATCGATTCCAATTTGAACGAATATTCAGCTTGATTTTTCTTCGACAACAAATCTAATCGCTCGCGAATAATGGCCAAACCGTGGCTCTTTGCAGCCTTTTCAATATCCTCAATTCCAGGGCCGTTGTCTTCAATAACGACGTGAAGCGCATTTTCTTTTGCACTCATCTGAGCATGGATAGCGCCAGGTTTGCCTTCGGCGAAATTTGGACGCATAGCGTGTTGCACTGCGTTTTCTACTAAGGGCTGGAGGAGCATTGGGGGCAGCTTGGTATCGTAGAGATCGAGGTCGTCGGCAAGGTCAAGCTGCCAAGTGAAAGAGCCGTATCGCAAGATGCAGAGGTCTATGTATTTGTTGAGCAGATCAACCTCATCCGCTAGAACCATTTGAGGGTTGCGGGAGCTTTCAAGGGTGAGGCGCATCAACTTGGCAAGTTTGCCCATGTAGAGGACGGCGTCCTTGGGTTGGTTTTTGAAGATGAAATTCGAGATGGCGTCGAGGGCATTGAAGAGAAAATGCGGGTTCATTTGACCGCGCTTGCTTTCTAGTTCGGCTTCTGCCAAGCGCTCCTGAAGCTGTAAACGCTCGCTGGCTCTGAGTCGCTCGCGGCGTTGCCAAAAAACTATGATGGCGGCTAGCAGGAAGATGATAATACCCCATGACGCTGGTCGTTTGTACCAGAAGGCTTTGATGGTGTAGGTGTACGTGGTTGGGGCGCTTGAAGTGAAATCTGCGCGGGTATCGACCTGAATATGTACGGTGTAGGCACCGGGGGCTGGGTATTCTAAAAGAATTGGACCGCCTAAATCCCAAGATTCCCAAGGACCGTCATTGACCTTATACCTGCCCAAAAGCGGCGAATTACTTTCCACGTTTACATCAGCGGAAAAGCCGATTGAATTCGGTGCAGTTAATGCTCCAGCAAGGCTAGTCGAAGCGATACCGTCTATAAATGTCGTTATCTCAGTGGCACGCGGAACATTGGGCTCGCCAGCATTGCTAAAGGTGTACATCCCTGACGGAGTAGCCAAATAAAGTATATTGCCAATGAGCGCCACGTCGTAGTTGCCGGGGCGCAAATCTGGAAGTTCGCGATGCGGGTCTATGGTGTAAAGCAATTGGCTATCGCGTTTCACCGCCACTCCCGAAGAGGCGAAGGTATAAGTCAGATCGCCCACGGAATCTACATCGTATGCGTTCTCGTAACTCTCCCTGGCATAGGCTATTCTTTCGAAATCTTCTGTGGTCCAATTCCCTTCTAATAGCTTGTTGACTTCAATACTTCCCAGCGGCGTTCTCGCCATAGGGCCGTCAAAGGCGAAGATGGGCAGTCCAGCACCTACTTTTTTCCAAGAGCGTCCTTGGTTGTCCCATTGGTAGTAGCCACTCTCCGCGCTGAGCAAGAGGCCGTAATCAGTAGGCGCGAGGTCGAACACCAAGCCTTTAAAGTTTTGCCTGTCGAGCTCTTCTCCATTTTGGTCGAGAGTGACCAATTCAGACCCCATACGCAAGAAGTTCAATCTTTCCGAGCCCAAGATCATACGCCAGATGCCCGATGCCTTGTCGCTTATCTGATCGGCTGCATCGCTGTATTTGACCTGGAGTCCACCTTCATTAATGATGAACTCTGTGCCAAAGGAATTGGTAACGGTGATTGGGTAGGACTGGAGGTCGCCGCTCAGCACTGGGACGAGCCCCGTATCGCTCTGGGTGAAGTTGTAGACGGAGGAGCGGTTGAAGTTTTGGAATCGGCCACTGGGCTTAATGAAGCCATCTATGAGTTCGTAAACACCGGATCCTTGGGTCCCCAAATACAATCGGTCGCCCTCGAAAGACGCGCTAATTACTGGATCAGAAGGAAATCCTTGAGCGGGCCCAAAAGTCTGTCCAAATGCTATGCTGCTTAGGCAAAAGAAAAATAGAAGCAGTGGTTTCTTCATACCACAATGTTAGGCAAAAAGAAGGACCACTGCTTCAGATCTACGCAATTATTGATGCATACAGGGGAATTCCCATCATGATGTTCACAGGGAAAGTAATCGCCAGCGCCATTGGGGTATAGAGCGCTGGATTTGCCTCCGGGATTGCAATCTTCATGGAGGCGGGCACTGCGATATAGGAGGCGCTGGCGATCAAAACCGTGAGCAATACTTTATCACCGTAAGGCACGGAAAGGAAATGGATGAAAAAAGCCATGGTGGAACCTATAATTAGCGGTGCGAAAATGGCCCACAAGATGGGTGCCGGTCCCCTGCTCCACAGACTTCCTATCTCTTTACCACTCTTAATTCCCATATCTAGGAGGAAGAGCACCAAGAAGCCCTTGAATATATCTGTGGTAAATGGCGCTATACCTTGAGCAGCTTCTTCAGAAGCGATAAAACCAATGATGGTGGCCCCAAGCAGCAGGAATACAGAGCCGTTGGTAACGGCGTGTTTCAGCAGGTTGCTCATTTTCTGTTTTAACCCGTCGTTTCCATACACTTTCATCAGTAGTACGCCAACAATAATTGCAGGCGCCTCCATCATGGCCATAAGCGCTACCATGTGCCCGCCGAAATCGTGCCCGCGTTGCTCCAGAAAGGCAATAGCGGTAATAAAGGTCACTGCACTTACGGAACCGTAAGAGGCAGCAATGGCACTAGCATTGGGCACTCCAACTCTTGTTCTTAGGACAAAAAATGTCAGGATAGGTATGAAGGCTGCACTGAGTAAGCCTATGCCTATGACTTGCAACATCTCACTGTTGATGTTACCGTGGCTAAGTTCCTGTCCACCTTTAAATCCAATAGAAAACAGCAGATAGATGGAAATAAACTTTGAGGATCCTTCCGGTAGACTCAGTGTGGATTTCAATCTTACAGCGATAATTCCCATGAAGAAAAACAACAGGGCGGGATTCGTTAAATTGGCCAAAAGGGTATCAAGATTCATAGGCTACAGTTCTAATTTTTCAACTTCTAGTTCACTGGTCACTTTAACCATTCCATCTTCAGTCTCAAAAATCATATCGTAGAGCTGAGCCCGTTGTTCTATCAATAAAGCTTGACGCGCTTCAAAATGAACTGTATCTAATCCTCGCTCAATATTGGAGGCAATCTTATTGGTTAAAAAGTCAATTTTGACTTCTATTAGACGATTGAGTAGTTCATAACATTCATCTTTCTGGTAGGATGAATCAATCAAGCTAAACTTTATCATAAAAATTAGGTTATTTAGAGTAACACAAATATCAGCCGTTATTTATATTTGCGAAAATTAAACTTTGATTCACCCCACATAAACCAAAGCTTATGAACTATACCCTTCGCCAACTCCAAGTCTTCCATGCAATAGCCACCCACGGCAGCATCACCAAGGCAGCTAGACACCTACATTTAACGCAACCCGCTGTAAGTCTTCAGTTTAAATCCTTTTCGGAACAATTCGATTTTCCACTAATTGAATACCAAGGCAAGAAGCTCATCATTACCCCCCTAGGTAAAGAAGTTAAAATCCATGCCGAGCGCATTTTAGATCAGGCGAACGAGCTCAAATTGATGAATGAATCTCTGAAGGAAGAGCTCACAGGTACCCTTCTGCTTTCCATTGTGAGCACAGGTAAATACGTCATGCCTTTCCTACTC
>JAAZVU010000018.1 GCA_018623275.1 Flavobacteriales bacterium
TCGAAAACGATAGCAATGGCCAAGATTAAAATCATGGTCAAAAAGAAGCTGCCCATGAATTTGCGCAGTATGTACCAATCCAGCTTGTTCACAACTACAATCTACGCTCTAATTTCGGAACCATCTCGTTTTTCCAGCTTGCAAAATCACCTGCGATGATATGCGCGCGTGCTTGTTCTACGAGCCATAGGTAAAAGCGTATGTTGTGCATGGAGGCAATCTGAGCACCTAGACTTTCCTTACTATGGATAAGATGGCGCACGTATGCCTTGGTATATTGGCTGTCTACGAAGCTTGTTCCGTTCGGATCAAGAGGCTCGTGCACATTTTCCCATTTTTTGTTGCGGATGTTTATGATGCCCTCGCTGGTAAAAATTTGTCCATTACGTCCATTGCGGGTGGGCATTACACAGTCAAACATATCTACTCCAAGGCTGATGTTTTCCAAGATGTTTGCAGGCGTTCCCACACCCATAAGATACCGCGGTTTATCTTTTGGCAAGATGGCACATGCACCTGCAGCATGTTTATACATTTCTTCAGCGGGTTCACCAACACTAAGCCCTCCAATGGCATTACCGTCCGCATTTTTGCTTGCGATATATTCTGCCGATTCATTTCTGAGGTCTTCGTATGTGGAGCCTTGGATGATCGGGAATAGTGTTTGGTTGTAGCCGTACAGTGGTTCCACCTGGTCGAGACGGTCGAAGCAGCGATCGAGCCAACGATGGGTCATGTGCATGGACTTCTTGGCGTACTCGTAAGTGCTTGGGTAGGGTGGACACTCGTCGAAGGCCATAATGATATCTGCGCCAATCTCGCGCTGGATGTCCATAACTCGTTCAGGAGTGAACAGGTGTTTTGTGCCGTCAATGTGAGAAGCAAACGTAGCACCTTCCTCGGTGATCTTGCGTTGGTTGGCAAGACTGTAGACTTGATAGCCGCCACTGTCCGTGAGAATAGGTCGATCCCAACCGTTGAATTTGTGTAGGCCGCCTGCATCTTTCAATATGTCCGTACCAGGACGTAAGAACAAGTGGTAGGTATTGCCCAAGATGATTTGAGCTTTAGTGTCCTCCTTCAGGTCTTTGGTGTGCACACCTTTCACCGTACCTGCAGTTCCTACAGGCATAAAGATGGGTGTTTGTATTTGACCGTGATCTGTGGTGATGGTTCCTGCGCGAGCGGAACTCTTTGGATCGGTATGTTCGAGTTGGAATTTCATTGAGGACAAAAGTACCAACTGCCGGGCATATCTTTGCCACATGTATACAGTTGAACTTATTTTCGAGCACTTTCCAGAATTGACCCCAAAACAGAAGGATCAATTTGAGCGCCTTGGCCCCCTCTATGAGGAGTGGAATGCAAAGATCAATGTCATTAGTCGTAAGGATATGGAGTCCTTTTACTTAAAGCATGTCTTGCACAGTTTAGGCATTGCGAAGGTCTATGATTTCTTGCCGGGGCAGGTCGTACTTGATGTGGGAACGGGCGGTGGTTTTCCGGGTATTCCATTGGCTATTCTTTTTCCTGAAACAGAATTTCATTTGGTCGATTCCATTGGCAAGAAAATCAAGGTTGTTAACGCTGTGGCCGAGGCCCTTGGATTAGAGAATGTGGAAGGCTCGCATATTCGCGCCGAGGAATTGAAGTACCAGTATGATTTTGTCGTCTCTCGTGCGGTGACTCATATGCAACGCTTTATACCATGGATCAAAGGGAAATTGGCCAAGAAAAACTTTGACGATAAGCGTCCAAACGGCTTGTTGTATTTGAAAGGCGGTGATTTGGCAGAGGAGTTGGGACCGCTAAAGGCACAGCTCACCCATCTGAACCAATTCTTCTCGGACGAGTTCTTTGAAACAAAGAAGGTGGTCTACATTACGAGGAAGGAGGTTCAAGGATTCCATGCACCCAATAAAAAGGCATAGTATTCGCATATCAAACGTAAACACCTAAATTATGAAGCTTAAGTTCATCCTATTTGCCATTTTTCTGTTCTCAGCCTCTTACGGGCAGCAATTGGTTCAACCAGGTTTACAGATTGTGGACCGATACAAACCGAATGTACCATCACTAGCGATCAAAGCCAATCCACTGACACTTTTCGGAAACTATATAGATGCAGGAGTTGAGTATCGCAACCAGCGCTCGGGATGGGTTTTGATGAACCACAGCTTCTTTGGCGACGAGAATTCTGTGCGTTTCACTGCTTTAGGTGAAAATTATACGGCTACTACTGGGTATATCAGATTTGAAGCGGCGCACCGTTGGTACAGGCAAAATTCAACATTGTTCAGAGCGAATGTCGAGCGTTACAATGGTATTTACTTTACAGCAGGTGGGTCATCGTTTGTGACCTCTGATAGTTATGACATCGACCCAGATGGCAATATTGTTTTTTTCTCGCCACTCACCGAAGGATCGAGAATTGATCTCATAGTGGGTGCTGAGTTTGGAAGAACCAGAAATGTTTTCGGTCAATCTTCTCCTTTGTACGCTGAGACTATGTGGAAATTAGGGTATAACCTAGGTGCACGTATTCCACAAGTGCTGTACAGTCTTCGATTCAATTATAAGGTGAATTAGCTCGTTTTGCCCCGAAGAGCAAAATAGATAATATAAAAAAGGGCGCCCATCGGGCGCCCTTTTTGTTTTTCAGGTTTTGAGTTATCCCAAGAATGGGTAACGGTAGTCCGTTGGCGGAACCAAACACTCTTTAATGGTACGAGCATTTACCCAACGTAGTAGATTCATGTATGAACCAGCTTTGTCATTCGTTCCGGATCCACGGCTACCACCAAACGGTTGCTGTCCAACGACAGCACCTGTTGGCTTGTCATTGATATAGAAATTACCGGCAGCATTTTCAAGGGCGTTCGTTGCTTCAATAGCAGCATAGCGGTCGGCAGAGTAGATTGCACCTGTCAAGGCGTAATCTGAGGTATTGTCGACCAATTCTAGAGTTGCAGCCCAATCTGCGTCATCGTAAACGTAAATAGTAAGTACCGGGCCAAAGATTTCTTCTACCATGGTACGGAACTTAGGATTCGAAGTAACTACTACAGTAGGCTCTACAAAGTAACCTACGCTCTTGTCGTAGTTACCACCTGCGATGATTTCCGCATCCTCTTGTTCTTTGACGAAGTCGATGTACGAAGCAATTTTATCAAAGGCGCGCTCGTCAATGACTGCATTGATGAAGTTGCCCATATCTTCAGGAGAACCCATTTTGAACGTAGCAAGATCTGCGAGTAATCCTTCTTTTACAGCTGGCCACATGCTTGATGGAATGTAAGCACGAGAAGCAGCAGAACATTTCTGACCTTGGAATTCGAAGGCACCACGCGAGAGCGCTGTAACCACTTGTTGTGCAGGTGCCGATGGATGCGCGACCACAAAATCTTTACCACCAGTTTCACCAACGATACGCGGGTAGGCGCGGTACTTGTCAATGTTCGTTCCAATGGTCTTCCACAAGTGTTGGAATACCGCTGTTGATCCTGTGAAATGTAGACCAGCGAAGTCTCTGTGGCTAAAGATGTAATCTCCCGCGACAGGTCCGTCTACGTAGATGAGGTTGATGACACCGTCCGGTAAACCAGCCTCTTTAAAAATTTCCATAACTACGTTGGCAGAGAAAATCTGGCTATCCGCAGGTTTCCATACTACAGTATTCCCCATGAGTGCTGGTGTTGCCGGAAGGTTTCCTGCGATGGCTGTAAAGTTGAACGGTGTTACAGCAAATACAAATCCTTCAAGAGGGCGGTATTCAAGTCTATTCCAAATACCCGGAGAGCTCTCAGGCTGGTCGCTGTAGATCTGCGTCATGTATTCAACGTTGAAGCGCAAGAAATCGGCAAACTCACATACTGCATCAATCTCTGCTTGGAAGCAGTTTTTACCCTGAGCAAGCATCGTAGCAGCATTGATTTTGTAACGGTATTTCGTACTGATCAGCTCTGCAGCTTTAAGAAAGATTGCGGCTCTGTGTTCCCATGGCATGGCACCCCATTGTTTTCTAGCTGCAAGTGCGCTGTCTACAGCAGACTTTACGTGGCTTTCATCACCAATGTGGTAGTGACCTAGAACGTGGCTGTGCTCGTGTGGAGGAGTTAGTTTTCCAAGGTTTCCAGTACGTACTTCGTCACCGCCGATATACATAGGTACATCCACAGTCGCTTCGTACTGCTCTTTGTAAGAAGCCAAAAGCGCTTCTCTTTCTGGTGTACCTGGTGCATAATCATAGATAGGTTCGTTTGACGCAACCGGTACGTTGAAAATTCCGTTAGACATATTTGTGGTTATTTAGTTCTAAATGATGACCAAAGTTACGGACTAAGGCTTAGAATCAGCAGTTATTTGTATTGGCTGTACCAACTGTTTGAATTTTGTGGAAAGCTCGTGAATATTAACCGAAACTTTTCCACCTGTAAGAGCTTATTGGTAATAGAACAATTTAGATTTGTAGTTCATTTAATAAATGCAAAAATGAAAACCCATAATTTCTCTGCTGGACCGTGTATTCTGCCGCAAGAAGTATTCAAAGAGGCCTCTGAATCTCTGATCAATTTTGACAACCTAGGATTGTCTGTTATCGAAATCTCACACCGAAGCAAAAGCTTTGTTGCGGTTATGGATGAAGCGGTAGCCCTGGTGAAGGAACAGTTGAATGTACCTGATACCCACGAAGTACTCTTTTTGCAAGGCGGTGCTTCCATGCAGTTTGCGATGCTCGCGTTCAATTTTTTGAGCGAAAGCGGTACCGGACAGTATTTGGATACGGGTGCGTGGTCTTCTAAGGCTTACAAAGAAGCAGCTGGTCTTGGAAATGCGGAAGTAGTAGCCTCTTCTAAGGATGCCAACTACAACTACATTCCTAAGGGTTACGCAATTGACGATAACGCTGATTACTTCCACTGTACATCCAACAACACCATTTACGGTACGCAGATCAAAGAGTTCCCTCAGACTAAGGCGCCCTTGATTTGTGATATGAGCTCCGATATTTTCTCACGCCCAGTAGATGTGAGCAAATTTGATTTGATTTACGCAGGTGCTCAGAAAAATTTGGGGCCTGCAGGTGCGACTTTGGTGATTGTGAAAAAAGACGCTTTGGGTAAATCCGGCCGCTACATCCCGACAATGTTGGACTACAATACCCATATTTCGAAAGGAAGTATGTTCAATACGCCACCTGTATTTTCTGTGTATGTAAGCATGCTAACCTTGCGCTGGTTAAAAGCCAATGGTGGAGTAGAAGCTGCTCAACAGCGCAATGAAGAAAAAGCGGCATTGCTTTACAACGAGATTGATCGCAACCCATTGTTTGTGGGTACCGCAGCTGTAGAAGATCGTTCTACAATGAATGCTTGTTTCTTATTAAACGACGAGGCGGCACATAAAGAAGCTTTTGACGCGATGATCGCTGAGAAGAATATCTCTGGTGTGAATGGTCACCGTTCTGTAGGAGGATATAGAGCTTCCATGTACAATGCAATGGATCTTGAAAGTGTTGCTGCGCTGGTAGATTGTATGAAAGAACTTGAAAATAAATTCTAAATGAAAGTATTAGCTAACGACGGAATTTCAGCCTCAGGAGCTGCAGCTATTCAGGCCTCGGGCCATGAGTTAAGCACTACTAAAGTTGCTCAAAACCAATTGATTGATTACATCAATGAAAATGAAATTGATGTGATCTTGGTTCGCTCAGCAACTACGGTAAGAAAAGATATGATTGATGCGTGTCCATCCTTGAAGGGAATTGGACGAGGTGGCGTAGGTATGGATAATATCGACGTTGAATATGCTCGCGAGAAAGGATTGAAAGTATTCAATACACCGGCGGCTTCTTCAGATTCTGTCGCCGAATTAGTGATGGGACATATGAGAGGTTTAGTACGCTTTATGCATGATTCAAACCGTCAGATGCCACTTGAAGGCGATTCAAAATTTGGCGCGTTAAAGAAAGCATACGCGAAAGGTGCCGAGCTTCGTGGACGCACCTTAGGTATTGTAGGGTTTGGTCGTATTGGTCAAGCGCTTGCCAAGCTTGCTATTGGAGCAGGTATGAAGGTTGTGTTCTCAGATATCCACGAGGATAACGTAGATGTTGAGTTGTCTTTCTTCGACGGTCAATCGGCAAAGTTTACGTGTGAAAACGTTGGTTTTGATCGTGTTCTATCTGAGAGTGATTTCATATCTGTCCATGTTCCCGGCGGCGATTTGATTGGCGCCAGTGAGTTGGCAAAAATGAAAGACGGTGTTGTATTGCTAAATGCTGCTCGTGGTGGTGTTATCAATGAGGAAGCATTGTTGGATGCACTCGAGAGCGGAAAAGTAGCAGGGGCAGGTCTTGATGTTTTTGTTAACGAGCCTACACCAGCGGTGAAGGTGCTTATGAACGGTAAATTGAGTGTTACACCGCATATTGGTGCAGCAACTCTGGAGGCACAAGATCGTATTGGTACCGAATTAGCAGCTCATATTGACGCCATCTAAAGAGTTTAATTTGTTTGAATTTGAAGGCCTGTGTATAACGCAGGCCTTTTTTTGTGCTAAACTTTTTTGCAGTCGATAGCTTAGAGTATTTTTACTCAGTTAAAAATGCTAAATGAAAAGACTCGATTCAGTTTCGGTATTTCTCTTCAAAAATCTGATCAATGTAAACCTCTTCGTTTCCATTGGAGTACTTTTGATATGTATTTTGACGGGAAGACCAGGATCCATCGTGTTTGGGTCGATTCTCTTTGTTTCTACTCTCACCGTTTTTATGATCGCCAATTGGCACGATAAATGGTACTTAGAGGCTGGAAAGAAGATTTCTTATGCTGGATTAGGAGTGATGATTCTTCTTGCACTTTTTGCGAATTCTACAGCTTTTACCGTCGGAGTAGTCATTGATATAATTGTCGCAGATATGCTCTTTAGTCGATATGTGACTACCTACAGATCTAAACAGAATAAAGTGCCGATGTACATCATTTCTGCAATTTTGGTGGTAGTGTTCTTAGATACAGTGTTCAACATTGTTCACCCAGATTTGCATGTCTATTCTAAATCTGTGGATGTAGTCTTGTTTCTTTTTGTGATTGCTAAAATCATTTACACCAGCTCCATTTTATATGCAGAAAGTAGAAGAATGGCTGCTCAACGTGTAAAAGAAGAAGTCTTCATTGATTACAGTGCGGAATTCAATAATTTCTTTTCTCATTACATAAATACACCACTTACTACGGCATTGAGCAATATTGAAATAGCTCGATTGAAGATTAATCGTTCGAATCCGGATGTATTAGATGAAAATGTCTTGATACATTTTAAACGTATTGATGAGGGCTTATCCAATGTCAGCAAGACTACAAGGGAGTTGGCAAATATTCATTACATCCGATCTGAAGTGTTGCGTTCAGGGGCGTCTATGGCCGACATTAAAGAAATGACATTTAAGCTCGTGGAAGAGTATGATGCGGACCTTGAGCAGGTGATTGACTTTTGGCCAGAGGTATTTATTCCAGTGCCTATGGTGCAGTTTACTTTAAGTCAAATGTTAAAGAATGCACGTAGCTATGCTGAAGTAACGCATAATCCAAGATTAGTCATTCATGTCGAGACAGAATATTTAGTGTTGAGTGTCTTTAACAAAGGAAATATTCCAGATCTGTCTTCGGATATCCTACATCCATTTAAGCGCGGTGTCAACACATTGGAAGGTACCGGAACGGGGTTGGGATTGTCTTTGGTGAATGATTTAACAGGTGACTACAATTGTTCATTTTCTCTAGAGAATGTAGGCGGCTATACCCGGTGTCAATTAAAACTTCCTTTGGAAGAGCGAGTCTAATTGATATAAGTGCGGTTTGCTGTAACTTTCACTCACCTAATTACAGACAACCAACATGCTAAAACCACTAAGCGCTTATCGCCCTGCGGGAAATAAAGCGCATCTCGTCCCAAGTAGGTCGGTAGATGCTTACTCACCTGCACAGTTGTACGATAAACTCCAGAACAATCCTTATTCGTTTCTGCAGATCATTCGACCTGAAACAGAAATTTTAATGACCAATGAGGATAGGTTTGAGCGTATTAGGTTGCGCTTAGATCAATTCATCGCGGCTGGCGTTTTCGAATTGGATCAAGAGACTTCTTATTTCTTATATGAACAATCTGTTGATGGACGCACGTATACTGGCATCATAGGGCTGCTTGATGTCAATCAGGCAAAGATTCATCTGCACGAAAAAACTCTCGAGAGCAGGGAGAATTTATTCGCAGAGTATTTAAAAACCACTGGGTTTCAAGCAGAGCCTGTTTTAGTTTTCGGTAAAGCTTCACAAAGGCAGAGGGACATTGTTTCCGAAGTAAAGAAGGGCAGGCCTACGTTTGATTTTTACACGACAAATGAAATTGGCCACAGATTATGGACCGTCTCTTCGAACCTTTGCAAGGAGCTCCAAAAGGCACTTCAAGGTCAGCAAGATTATTTCTTAGCCGACGGTCACCATAGATACGGAAGTACGTGTAAGGTTGCCAAAGCGCTCACAGGGAATGAGGCGGCGCAGCACATTCTCACCATGTATATGGATGAGGAAGATATAGGTATAGATTCGTTTGAAAGATGGATAGATACAACAGGATTGGATATTGAACTTAAGGTATTTGAGAACAGCTTCACTATTGCAAAAAAGACAAACGGTTTTGAATCGATGGATGCAGATCTAGAGTTGTTCTTAGAAGGGCAATGGTATAGTTTGAATTTTACAGAAGAAGTAGATAAATCAATGCCGCCAGCATACCTAATGTCGGAGGTTCTAGAACCAATCTTTGGAATTATTGACGCTAAAAAAGACAAGCGAATCACCTACATTCATCAAGAACCCTTTGATCAAAGTTCTGTTATGCTTACAAAGGGGCTAGATCTTGGATTTCGCCTACCTCCAGTAAGTGTAGAAGTATTGAAAAAAACAGCTTTAGAGGGAGGGACAATGCCGCCGAAAAGCACCTATATTGAGCCAAAACTAAGAAGCGGAATGTTACTCCATCTTTTTAAATGAGCATAGCAAAATCGATTAGTACGTACAAAGAGGAATTAGGTAAAGTCCAGCTCGTAGCTGTGAGTAAGACTAAGCCTTCATCTGATATTCTGGAAGCATATAACGCCGGCCAACGTCATTTTGGAGAGAATAAAATTCAAGAAATGGCGTCTAAATTTGAAGAGTTGCCAAAGGACATTTGTTGGCACATGATCGGTCATATTCAGACGAATAAAATCAAATACATGGCGCCTTTCGTGCATCTAGTCCACGGGGTAGATCGCAGGAAGGTGTTGGTAGAACTCAATAAGCAAGCGGTCAAGCATCATCGTGTGATTAACTGTTTGCTTCAAGTTCATATTGCTAAGGAGGAAACGAAGTTTGGTTTAGATAGGGAGGAGCTTGAAGGCATCATCTCTGAATTAACAGAGTTTTCCAACGTGAAGGTTGTTGGCCTCATGGGGATGGCGACTAATACCAAGGATGAAGAAGTAGTAAACAGTGAGTTTGCAGCTTTAAAAGCACTTTACGATACTCATGCTGATACTTGCGGATGGACCACTCTTAGCATGGGAATGAGTGGTGATTATAAATTGGCCATCCAAAATGGATCAACTCATGTCCGCATTGGTTCAGCTATTTTTGGTGCGAGAAATTATTCTTAAGTGAGGTTTTCAGTAATTGATATAGAGTGTACCGGTGGTACTTGGGGTGCAGAGAAGATTATAGATGTCGCTGTCTTTGTTTTGGAAGACGGTGAGATCGTTGACCAATTCGTTTCCCTTGTAAATCCAGAGATGGCCATTGATCCATATGTAACCAAGCTTACGGGGATTACCAACAAGATGGTGCGTACAGCGCCGAAGTTTTATGAGCTAGCGAAGCGATTGGTGAAAATCACCGAGGGGACCACATTTGTTGCTCATAATATTGGATTTGATTATCGCGTTTTTCAGCAAGAGTTCGAAAACTTGGGCTTTGATTATCATCGAGCTACTTTGGATACCATTCCCTACTGCGAGCGTATATTTCCGGAGTGGGAGAATTATGGTCTGAAAACCGTGGCGAAAGAGCTTGGGTTGGTGAATTCAGCCCGACATCGTGCGGAAGGCGACGCGAGATTGACTGCTGAATTGCTACAAATTTTACTTCAGAAGGATAGAGAGAGTTACCTGGATAAGGTGTTTGTTTCAAAATCGGCCAGTGAAAATAGAAACCCTTTCAAAGAGCAGGTAAAGAACTTGCAAAACCGGGTAGGTATCTATTATATCTACAATGAGGCTGGAGAGGCTATTTATGTGGGGAGCAGCAAGGATTTGCAGAATAGTGTAAATCGTCATTTTGTAGCCGATAATAAACTGGCACTTTCTCTTCAAGCAGAGGCGAGTAAACTAGAGATAGAGGATATTGGTAATGAGGCTATTGCTCAGATTCAGTTCAAGAGAACTGTGGAGAATATTCGCCCGATTTATAACAATACTAAGAAGCGCAACTTCTTGAATTTCGGACTATTTACAGAGCCTAAGAAGAGTGCGATGGTGGAGTTTGTTCGAGTATATCCAGTAAGGCACAAGGCACCACAATTCTATTTTGAGGGACCAAAAGCGGTTTACGAGTTTTTGCAGCGCGTGATGATGAATGAGGCTTTAGATCCATTTACGTTTTTGCTAGACAAGGATAGAGAGCATTATTTCAAGCATACCAAAAACCTTCAATGGAAGGCCAAGGTCAAAGAAGTGCCGCTAAGCACGTTGCGTGATTATATGTATCCTACAGAGGGCACATTAGTTGGGCCGGGGAGAAAGGATAATGAGAAATGTGCCATCCTGATTGAAGGTGGCCGTATCTTGGGCTACACGTACTTTTATTTAGCCACGGACGGTATTGATAGAAGTCAATTGAAAAAAAGAATGGTGCACCTAGAGCACGACGCCTACGCCGCGGGTATAGTGCACCACTTTTATAGTAAAGGTTACCTAAAACTTCTTGAAATCTAGGCTTATTTGAAGAAGTAAGCAACGCTCACGACCAATTGCGCTCTACGCTGATCTAGATTGAAATCGTAATCGGTACCGTTGTAGTTGTAGTTGACATTGCCTGCCAGCATCCCGAAGCCGCTTTCGTATTTCACTTCACCTAGTAATCTCCAAAGTTTCACACCTGCGTGAATGTGCCAGCCCCAGGTAAAGGTTGCCTCCTGATCGGGCGTCCACAAATCACTTGCGTTGGAAAGTGGGATAGAAGGGGTAGCACCTAAACCGGCGAATGCTGGACCTAATTTTGCGCCTGCTGAGATGGGGAAATCGAGTCGCTGTATGGTGGAATTGATGGTAAAATCTTCAGTGCCATCAGTAATTGCGATGGATTCGTCAAACTGTGTATATAGCGCTTCGCCGTGAACATATACTGGTACTAATGGTAGACTTACACGAGCTACAAGGCCGGCGTTAAAGCCGTCGCTAAATTCCGTTTGGATGTTCGATATATCGTACGTCTGATTGTCTATGATATCGTTGATATCGTTCAAGCTCAGCGTTTGCTGAGGTAAGTTCATACCTCCTTTAACACCAAACTTTACGATTTTTAATTGGGCAATGGCACTAGAAGAGACAAGCATCAAGGCTGCAAGCCCAAAGGATTTAAGGGATTTCATAAAATTTGAATTGGTTAGCGTATTAAAAATACCATTTCAAATTATCTATTCCTAAACTGTAGCTAAATACTTCTCTACGTTTTCCTTAATGCGTAATTCCGCACCTTCTAGTGGTGCTTGCTCGAAGGATTTTCCTGTGATCTTTTCAAACAACTCGCGGTAACGAGTACTCACTAGGTTTACAAAGTCATCCGTCATTTCGGGTACCTGCTGGCCTTCTTTTCCTTGGAATCCGTTTTCCATGAGCCACTCACGAACGAACTCTTTGCTAAGCTGACGCTGTGCTTCGCCTTTTTCTTGGCGCTCTGCATATCCCTCGCTGTAGAAGTATCGCGAGCTATCTGGCGTATGGATTTCATCAATGAGTACAATAGTACCATCGGCCAACTTGCCAAATTCGTATTTGGTGTCCACGAGGATTAATCCGCGCTCAGCAGCCATTTCAGTGCCGCGTTGGAACAAGGCACGCGTGTATTTCTCAAGCTGCTGGTAATCGGCTTCACTTACGATGCCCTTAGCAATGATGTCCTCACGAGAGATATCTTCGTCGTGATCGCCATGCTCGGCCTTGGTTGCAGGGGTGATGATAGGTTCTGGAAATGCGTCGTTTTCCTTCATGCCTTCTGGAAGGGCTACACCACATAGTTCACGAAGACCGCTTTTATAGGTGCGCGCAGCATGGCCTGCCAGGTAACCGCGGATCACCATCTCCACTTTGAACGGTTCGGCGCGCTGCCCAATAGTCACCTGAGGATCCGGAGTAATCATACGCCAGTTGGGAACAATGTCCTCGGTAGCCACCAAGAAATGCTCGGCAATCTGATTCAACACTTGACCTTTTCCTGGAATTGGACGAGGTAAAACCACATCAAATGCCGAAATCCTGTTCGATGCTACCATGACCAATAGATCTTGGCCGATGGTATATACGTCGCGAACCTTGCCGCGGTAAAAGTTAGTTTGTCCTGAAAATTGATACGTTGGCTCTTGATTCATGATCAATCTTTTTTCTCGTAAGCGGTTATAATCTTTTTAACTAACGGGTGACGGATCACATCGCGACCGTCGAGGTGTACAAATCCAATTCCCTTAACACCATTCAATGTCGTGATGGCCTCTTTAAGCCCACTTTTCTGGTGTTTTGGCAAATCGATCTGTGAGGTATCTCCTGTAATAATGAAGCGTGCATTTTCGCCCATACGGGTCAAGAACATCTTCATCTGGGAAGTGGTTGTATTCTGACTCTCATCGAGAATAACGTAGGCATCGTCAAGCGTTCTACCGCGCATAAAAGCAAGTGGAGCGATCTCAATGGTTCTGTTTTCTAAGTAGAATTCAAGCTTTTCCTTGGGAATCATATCTCTAAGCGCATCGTAGAGCGGTTGTAAGTACGGGTCCAATTTTTCTTTCAAATCCCCTGGCAAGAATCCCAAATTTTCACCGGCCTCAACAGCGGGACGAGTCATGATGATTCTGCGCACTTCTCTGTTCTTTAATGCCGCCACGGCTAAAGCAACTGCAGTGTAGGTTTTCCCTGTTCCTGCAGGACCAATGGCGAAGACAAGATCATTGGTTATCGCACTTTCCACCAATTTATGCTGATTGGTCGTCTTTGCTTTGATAATTCTGCCTTGAGGTCCGTGAAGGATGACTTCGTCTTTCAACATAGTGTACTTTGCACGTGCAGTGTCCTTTGCTTGTATGAGCTCTTCCAACGCTCTGTCGTCAAGGCGCTTATTCTTACTGACGTAAGCCACAATTGCCTCTAGCTTGTCTTCAAATTCCTCAATAGTCTCGAGTGGTCCACTCACTTTGATTTCATGGCCGCGAGCCACAATTTTAAGTGCGGGAAAGTAAGCGCCAATCTGTTTGAGATAGGTGTTGCTTGGTCCGTACAACTGTGCCGGATCAGCCCCGGTGAGTTCAAAAACTTTTTGTGTCAATTACTGCTGTGTTGAGTACTGTTTTGGAAGGCGGAATTGCCTTACTTTTGACAAAGTAACTACATTTTCACCAATACACCGCGAACGCAGGTGGAGCATCTATGGGATTAATCACCTTATTATCGGATTACGGTCTACGAGACAACACGGTTGCCCGACTAAAGGTTCGTCTGATTCGTCGCATTGAAGGCGCACAGCTGCTCGATATTAGCCATATGGTGGAGCCGCACAATATTCTTGAGGCCGCACATATGCTTAGAGGTGTTTACCGCGATTTTCCAAAGGGTACGATCCACTGTGTCATGATTGGGACCTCTCCAATGGAGGGTGGCGAGTACATTTGTTTGAAGGCGTGTGGCCAATTCTTTTTAGGTACCAACAATGGTTTGCTCACCAGTGTCCTAAAAAACGAAAAAATAACGGGGGCGAGAATGTTGGACATCCGTGGGATAGACCCCAACGATGAAAAGGAGTTGTTTGCAGCCGCAGCAGCACACCTTTATAGCGGCGGGAAGATAGAAATGCTCGGTCCTGCCATCACCTCAGTGAAGAAAGTGAAAGAGCCTGTGGCGGGAATCGGCGATTTTGCCATTAGTGGCAACGTCGTGTATATCGACCGCATGGGAACGTGTGTTACGAATATTTCTCGCGAGAGTTTCCAAAACCAATTAAGGGGTAGGACTTTCTCGGTGGAGCTGGCTCGCAATAGAAACATGAAGAAAATTTACGATCGCATTGCTGACGTTCCTCAAGGAAAATTAGCGGCCCTATGGAACGAGGAAGGCATGCTTTCTATCGCCGTGGGTAAGAGCGGCGGTGAACATATCCGAGGCAGTAATGAACTCATCGGAATGAAGATTCACGATTGGGTACGCATCGATTTCATATGATAGAACGCATTGTGAAATTAGCCATTGACCCGAGCTCAGAACAGGGCACCGCTTTTCGTGCGATTTTTGCCGAGAGCAAAAATCGCATAGCCGGGCAGCCCGGTTGCCTTGGCGTACATCTGCTCGAGAGTGAAAGACATTTCTTTACCTTCAGCATTTGGGAAAGTGAGGGCGATTTAAACGCTTACCGCCAAAGTGCGTTATTTGGACAAGTATGGCCAAAGACCAAAGCGTTATTTTACGATAAACCCCAGGCATGGACGTGCCATAAGACCGACAGCAGCGAAGCATGATTGCACAACTAAAGAAAGAACTACAGCTCTACTTTTCGGGCATCTTAGGCTATTTGATCATCGGCATTTACTTGCTCGTGAACGGCTTGATGCTCTGGATTTTTAACGGACCCTTCAACCTATTGGAAGGCGGCTACGCTTCATTGACCAACTATTTTGGCCTTGCCCCGTGGGTATTCTTGTTCCTCATTCCAGCGGTAAGTATGCGTGTCTTTAGCGATGAGATTCGTTCAGGCATGATGGAGCTATTAGCGGTTCGACCAATTTCAACCACACAACTAGTCGTCGCGAAATACCTCGGAACACTTTCAGTGGTGGTATTGAGCATTGCCCCGACACTCATCTACCTCTGGAGCATGAGCGCTCTAGGTTCACCCGTAGGAAATTTGGATTGGGGCGCAGCTATTGGGTCATTTATAGGCCTGTTGGCCTTGGGAGCGGCCTATACTGCAGTAGCTCTTTTCGCTAGCGCACTGACCTCAAACAATGTGGTAGCCTTCGTTCTAGGGGTAGCCCTTAACATGGGCATGTACCTTGGATTCGAAGCATTGGCAGATATCTACAAATTCAGCGGTTGGGAACTCACCGTACGTCAGTTCGGCTTTAACGAACATTATACTTCTGTATCACGTGGCGTTCTGGACGGCCGTGATTTAGGGTACTTCATTGGCGTAGTACTACTGTTTCTCTCTGGAACTTTTATCGTACTCAGCAGACGCCATCTACACGCGAGCGGACGCACTAAAATGGCCTACCTCCTAGGTGCTGTCTTGGTTATTCTTATCAGCCAAAGCGTACGTTTTAGAATAGATTTAACCGAAGAGGGCAGGTATTCACTGAGCGAAGGCACGGAATCTTTGTTGGACCAGGTAGAAGAACCCATGCTGATAAAGGTCTACCTCGAGGGCCAATTCCCTGCCGGTTTTGAGCGCCTAAAGCTTGAAACGCAATTCATGCTCGAAGAGTGGAGTGCACGCAACGGCAATGTATTCTTTGAATTCATCAACCCGAATGAAGCTGAAAAGCAGGCGGAGTTTAAAAACCAATTGGCCACCAAAGGCATAAATGCTGTGCAGCTTCAGGTGAAAACCAAGGACGGCGAGAGCGTGCTCAATGTCTTTCCAGCGGCGGTGATGAGCTATAAAGAGAAAGAAGAGACGGTCATACTTTTGGAAGATGTGATGGTGTTCGATCCGGCAGAACAAGTAAACATTAGCATACAACAACTTGAGTTCAATTTGGCGCGTTCACTTTCTGCACTGCTGCAAACTGAACGACAGAAAATAGCCATGATTACCGGTCACGGCGAGCTAACAGCCTCACAAACGGCGGGTATCGGATTGGCCTTGAGCGAACATTATGCAGTTGAGCGATTCTCTATGGAGACCTACAAAGCAAAGGCCGACGGTTCACCAGATATCGAGGACATGGTGCGCCGCTTGAACAGCTTTGATCTGGCGGTGGTAGCGAAACCGACGAAGGCCTTCTCGGAATTGGACAAATACCTCTTGGACCAATTCCTCATGGGAGGCGGACACCTCATGTGGTTTGTGGACGGCGTTCATGCAGAAATGGACAGCTTGAGCTTCGGTCCAGAATTTTTGGCATACCCGACCTATTTCGACTTAAACCTTACTGATCTGCTTTTTAAATACGGCGTACGCGTAAACACCAACCTCATTCAAGACATACGTTGCGCAGGTATCAACGACAGGCGCAGCATCAACCCTTGGGTCTATTTCCCACTATTGGGTCCAACTACCCATCCTGCGGTAGCCAACCTCAATGCAGTCAAAGGAGAATTTACGAGTACCCTCGATACTTTGGAGGCGCCCGGCATTCTGAAAACACCACTGCTGCTGAGCTCAACCAATGCCAAGAGCACACCTGCGCCGCACACGGTGAGCTTAGAAACCTTGTACAACCGTCCGGATCCACGGACCTTCCGCAGCAAAGACCTGCTAGCAGGTGTGCTCCTCGAAGGAATTTTTGAAAGTGCTTATGCCAATAGAATTGCGCCGCGCACTGCGGGTAATGCCTTGCCTCAGATTAAGGAGAGTGCGCCAACGAGCATCGCTGTTTTCAGCGACGGAGATATCATTCGCAACCAAGTGAACCTCATTAATCCGGAGCTCCCGCGCGGTCAACCCTTACCTCTAGGCTTTGATCAGTACACGAACATTCAATACGGCAATGACGATCTTCTACTGAATCTTGCAGACTACATGTTGGACGACCGAGGACTGATGGAAACGCGTACGCGCGACATCAAATTGAGATTACTAAGTGAAGAGAAATTGACCAATGAAGCAGCAAAGTGGAAAGCAATCAACGTCGCCTTACCTGAGGTACTATTATTGCTTGTTGCTGGTATGTTGACCCTATACAGAAGAAGAAAATATGCACGTTAGAAACAGTCTTTACGGCCTACTATTGGCCCTCGTTGTGGTGAGCTGTGGTTCACCCGCGCAAAGCGACGGCATGGAAGAACTTAAGGCACAGTACGACTTTGCCTTTGCCGATACAGCAAGCATTACCAAGGTCGTAATTAGCGATAAGAAGCCTTCACAGGTAGTCCTAGAACGCACCGAAAGCGGTTGGTTGGTAGACGGCCAGCATCCCGTTCGTAAAGACGCTATTGAGGTGTTGTTAGAAACCTTAGGCAGTGTGACGCTCAAGAATTTTGTCTCCAAAAGTGCCGTGCCGGCAGTGAATCAGCGCATGGAGGTCTACGGCAAATGGGTTGAGGTATATAGCGGAGA
>JAAZVU010000116.1 GCA_018623275.1 Flavobacteriales bacterium
CGCTATAGTTTCCTACTTTAGTGCCATGCCCGGAAATACAATAGGACAATCTTTAGTACTGACCACCTATGGGGAGAGCCACGGCACTCAGATTGGTGGAATTTTAGATGGCATGCCTGCAGGTATTGACATCAATCTAGACCTTGTGCAGCTTGCCTTAGACCGTCGCCGTCCTGGACAGAGTCATTTGACTACAGAGCGCAACGAAGAGGACCAAGTCACCTTCCACAGCGGCTTGTTTGAAGGCAAAACTACGGGAACGCCCATAGCCTTTTCCATTCCGAACAAGGACCAGCGAAGCAAAGATTACGGCCAATTGAAGGATATTTACCGCCCATCACATGCAGATTTTACATACGATGCCAAATACGGCCACCGCGATTATAGAGGCGGCGGTCGCTCTAGCGCACGTGAAACGGCTTGCCGAGTAGTAGCGGGTGCACTAGCCGCTCAAATTTTGCCGCAGACAAGCGTGAAAGCCTGGGTGAGCGCAGTAGGTCCCATTGCCCTGAATGTTCCGACTGCAGAATTAGATCTTGACGGAATAGATGCCCATCCAACCCGATGTCCACATCCGGAGACCGCTGATAGGATGGAAGCCTATATTGAGCAATGCCGCAGCGAAAAAGACAGCACGGGCGGTGTAATTACTGCAGTTGCATTGGGGGTACCGGTAGGTTTAGGCGAACCTGTATTCGACAAGCTACAGGCAGATCTTGCAAAGGCGCTAATGAGCATCAATGCTGTGAAGGGCTTTGAGATTGGATCTGGGTTTGCAGCGGCTGCAATGCGCGGCAGTGCTCACAATGATGCCATTACAGAAGAGTTTAGAACTACAACCAACCATGCCGGCGGGGTAGTCGGTGGATTGAGCAACGGTGCACCCATTGAGGTTCGCGTGGCCTTCAAACCGGTGGCTACCATTGGAAAAGAACAAAACACAGTCGATAAGGACGGTAAAGCCACAGTATTGGCCGCCAAAGGACGCCACGATCCTTGTGTAGTGCCACGTGCCGTACCTATCGTTGAGGCCATGATTCAACTGGTGTTGGCCGACCATTATTTACGAAACTTGAAATACACTCGATGAAAAAACCGTCTTTACCTGTTCAGATCATTATTGGATTAATTCTCGGTATTGCATGGGCGCTATTAAGCTCTTCCATGGGTTGGAGCCAATTCACCTTGGATTGGATCGCTCCATTTGGAACCATATTTATCAACCTTCTGAAGCTCATCGCCATTCCTTTGGTTCTCTTTTCGATCATTTCGGGTATTGGTAACCTGAGTGATACTGCGACCTTAGGCCGCATGGGGGTAAAGACATTAGCACTTTACATCGGCTCTACGGTTCTCGCCGCTTCTATGGGTATGCTTATCGCCAATACGTTCAATCCTGGCAAGCAGACGGCTGAAGAGCAGCTGCAGATCAATCGTGTGGCGTATGAATTGTGGGTGAACGATACAGAAGGTGTAGAATTCTTCGACGACATTCGCTTGCTCTCTGATCCAGATATGCAAGTCTACCTATCAGATGCTGAAGCCGCTTTGGCTGAACAATTGGCCAACGAAGAACTCAATGCTAAGGTAGCGAAGGCAAATGCGGTTCAGAGTGCTAAAAAAGACGGTCCGCTCCAGTTCTTCGTGGACATGGTACCGTCCAACATCTTCCTCTCCTTTAACGACAGTCTCATGCTACAGGTCATCTTCTTTGCCATCTTCTTTGGTATTGTGATGGTGATGTTGCCGAATGCACAGATGGAGCCCGTGGCCAATCTCATGAACGGTTTCTCGGACATCTTCATCAAGATGGTTGACGTGGTAATGAAAGGGGCGCCGTTTTTCGTATTCGCCCTATTGGCAGGTAAACTTGCTGCCATGGCAGGCGATGAGCCGGGCCGATTGGTTGAAATTTTCAAGGCCCTCGGAGCTTACACAGGAGCGACTATCCTGGGGCTACTGATCATGATTCTCATTTTCTACCCGGCCATTCTAGCTTACCTAATCAATCGCAAAACGAAGATGGGGTACTGGAAAAGTTGGGGCTACTTCATGCGTGGCATTCGTCCAGCGCAATTGTTGGCCTTCTCAACGTCCTCTACAGCTGCCACGTTGCCTGTGACCATGGACTGTGTGCGCGACAATCTTGGTGTGGACGAGGAGATCGGTTCCTTTGTATTGCCAGTAGGGGCTACCATCAATATGGACGGTACCGCATTGTACCAGACGGTTGCTGTGATTTTCATGGCACAGTTCCATATGATTGACCTCACCCTCGCGCAGCAGGCTACCATCATTTTTACCGCAACGTTGGCATCTATTGGTGCGGCATCGGTTCCTTCGGCAGGAATGATTATGCTCATTCCTATCCTAGAAAGTGTGGGACTAAACCCGGCTTGGATTGCGATTATTTTCCCGGTAGACCGCATCATTGACATGGTCCGCACGGTATTGAATTTGACCGGGGATGCATCTGTCAGCACCATTATTGCGTTATCTGAAGACAAACTTACCGTAGTCAATCAAGACGAACTTTAATGCGTAAACTCTTATTCGTACTCGCCGTTTTATGCGGGTCCCTGGCACAAGCTCAAATGGGACCGGTAGAATTGGGCACGTATTGTGGTGACGATCACCGCAGTCCATCGAAGCAAATCCAGAAAGGCCTTCGCGCCCTGAATCAACGCGACTATCCAAATGCTAGCGTGTACATTGGGGCGGCGCTGCGTCAGAATGATGAGGATCAGCATGCCCTCTATTTGAAGGGCGAGCTCAGCATGCGTACCAAAAAGTTCCATTTGGCTGAGGCACATTGGAAGCAGTTGGTAAAACGATGCCCGGGCTACAAGCCAGATTTGCTCTATGCTGTAGGTTCACTTTGCATGGCCTCAGGCAGAAACGACGAGGCTGCGGGCTACTTTGAGCAGTGGCTTTTAAGAGACGACCGTGAATATGCCTTCGATGCGGAGGTGGAAGGGTTGTTAGAAGAGATTAATCTCAAAAAGACCTTCCTTGCCAACCCTGTGCCTTATGATCCAAAACCTGCACGCAAAATTAATACACGCTTTGACGAATACTTAGCGGCTTTAACTCCGGACGGCAGTCAAATCTACTTTACGCGACGCAGCAAGAAGCGCAATAAATACGACGGGCCAGCGGCGCCACTTCGCAGCGTTGAGGAATTCAGCATGGCACGGACCACAAGTACTACCGCAGGTGCCTTTCTTTTTGAAGAGGGTGAGGCACTCACTTCACCGTTCAACGCTCAGTACAACGAGGGTGGACCTACCATTACTGCGGATAACCGGATGATGGTCTTTACCATTTGTGAGCGAAATGAAAAGACCGGAAAACAGAATTGTGATCTCTACTACACCACCTTCTCCTACGGCGTATGGAACGGTATTCGCCCTGTACCTAATGTGAACGGTCCAAACAGTTGGGAAAGTCAACCTTCTATCTCGCCGAATGGCGACGTGCTCTACTTCACCAGCAATAGAAAGGGCGGCTTTGGTGGATTGGATTTATACCGCAGCGATCGCCAAAGTGATGGCAGCTGGAGCAGCCCGGAAAACTTGGGATCCACTATCAATACAGCAAAAAACGAGAAGAGTCCATTTATACACCCTGATAGTGAGAGCTTGTACTTCGCGAGCGACGGCCATCCAGGTATGGGTGGATATGATCTGTTTAAGAGCACTGATGTAGGTACATCCTGGGGCAAACCGCAAAATCTCGGGTATCCTATCAATACTGAAAAAGATGAGATTGGTCTGATGGTAACCTTGGATGGACAGCAAGCCTACTTTGCTTCGAACAAGATCAATAAGGCCAACGGATGGGACATCTACTTCTTTGACCTCTATGAAGCCGTGCAGCCTGAGGAGGTTGTCTTAGTCAAAGGAACATTGACTAAAGATATGTTTGCCTCGGACGATGAAGCGAAGGTGGTATTGAAAAATAGCACCACAGGTGAGAGTACCACATTGCAAGTGGATGAAGAAAGTGGTGAATTCTCAGCGGTTGTAAAGAAGGCAGAGGCGGACGCTTTTGTCGTTAAGTTAGATGCAAAGAAGGCGGCGTTTAGTGCTGCACCGTTGCGTTTGGCACTGGCATCATCGGGTCCTCCGGGCGATGTGAGTCGTATGGAGATTGCCTTGGAACAGTCGGATATGGCTGAAGGAGAATCGTACCCTATTCCAAATATTCTCTTTGAGACGAACTCTGATCGTTTAGATGAACTTAGTGAGCTGCTCATTGCTGAATTTGCTGAATTTTTGTCCGAGAATTCTCATCTGAAGGTCCAAATCCAGGGACATACCGATAACGTAGGGGATGCTGCCGCGAACCTTGATTTAAGTACGCGCAGGGCCAAGCGAGTCACTGATACCTTATACGGCTATGGTATCGATGCCTCTAGGTTGAGTTCCAAGGGTTACGGTGAAAGTCGCCCTGTAGCCAGTAATGAGACAGAACAGGGTAGAGCCAAGAACCGTCGCACAGTGTTTGTGGTCACGCAGCTGTAAGACTCTAGAAAACATAATCTCCCAAAGCAGGGAGCAAAAAAAAATCCCGAGCCATGCGGCTCGGGATTTTTTGTATCTCTTGTGGTGAGAATTAGAAGCGACGCTCTTTGATACGAGCTGCTTTACCTGTACGCTCTCTCTGGTAGAAGATACGTGCACGACGTACTTTACCGCGCTTGTTTACTTCGATCTTTTCAATCGCTGGAAGGTTTACAGGGAAGATACGCTCTACACCTATGTTACCGCTCATCTTGCGAATAGTAAAAGTCTCAGTAGCACCTGAACCTCTGCGCTGCAATACTACACCGCGGAAGAACTGAGTACGTGTTTTCTCACCTTCAGTAATTTGAGTATACACAGTGATAGTATCACCGGCACCAAATTCTGGTAAGTCTTTTCTAGAAACGAATTCGTCGTTTACAAACTGAACTAAGTCCATGTTTAAAATAATTTACATTGCTGTGAGCCAACATTCACATCTCTTGCCAGAGGTTGACACGCAGTCCCTTTCGGGAGGGCAAAAGTAATTA
>JAAZVU010000117.1 GCA_018623275.1 Flavobacteriales bacterium
AGTACCACGGAGAAAAAATCACTGCTGAAAAGATTGGTGGTTTGGAATGTGGTAAGTGTCACTACTAATCGAGAAGTAAGAATGACTGAGAATAATAAATATTGGAGAGGGATTGAGGATCAATCTAATCCAGAGCTCACAGAAAAGCTGGCGCAAAACGAATTCTCGAATGAGATTTCTAGCGCAGACTTCTTAGGTAATGACGAGGTTGCCGAAAGCCAAACATCTCGCCGTGATTTCCTAAAGTTTATGGGTTTCTCAACTGCAGCAGCTACGCTAGCAGCTTGTGAGGCGCCTATCGTAGAAAGTATTCCTTACGTAGTTAAGCCGGATAGCTTGACTCCTGGTCTACCTTCATATTACGCGACGTCAATGTTCGACGGTATGGACTACGCTTCTGTCTTGGTAAAAACGAGAGAAGGTCGTCCTATTAAGGTTGAGCCAAATACAGATGCTCCTTTCAATGGTGGAACTAATGCACGTACTCAAGCGTCAGTTTTGAGTTTGTACGACGGTGCTCGCCTAAGAAATCCAAAAGTAGCCGGTGAAGATGCCTCTTGGGGCGACGCTTTGGCGGCAGCGAGAGGTATGCTGACAGACAAGTCGGTACTTCTTACTTCTTCTGTAATTAGCCCTGCACTAAAGGCAGCTATCGCGAAACTAGGCTTGCGTCATGTAAGCGTTGATGCAGTTAGCGCTAGTGCACGCCTAGATGTGTATGAAGGGTTCACGGGAAAACGTGGTCTTCCTTCTATCGAACTAAATGATGCGACAACCGTATTTGCTGTAGGTGCTGACTTCCTTGGAGATTGGGGCGGTCAAAACTTGATGGCATCTTATGCTGAACGCAGAAAGCCAGGACAAGGCATGTTGCGTCATTTGCAGGCAGAAGCTGGTCTATCTATTTCTGGTTCTAACGCAGATGTTCGCGTTAAAGCAAGAGTAAGTGAGTACGAAGCAGTACTTGCACATGTATATAACAAGGTTGCGGCTGCTGCAGGTTTGTCTAAGGTAAATGCTCCTGCATTGCGTGAAGACATTGCATCAAGTGTAGATGCTGCAGCAACAGAGCTCATCAATGCTGGATCAGGTGCTTTAGTGCTTAACGGCTTGAATACTGAGAATGCAGAGCGTTTAGCTTTAGCCATAAACCTTGCTCTAGGATCTAAAGCATTCAACACTTCTAAATTTGTTTACACGTCTAACGGAAACGACAAGGCCGCTGCAGCATTAGTTGCTGACGTAGCTTCAGGTTCCGTAGATACAGTAGTTACATTGGGTGTTAACCCAGCGTATCAGATGCCTTCGGTAGACCTATCAGGTGTTAATGTTGTAGCTATTGCCGATCGCGAGGATGAAACAGCTTCTTCAGCTAAAGTGGCACTTCCAGTAAGCCATTACTTGGAATCTTGGTCAGACTTTAGTGCAGTAGACGGTCACTATGCAGTAGGTCAGCCAACTATTAGTCCGCTTTTCGATAGCAAAAGTGCTGTTGAAATTGTAAATGCATTGGCTGGAGGTTCAGAAAGCGCGAAAGCGTTAGTAGAAGCGAGTGCTGCTGCAAATGCAGGTTCTACTTCTTGGAATGCATTACTTCACGACGGCTTTGCATCTACAACAGCTGCTGAAGTGAGCATGAACGGTTCTATGGATGCAAGTATGATTGACTTGAGCGGAATCAAGGTGATGACGCCTCAATCAGGACTTGAGTTCTATACTTATACTAAAACGGGTATGGGTGCTGGTGAAAACGCCAACAACCCATGGACGTACGAATTACCAGATCCAATCACTCGCTTGTCTTGGGACAACTACATTACTATGTCTGCTGCTGATGCTGTAGAACTTGGTATCGAAGTAGCTCCTGAATCAAACGGTGCGATGACGGGTAATACATTGAACATTACGGTTAATGGTAACACATTAGAAAATGTTCCAGTATGGATCCAGCCAGGTCAAACCATGGGGACCTTAGGTCTTGCTGTTGGTTTTGGTCGTACTGCAGTAGGTAAGGTTGGTAATGGTATTGGTGTAAATGCCAATCTATTGCTTTCATCTTCTGAGGCAGTAAGCACAGAAGTAAGCGCTTCAGCGTCTGAAGTTGAGCACGGCTTTGCATCAGTGCAGTTGGCTCACACCATGATGGGACGTAAAATCGTAAATGAAATTTCACTTCCAACTTTCATGAATGTTAGTCACGAGGAGTGGAATGAAAAGCCAACATTCGAGACGCACAGAGGTCCTTTGAGTGCCTTTGAAGCGAATCTCTGGGACGATCACGATCACGAAACCTCTCACATGTGGAACATGTCTATCGACTTGAACTCATGTACAGGTTGTGGTGCTTGTGTTGTTGCATGTTCATTGGAAAACAACGTGCCTGTTGTGGGTAAAGACGAGGTTCGTCGCCACCGCGATATGCACTGGTTGAGAATTGACCGCTACTACTCTTCAGAAATGACAGCTGAAAGAGCTGAAGAAGAAGGTATTGGTGCAATTGAGAAATACGCGAAGATGGAAGTTCCTTCTGAGAGCCCATCGGTAGTATTCCAACCAGTAATGTGTCAGCACTGTAACCACGCTCCGTGTGAGACTGTATGTCCAGTAGGTGCAACAGTTCACTCGAGAGAAGGTCTTAACCACATGGCTTACAACAGATGTATCGGTACACGTTACTGTGCGAACAACTGTCCGTACAAAGTGCGTCGATTCAACTGGTTCAACTACAAAGGCAATGAGAAATTTGCTGATGTAAACCCATCACAAGATGATTACGGTCGTATGGTATTGAACCCAGACGTAACTGTAAGAGCGCGTGGTGTGATCGAGAAATGTTCTTTGTGTATCCAGCGTATCCAATTGGGTAAACTAGAAGCGAAGAAAGACGGTAGAATGTTGACGGACGGTGAGTTCACTACGGCTTGTGCGCAAGCATGTGGTTCAAACGCCATCGTTTTCGGAGACGTGAACAACCCTGATAGCGAGGTAAGCCACTTGAAGCAACAAGGTCGTGCATACCACCTATTGGAGGAAGTAGGTACACAGCCTAGCGTGTTCTACCAGACTAAAGTTAGAAACAGAGCCTAATAAATAAGAAAGCGACATGCATTACGAATCGCCTGTTAGAAATCCGCTCATTCTTGGAGATAAGTCTTATTCAGACATCACCAACGATATAGCGAAACCGGTAGAGTCAAAAGCACCACGTGCGTGGTGGATTGCCTTCTCTATCGCATTTGTCATGTTCCTATGGGGTGTAGGATGTATCCTATATACTATTGGTACCGGTATCGGTGTTTGGGGACTTAATAAAACTGTTGATTGGGCCTGGGATATTACCAACTTCGTTTGGTGGGTAGGTATTGGTCACGCGGGAACATTGATTTCTGCGGTACTTCTTCTCTTCCGTCAGAAGTGGAGAATGGCTATTAACCGCTCGGCAGAGGCAATGACTATCTTCTCAGTTATTCAAGCGGGTCTATTCCCGTTGATCCACATGGGTCGTATTTGGATGGCTTATTGGGTAATGCCTATTCCGAACCAATTCGGTTCACTTTGGGTGAACTTTAACTCACCACTTCTTTGGGATGTATTTGCGATCTCGACCTATCTAACCGTAAGTACTGTGTTCTGGTACGTTGGTTTGATTCCAGATTTCGCAATGATTCGCGACCGTGCAATCAACCCAGTACAAAAGCACATTTACAAGATCCTTTCTTTCGGATGGGGCGGTCAGGCAAAGCACTGGCAGCGTTTCGAAGAAGTATCGTTGGTACTTGCTGGTCTAGCAACGCCACTAGTACTTTCTGTACACACCATTGTATCGTTTGACTTCGCAACTTCTGTGATACCAGGATGGCACACCACCATCTTCCCACCGTACTTCGTTGCCGGTGCAATCTTCTCAGGATTCGCGATGGTACAGACCCTTCTTTTGATTGTACGTAAGATCTTCAAAATGGAAGATTACATCAACATCGAGCACATCGAAATGATGAACATTGTAATTATGGTTACAGGTTCTATCGTAGGTGTTGCGTACATCACTGAGCTTTTCATTGCTTGGTACTCTGGTGTTGAATACGAGCAATATGCGTTCTTGAACAGAGCAACAGGTCCTTACTGGTGGGCATACTGGTCGATGATGACTTGTAACGTGTTCTCTCCACAGTTCATGTGGTCGAAGAAACTTCGTACAAACTTGATTTTCACATTCGTGATTTCAATCGTTGTAAACATTGGTATGTGGTTCGAGCGTTTCGTGATTATCGTAACCTCTATCCACAGAGATTACTTGCCATCTTCATGGTCTATGTTCTCTCCAACCTTTGTTGACATCGGTATTTATATCGGTACTATCGGGTTCTTCTTTGTATTGTTCCTGCTTTACGCTAGAACGTTCCCAGTAATTGCACAAGCTGAATTGAAAACCATCTTGAAGTCTTCAGGTGAAAACTTCAAAAAACACCACGACGAGCATGGGGCACACTAAACACAATCCTATCGTACGCGCGCTATTTAATGACGACGATGTCGTATTGGGCGCTGTAAAAGATCTCCGTTCTAACGGTTACCACGTGAGTGAGGTTTATTCTCCGTTCCCAATCCACGGATTGGACGAAGCAATGGGTCTTAAAAGAACTCGCTTGAGTACAGCTGCATTCTTCTACGGTTTGACCGGTTTGTTTTTCGCTTCATGGTTGACGTACTACACGATGACCTTGGATTGGCCACAAAACATCGGTGGTAAGCCAAATGCATATTGGTTCTTAAATATGCCGTCATTCATCCCAGTAATGTTTGAGTTGACTGTATTCTTCGCTGCACACTTGATGTGCTGGTCTTACTTCGCAGTAAACAAGCTATATCCAGGTGCTAAAGCACAGAACCCTGATCCTCGCACCACAGACGATCATTTCCTAATGGAAGTTGAACTTGAGGGTGAAGAGGCAGATTTAACTAAGAAGCTCCAAGAATTGGGTGCTCTAGAAATTTCAAAAGTCGAAGCATAAGATGAAAAGAATTACTACCATCATAGTGCTTACAGC
>JAAZVU010000118.1 GCA_018623275.1 Flavobacteriales bacterium
ACCGTGGATATGGCTGGTTTCACTGAAGAGATGACGGCGCAGAAAGAGCGCTCTCGTGCAGCCACCAAATTGAGTACAGACGACTGGGTGGAGCTTGAAGAAGACGATAAAGAAGAGTTTATCGGATACGACTACACGGAGGCAGATGTACGCATTACGCGCTACCGCAAGGTGAGTGCGAAGAAAAAAGAGTTTTACCAATTGGTCCTTTCAATGACTCCGTTCTACGCTGAAGGTGGAGGTCAAGTAGGGGATACAGGAACCTTGACGCAAGGCGAGCGCACCATAGCCATTACCAATACCAAGAAAGAGAACGGGATCATCGTTCATTTCACGGATACTTTACCTGAAGATCTTAGCGGTTCGTGGCAGGCACAAGTGAATACTTTGGACCGCAATGAAACGGCAAAAAACCACAGTGCGACACACTTGATGCACGAGGTGCTGCGTGAGGTGTTGGGCGAGCATGTGGAGCAGAAGGGCTCTTTGGTACGTCCAGATTATTTGCGCTTTGACTTTTCGCACTTCCAAAAGGTAAGCGCTGAGGAATTGGCCACCATTGAAGCGAAGGTAAACGAGCGCATTCAAGCTAACTATGCGTTGGAGGAGTACCGCAATATTCCGATTGCTGAGGCGAAAAACATGGGTGCGATGGCCCTCTTTGGTGAGAAATACGGCGATACGGTTCGTGCCATCAAATTTGGTACCTCCGTGGAACTGTGTGGAGGAATCCACGTACCAGCTACAGGTTCCATAGGCTTGTTCAAATTCATCTCTGAAGGCGCAGTGGCTGCAGGTGTACGCCGTGTGGAAGCTGTAACCGGAAAAGGCGCACTGGACTATGTGAACGCGGAATTAGCCAAGTTGCGTGCAGCTTCAGAAATATTGAAAAACCCGCAAGATTTTGCCGGTGCATTGCAACAGTTGAAAGACAAGGAAGCAGCTGCACAGAAAGAGATTGAAGCATTGCGCAAAGAAAAAGCGATGCAAGCGGTGAAAGATTTAGAAAACAGTGCGGTGGACCATGCAGGTGCTCGCGCGATTGTTTCTCGCACCGCATTGGACGCAGGCAGTGTGAAGGACCTTGTATTCAAACTAAAATCGACCCCAAATACATTAGTAATTTTGGCCAATGTAGCTGGCGGAAAAGTTACGCTAAGCATTGGGGTGAGCGACGACCTTGTTGCGGATAAGGGCTGGCATGCAGGTAACGCTGTTCGCGCATTGGCACAGCACATCCAAGGCGGTGGCGGTGGCCAACCAGCATTTGCAACGGCAGGCGGTAAAAACCCAGAAGGAATTGATAAAGTATTGGCCGATTGGCCAAATCATTTTGCATGATGAAAAAACTATTGAGCATTCTTGCGCTCGGTTGTAGCGCATTGGCCTTCGGTCAAACCGAAGAACCTATTGAATATTTTACGGACAGCGACGTAAGTGATACACGCTTCTCTTTTGCAGCAACCTATGCACCTGCATTTGCTTCTCGTCGCCTTGCGCTGTACGAGCCGCAAAAGGACGGGGAGGAGATCTATGCATTGAATAGTGAAGGTGCCTCGGGAATCTTGGGGCAGCGTTACGGAATTATGTCTTACTACGAGTTGCGCAGTATCTTTCATTTGGGCATTGGGTTCATGACGGAACAAACCGGGTACATCACCAACGACTATGCGGTCTTTGATCAAAATGCGGTCGTTCAGGACACCATTGGTGTATTTGACGCACGCACAGACATTCAAGCCATCACAGTGCCTATTCAGGTGATTTTCCATACACAGATGACCGATGCCTGGGCCCTACAAGTGGTGCCTTCGTATGATCTCACGTTTTATCAAAAGATCGACCGCAATTGGATCGGTGAAGGAGTGCCTTCGTACTCTCAAGATGCGGTAGTAGGTGCATTGGGTACCATGTACCAGCGAGGTACAGATATTAAAAATCACAAGGGCTTTAACGGAACCATCGGTTTTGCATTGGGTAGCGAGTTTACCATTGCAAGCAATCTAGTATTCACTGTTCGCGGTGAGTTTAGATTGGCCGCTTTGCCGATCAATAAATCAGACGTTGGTCTTAGCGAGGTGCCTTATAGCGTTGGTGGGGCGTTCGGCTTCCGCTATTATCTGTAAAACCTTATTACATAAAAAAAGCCCGGGCATCCGCCCGGGCTTTTTTGTTTGGAATCAAAAATTTTATTCCGCGCTCGTACTGTCTGCTGCCTCTTCTGAAGCTGCAGATGCTTCCTCTTCACTAGGTGTTTCGCGGCTCTCGTTGAGCATGTTTACCATACGCTCGGTAATGTCGAAATCGGTATTGGCGTAGATGATTTGTCCGCCCTCTTCGTAGAGCAGGATGAAATCTAGATTGAGTTCATCTTTCAATACGGCGATGGCTTTATCCATGTCCTCGCGCATCATCTTGGTTAAATCTTGCTGCTTCTTGACCAGTTGTGCTTGTGCTGCCTGCTCTACTTGAAGGTATTGCTGTTGCACACGCATAAGATCTGCTTCATTGGCTTCGCGCTGACGAGCACTCATCTTTGGTGCCTCTTGCTGGTAAAGCGCAATGTTCTCTTGCAAAGTTTGCTGGCGACGCTGAAGGTCTTCTACAAGCACCTTTTCTTCCTCGATAAGCTCAAGGGCCAATTCCTCAAAGTACTCATATTGACTCTGCAAAGAGTCGATACGTACGTAGGCAAGGCGAATGCCACTATCTGTATTTTCTACTGCGGCAGGCTGCGAACAGCTCGCCATCATGCTTAGGCCTATAGCGGCCAAAAAGAACTTTTTCATTTTAAAAATCTAGGTTGTTCAATACGTTTTCGTCTACGAGCTTCGGCACGGTCACCTTTAAATTCGGGGTACGCTCCATCTCGCGCTCGATGGCGAATATAGCTTCTTTATTTCTAGCCCACGACCTTCTCGCGATACCATTGTTTACATCGTAGAGCAACATGTTTTCGAGCTTGCGCTCAGCTTCCGCCGAGCCGTCGAGCAACATGCCGAATCCGCCGTTGATCACTTCGCCCCATCCAACGCCGCCGCCGTTGTGAATACTCACCCAGGTAGCACCGCGGAAACTATCTCCAATGACGTTTTGGATGGCCATATCTGCGGTGAAGCTAGAACCGTCGTAGATGTTCGAGGTCTCGCGGTACGGACTGTCTGTACCACTGACATCGTGGTGGTCACGGCCCAATACAACGGGGCCAATCTCTCCAGCGGCAATGGCTTTGTTGAACGCGCGTGCGATCTCAATGCGACCTTCGCTATCGGCGTACAAGATGCGCGCCTGAGACCCTACGACCAATTTATTTTCTTTGGCGCCTTTGATCCAACGAATGTTGTCGTCCATCTGCTGGCGAATTTCTTCCGGCGCCTTGGCCATGAGTCCTTCAAGGACTTCTTGGGCGATGGCATCGGTTTTATCTAAATCGGCCCCATCGCCACTGGCACATACCCAGCGGAACGGACCAAAACCGTAGTCGAAACACATGGGTCCCATAATGTCTTGCACATAAGACGGGTAGCGGAAGTGCTCGCCGTCTGCGGCCATAATTTCTGCGCCGGCGCGCGAGCTTTCCAATAAGAATGCATTACCGTAATCGAAGAAGTACATGCCGTTTTCAACGAGCGCATTGACGGCCTTCACGTGACGCTTCAAGGTCGCTTGGATGCGTACTTTAAATTCTTCAGGATGATTAGCCATCATCTCATTCGACTCCTCATAGCTCATGCCCTGAGGGTAATATCCTCCGGCCCAAGGGTTGTGTAAGGACGTCTGGTCAGAACCTAGGTCGACATGCACGTTGCGCTCCACCATGCGCTCCCAGAGGTCCACGATGTTTCCTATGTAGGCGATGCTTCGTGCGCGTTTTTCCGCCTGGAATTCTAAGGCCATGTCGATAGCCTCATCGGTGCTGGTGGTAATCTCGTCCACCCAGCCTTGCTCGTGACGCTTGTAGGCTGCCTTTGGGTTAATCTCTGCGGTGATGCTCACCACACCAGCGATATTCCCTGCTTTAGGCTGCGCTCCTGACATACCGCCCAATCCCGCAGTGACAAATAGTTTTCCTTCCGGTCCACCGCTAGATTTCATGCGTGCCGCATTCAGTACGGTGATGGTTGTTCCGTGCACGATCCCTTGTGGACCAATGTACATGTAAGAGCCGGCCGTCATTTGACCGTATTGGGTAACGCCTAGGGCATTGAATTTTTCCCAATCGTCCGGCTGGCTGTAATTCGGAATCATCATTCCGTTGGTCACCACCACACGTGGTGCTTCTTTTGAAGAAGGGAAGAGGCCCATCGGGTGGCCGCTGTACATGTGTAGGGTCTGCTCCTCAGTCATTTCGCTGAGGTATTTCATCGTCAAGAGGTATTGTGCCCAATTCTGGAACACCGCCCCATTACCGCCGTAGGTGATCAGTTCTTCCGGGTGTTGCGCCACCGCCGGATCCAGGTTGTTCTGGATCATCAACATGATGGCCGCCGCCTGAGGCGTCTTGCACGGGTATTCTTCAATCCCACGAGCATGCATGTCGTACGAAGGCTTGAATCGGTACATATATATGCGTCCAAATTCCTTGAGCTCCTCTAAAAATTCTGGGGCCAATTCCGCATGCCACTCCTTCGGAAAGTAGCGCAAGGCATTTTCCATAGCCAGGCGCTTTTCGCCGGCATTCAGGATGTCTTTGCGCTTGGGCGCTCGGTTTACTTCCGTTCCAACGGTGCGTCTTGGAGGCAATTCTGCGGGAATACCCGCTACTATCTCTTGCTGAAAGGTGGTCATTTTAGGCTCCTTTAACTCTGTGTGTTCCTTTGTCATATCCGTATGGGCAATGCTTGCACCCGCTTTGGCAGCAATAGCCGCGTTTGAGGTGGTATTTTTCAGTAAACACGATAAAGCCCTCTTCGGTTTTGTAAAAATCCTCCGGGTCCAATTCCTTTTTAAACATCGTATCTACAGCATTTGGGTCTGCTCAAAGTTACATCACCGTACCTTTGCGACTATGAAATCGGACCAATTTCCTTTCAATCT
>JAAZVU010000019.1 GCA_018623275.1 Flavobacteriales bacterium
TATTGTTGAGTTTACAAGATGAATGGAGCCAATTGGACGTATTGCTCACTTCATTTGGGATCGATTCTCAAGCGGAATTGGCACACATCAACGAAACCCTTCAGGAATTTGCTTCCATTGAGGCTATATCAGGCGCCTTGGGTAGTGTTGTTGGAGGGATGGGCCAATTCATCGTAGGCCTGTTCTCGATTACATTTATTTCGTTTTTCCTGTTCAAGGAGCAAGATCTTGCACATCGATTTGTCGATTCTATCACCCCGAAAAAATACCACGACAAGGTAGATCTTATCACACCGCAGATTAAGACCGTAGTTACTAGATATAGTTTTGGAATTCTCTTCCAGATTACGGCCATATTTGCGCTGTTGGCCATTGGAATGAGCCTCATTGGCGTTGAAGGTGCCGTCGTACTAGCGCTTTGTGCAGCAGTATTCAATCTCATCCCTTATGTCGGTCCAATCATTGGAGCAGCCTTGGGTATACTTCTTGGTATGGGACAGCTATATGCTAGTGGGGTCGCTGATCCAACATTACAAATCAACTTATTGAGCAGTCTATACATGCTGGCCGGATTATTCTTGATCGTTCAGCTGTTGGATAATATTGTTTTTCAACCCCTGATTTTTAGCAATAGTGTTGGTGCACATCCTTTAGAGATTTTCTTGGTTATATCGATCGCTGGAACCCTACTTGGCATTGGCGGGATGATTGTTGCCGTTCCAGTATACAGCATCGGTAGGATTATTTACAATACGGCTATTAAGACCATAGATGGCTAACGGTGCACATCCTTCAAATCAAGTTCAACCAGATCTTTTCGATAAAGATCTCTGGAATTGGATAGCAAGCAATGAAGCTATTCCCGTTTCCGAACTCAGACTTAAATACGGCACCGCGGAGCCCTATCATTCAGCCATTGCTCAGATTGAAGCAAAAAAGAAATACGCTTCAAAATTCAGTACGTTGTTCGAGGAGCAATGGGTCTTTCCTGCAGGACTTGCGCTCGAACAAAGTTCTTCCTTGGCTACTGCTGCCTGTAAGGCCTCGCTCTTCTCAACGCCCTACTCTGCTGATTTGTGCGCAGGCATGGGCATTGACAGTCGTGCTTTGACTTTGAGAGAGCAATGTGAAGGACATTTGTGCTTTGAGCAAAACCACGGACTCGCCACATTGCTTGAACACAACCTAAAAAAGACACAGGTTGTATCACAAGCTTTTGAGCTCAAAACGCTCGAAAATTGGATTCAAGAAAACAGGATCAAGCAAAGTGAATTGACTGTATATCTGGATCCGGATCGCCGTGCCAAGCAATCGAGAACTTTCGCCATTGACCAGGGCACTCCAAACCTTATTAGTATTCAAGCAGACCTTTTAGGATTGGCCACTAAAGTGATCACGAAACACAGCCCGATGGTGGATATTCACGAGTGCACAAGAAAACTTGAAAACCTCGAAAGTATTCATGTTGTTCAACACCAAGGTGAATGTAAAGAGATTTTAACTGTACAGATACCAGGGTATGAAGACAAACCGTACCTAGTTACCGTTGAGGCAATTACTGGGCAAAACATAGCGCACGAATATCCGAGCGCCTATGCAATTCCACACGGCCCCTTATCCAACTATATCATTCAACCCTCTGCGAGTTTGAACAAAAGCGAATTGCACGGTTTAATCGCTAATTTGCAAGACTGGCAGAGGTTAGGAATTGGCAATATCTACAGCAGCTCTACGTTACCAGAGACCAGTCCTTTTTATAAAATTTTTGAGGTGAAGAATACGTTTGATTCACTGAAGAAAGTAAAGCTCTCTGGAAAATATGCTATCGAGAGTGTTGGCTCAAAAATCACAGCTAAAGAACTTCGTAAAAGATTACACCTTAAAGAAGGAAGGGCTCAAAAACTGTTCTATTTACAAAACGGCAGAACAAAACTTATTGTGGAAGGTCTTCTTATTGAATAGGCACACTTTTTGGTTAATTTTAGAATAATGAGAAAAACCCTCGCGACTTTTTTACTGGCTTTGATTTGCACTCCCAGCCTATGGAGTCAAGAAGCTTTATTCATTCCGAACGAAGGTCAATGGGAAGGGTCCTTCTCACATAAAATGCCACTAAAATACGGGGCATTGTTTTTCCAAGAAAACAGCATCCAATTTGTACTAAAGGACGCTGCTCAGATTGAAGACTTACACGGTCACGATATCCATGAGGCAGGTCTATCGCATCATGAAGAGCATCTTCGATTTCACGTTTTAAATATGGAATTCCTAGGTGCGAAAGAGGACGAAGGAATTGGCTACCAAAGGGCAGAATTCAAACACAACTATTTCATTGGAAGCGATGAATCCAAGTGGCGCTCGGGAGTTGAACCTTCAAGAGCACTTAGGTATAATGGCCTTTTCGATAATGCCTATTTAGATTTCTACACGAAAGATGGGCAATTGAAATATGACTGGCACATCAGTGAACCAGCAGCATTAGAAAACATATCGTGGCGCTACAATGGTGCTTCGTCCGTTGAAATACACCCAGAAGGACACCTCATCGTCAATACATCTGTTGGGCACTTTTACGAAAGCAATCCCATATCTTGGGGTTGGAAAGACGGAGAACGTGTTGATTTTGGTTCTTGGTATGAGCTTTATCAGGGAACTATTTCATTTGGAGTTGAGGCTATTGCTTACACGCTAGACAGCTTGATTATAGACCCTCAATTAGTCTTTACTTCTTTTAGCGGATCATTAACTGATAATTGGGGCTTTACAGCGACTTACGACGACCAAGGTCGATTGTACGGTGGTGGTGTGGCATTTTCCACAGGATATGTCAGCACGGTGGGCGCCTATCAAACAGGCTTTAACGGATCCTCTGGCCCATTTCAACCGTTCGAGCCGGATGTCACTGTAAGCGTCTTTGATCCAAATGGCACAACATTACTATATGCAACCTATTTGGGGGGAACCAAAAGCGACCACCCCCACTCCATGGTTGTCAATTCCAACGGTGAACTCATTGTAATGGGTACTACTGGTTCTACGAATTTCCCTACCCAAAATGCAATACAATCGACTAACGCAGGTGGCTCTACTGTGAACGTTAATGGCTATGACTTTGAAGATTCAGACATTTTCGTGACGCGATTTAATGCTGCAGGTTCTGCGCTATTGAGCTCAACCTATATTGGTGGTACTGGCAATGATGGTATCAACATGAACATCAATAAGAATTATGGGGATGCCTCCCGAGGTGAAGTTGTTCTTGACGACAATGACAACATTTACGTCACCGCTTCCACTACGAGTTCAAACTTCCCATCTACCAACTGTTCTTCATGTAATATAGCTGGTGGACAGGATGCTGTTGTATTCAAATTAAATAGTACCGCAACTGCCATTCAATGGAGCAATTTCTACGGAAGCACAAGCGACGATGCTGGCTACAGCGTAAAAGTCCGTGGTTCAAATGTATACGTATGTGGTGGCACTGAAGGAGGCAATCTGCCAGCTACCACGGGAGCTTATAAATCTTCAAAACTTGGAACCCTCGAAGACGGTTTTGTTGCACGTTTTAATGGATTAACCGGGGTACTTCTTCGCAGCACATATGTGGGCACATCGGATTACGACCAAACGTTCCTTTTAGATGTAGATAAACTGGGTAATGTCTTTGTTTTCGGCCAAACCTTTGGCAACTACCCAATCACCGCTGGGGCCTGGGGAACGCCACAATACCGCAAGCAATTCATTCATAAAATCAGTGCCGACCTTAGCACTAGTATGGCCTCAACGGCCTTTGGCTCTCCTCAAGGCACAATAAATCTCGTGCCAACGGCCTTCAATGTAGACGACTGTCTGAATATCCTGTTATCCGGTTGGGGTGGCGTTACCAATTCCAGCTTTGTCCCTACCTCGGTCGATCAACTTCCTGTGAGCAGCGATGCCTTGCAAACAACTACTAATGGTTCGGATTTTTACTTCATGGTTCTGGGTAAGAACTTTACTTCCTTTGATTACGGTTCTTACTTTGGAGGTGCCGTAAGCGCGGAACACGTGGACGGAGGAACCTCACGCTTTGACGATCGTGGACGCATTTACCAGGCCGTATGTGCGGGCTGTGGTGGCAATGATGATTTACCTACGACACCAGGCGCTTTTTCCGTAGATAATAATAGTAGCAATTGTAACCTAGGGGTTATCAAACTGGATTTTGAAACGGGTATAGAGGCTATTGCAGAGGTAGATTTTGATTACCTCATCGATACGAGCTGTTACGAGCTGACCTTAAGACTCTCAAATAACAGTGTAAATTCTAATGCATATTTCTGGGATTTCGATCAAGGCGATACTTCTAACCTACGCGAACCTATCGTAACCTTCCCTAACCTTGGCACCTACGAGGTGATGCTGGTGGCCATAGACACCATTTGCGACAGCTACGACACTACTTATGTGACCATTGAACACGACACTGCTAATTTCCCTACGGCTGATTGGACTCCCCATTATGTAAGTTGTGATCTTTTCAGAGAAGTTGAGTTTATCGAAAGCCTTGGTGATGCAGATTACTATGAATTCAACTTTGGCGATGGAAACAGCATTGTTACCACGAGCCAGAACGTGCAACATTCCTACCCTTCTACAGGAACGTTTATCACCACCATCACTGCACGTGATTCCTTCTGCGATATTAGCTCTCAGACTGTTCATATTATCGAATTTGACAATGATGCTAATGTTCCTACGGTCAGCGTCTTTACAGACAGTTGTCGCTATGGAGGAGTTGATGTCGTCTACACGAATGTAGATAGTACTATGATTTTCGAATGGGATTTTAGCGGCAATGCAGATACTGGTATGATTCCTACGTTTAGGTATCCAGAATCGGGCTTGGAAAATGTCTCCTTAACCATTACCGACACCATTTGTAACAGGGATTACGACTTCGACTTCTTGGCCGATATTGTAAGAATTGACGGACGTGTCTTCATTCCTACTGCCTTCACGCCAAATGGCGACAATGACAACGAAGAATTTAAAATTTTCGGAAACAGCTGTTTAGAGAACCCAACATTCATCATTTACGACAGCTGGGGCAATGAGGTATTCCGCAGTGAAGACCCATTCAAAGTCTTTTGGGACGGCACTTTCGAAGGTAAACAAGTACCTCAAGACGTATATACCTACAGGTTTACAGGAGGCGATGAAGTTCGCATGGGAACCATCACCATCATCCGATAATTAAGCTTCCTGGTTTACTGCGTAAATCTCGCGTACCGCACTTAAGAAACCTTCAGCACATTCTCTAGTGTTGAATTTACTAAATGAGACGCGAACAGGCTGATAATCGGCCGTCCAAGCTCCTAATGCGCGAATGACATGTGAGCCTTGATTCGAGCCTGAAGTACATGCCGATCCACCGCTTACATTAATACCTTTCATATCCAATGTGAAAGTCAGCATATCGTTTTCAGTCTTTGGGAATGCAATAGATAAGACAGTGTAAAGACTCTTATCCAATTCAGAACTGCGACCAAAGAATTTCACTCCAGGTACAATCGATTTTATTTCGTCAATGATATACTGCTTCAGTGCCTCTACCTTTTTCTGGTCTTCAGCCATCTCGGAAGTCGCAACCTCAAAGGCCTTTCCAAGTGCACATATACCGATTGTATTCTCGGTACCCGCACGCATATTGCGCTCTTGAGCACCACCTTGGATTAAAGGCTTAATCTTAAGACCAGAGCGCACGAAGGCAAACCCCACGCCTTTGGGTCCATGAATCTTATGAGCAGAACAGGTCAAAAAGTCATAGGGAGTCTCACTTACATTAATATGCAAATGCCCCATAGCTTGCACAGTATCTGAATGAAATAGTGCATCGTATTTCTGACAAAGAGCACCAATTTCGTTGACTGGATGTAAGTTCCCGATCTCATTGTTTGCGAACATCAAGGAAACCAAAGTCTTTGGGCCTTCTTTCAGCAGTGATTCAAGTTCCGCAAGATCGATGTCTCCATGCTCATTCACAGATAAATACACAGCTTCAACCTCCCCGCGTTCAGCCATGAACTCTACGGGATGACCTACAGCATGGTGTTCAATGGTGGTTGTGATAATTCGCTTGACCCCAAGGTCGCGAACACTACAGAACATGGCCATATTGTCTGCCTCTGTACCCCCAGAAGTGAAGAATATCTCACTAGGCTGTGCTCCTATGATTTTGGCAATTCTCTTCCGGACAACCTCTACCTCAACCTTGGCACCGCGGCCACTGACGTGTGTGGACGACGGATTCCCAAAGTTCTCCATCATACGGATCATCTCCTCCTTCACGCGTGGTTCAAGCGGAGTAGTAGCAGCATTGTCTAAGAATATTACGCCCATGGTACTTTGAATGTAAGTGTTCTGCTCAAAGATAGGGCGAAACCTGAAATGTTGCGCTATTTAGCCAAAGCTCCAAGCTCGTCGATAAATCTCTTACCGAGCTCCAAAGCTTCATCCGTGCTTGGTGCCTCAGTGTAGATGCGAATGATTGGCTCAGTATTCGATTTACGCATGTGCACCCAACGGTCCGACCACGTTATTTTAACACCATCAATTGTGCTCAGCTCTTCGTTTTGATAATTGGCTGCAATCGCCCTCAAAATGGAATCAACATCTAGATCTGGGGTCAATTCTATTTTCTGCTTACCCATGAAATATTGCGGGTAACTAGCTTTTAATTCGCTCAGCGTTTTGCCTGATTTCGCCAAATGAGTCAATGCCAAAGCAATACCTACTAGTGCATCACGCCCATAGTGTAGCTCAGGGAGAATAATTCCTCCATTACCTTCGCCACCTAGAATACTACCCGTGGCTTTCATCTCATTAACTACGTTCACCTCTCCTACTGCCGAAGCCGAATAGGTAGATCCTTTACTTTCTGCTAAATCGCGTAGCGCCTTAGAAGAGCTCAAATTGCTCACAACATTGCTCTTGGTATTCTCAAGCAAGTAATCTGCAACCAAGACCAGTGTGTACTCTTCGCCAAACATTTTACCTTTTTCGTCTACAAAAGCAAGGCGATCGACATCAGGATCGACCACAATACCCATGTCGTAATTGCCTGAAGCACACTCCTCTATGATTTCAACAAGGTGTTTCTCTAGCGGCTCTGGATTGTGGGGGAATTGGCCTGTAGGCTCAGGATATAAATTGTTATAAGTAACTCCCATTTTGTCCAAGAGCATCGGAATGGCTACGGAACCAGAGCTGTGCACAGCATCAATAACCACATTGAATTTTTTCGAGGCAACCAATGACGCATCCACAGTATCTAGAGCGAGAATTTGATCGATGTGCCAAGACATTCCATCATGGTCCTTCATTACCTTACCTAGATCGTCTACTTCAGCGAAAGCGATTTCTCCACCTTCAGCCAAAGCCAAGATTTCAGCACCATCGTCACCACTGACAAATTCCCCTTTTTCATTAAGTAGTTTGAGTGCGTTCCATTGCTTCGGGTTGTGAGAGGCAGTGAGAATAATTCCTCCTTGAGCTTTATATCTCGGCACGAGCATCTCAACAGTAGGGGTAGTGCTAAGCCCGGTGTTAATCACATGAATACCCAACCCTTGCAAGGTGCTGACTACTAAGTTTTCGATCATCTGTCCTGATGGCCTAGCATCGCGGCCTATAACTACAGTACAATCACCGTGCTGTTTCTTGAGCCAAGCACCATAGCCCGCTGCAAACTTCACGGCGTCCATGGGTGTCAGGTTTTCGCCTGCTCCACCACCGATTGTTCCTCGAATTCCTGAAATGCTCTTGATTAAAGTCATGGTTAATTTGGTTTTACAGCGAAGATAGGAGGCCTTTTTGGTGGCAACAACATAGTGGCACCGATTTTGTCCTATGTTAATAACAGTGTTCATATGTGCGACGAATAAATTTTTCCTTCCGGGAATTGGACGCGAAATGCCATTAACTTCACAATAATGAGATTTGAAGACCGCGAGGTACATAGCTTAGTTCAATCCTACGAGCGCGCGATAGAAAATGATCGCCAGCCCTACTATGATGTGGAGGATTTAGAAACTATCGTAAACTACTATTACGATACGGGTTCTTTTGAGCAAATGGCCCAAGCGATCAAATTCTCTATCCTTTTGCACCCCCATTCTTTGGTCTTCAAAATCAAGGAAATTCAACTGGATTTAGCCACTAAAGATTTCACAAAAGCTCAAGCCAAGCTTCAGCAGATGGAGGGATTGAGCGACCATCATGTAGAACTTTTGATTGCCCGCGCTACCCTCTTTATGCACCAGGGCAAAACGGAAAAAGCGTTAGAGTTGTTAGACAGCGCTCTTAAACGTGCAGAGGATCAAGAGGAGATTTTACAGCAAATCATCGATGCCCATTTAGCACAAGGATCCTATGCGCATGCCGCCGAGGCCATCTTGAAACTGTGTGAGTTGGACGAGGTTTTAGACGATGGCACCATTTATCAATTGGCACTTTGTTTTGATTTTATGCATCAATACGATAGGGCCATTGAGGTATTCGACAAATTCATTGAGCGCGAACCCTATAATGCACTGCTTTGGTACCAAAAAGCAGCATTTTCTCTAAGGCTGAACAAGGAGAATGAGGCGCTGGAATATTTTGACTGGGCCATTACCGCGGACGATAGTTTCCAGGCCGCTCATTTTGAGATTGGGCGTATTCACGAACGAAACGATCGACTGATCGAGGCAATGAATGCGTACCGTCAGAGTATCAGTACTGAGGTTCCATCGGGCTACATTTACTTCCGCATAGGAATGATAGAGCAAGAATTGGGAGGACTCAATGCGGCCTTGCGAGCGTTCAATGCAGCCGTCGAACAAGAGCCTGATCTAGAAGATGTTTACCTAGAAAGAGCGAATGTATTGTGTGAACTAGGCCGTCATCAGGAAGCTGTTACAGACTATAAAAAGGTATGGATCACGGGGAACTACGGCGCTGAAGATGTCATTGATTACGTAGAGGCTTTGGTAGAACTGGATTTATTGGACGATGCCATTCAAATTCTATATCAAGGTGTTGGCCAATTTGAAGATAACCCACAGTTGCGTCTTATACTTGCCGGCTATCTCTTTGCGACCGCCTCTTACGAGGAGGCACGCGTCATCATGAATGAGTGCTTGGAATTAGAGCCTACTTCAATTGAACTATTCCACCAATACTTCCCAGCTTTTGGGAAAATACCTGAGATTACCGGTATTTTAGCCGAAATTCAATCGGCACACGATGCTTAAACACATTCAGTTATTTCTCAAGGGTATGGCCATGGGCGCAGCAGACGTTGTTCCTGGGGTCAGCGGAGGTACCATCGCATTTATCACGGGTATATACGAGGAGTTAATCGGATCTATTTCCTCCATCAATAAAGACACTTTTAAACTACTTTTTCGTGGCCAATTCCGCGAGCTTTGGACTTCTATTAACGGGAATTTTTTAGCCGTTCTCTTCGCTGGAATATTTACGAGCATTTTAACGCTGGCCTCTGTTCTCACATACACTTTAGAGCACTACCCAATTCTTACTTGGAGCTTTTTCTTTGGTCTGGTCGCTGCATCTGTATGGATGATGGGAAGAACAGTTAAAAGGTGGAATATTAAAGCCCTACTTGCCTTCCTGATTGGTACTGTGGTTGCTTATACTATTACTGAAATGGGCGCTACTGCTGGATCCGACGCACCGTGGTACCTAGTTCTTAGTGGTGCTTTGGCCATCTGTGCCATGATTTTACCGGGCATTAGCGGTAGCTTTATTTTACTGCTATTAGGTGCCTACTCTACTGTGCTCGCCGCAGTGGCTAACAGAGAACTGCTGACCATTGCCTATGTCGGTATTGGCGCCGTTGCGGGTCTGCTTCTCTTCAGTAAAGGCTTGAAGTTCATTTTTGAGCGTTATTACAACTTTACCATTGCCTTGCTCAGTGGTTTCTTGCTGGGTTCTCTAAACAAATTGTGGCCTTGGAAACAGGTGCTTGAGACTTTCACTAAACACGCAGGCACTGAGAAAGAGGAGATTGTCGCTCTAAGCGTTCAAAATCTTGCACCGGGCAGTGATTGGCCAATGGCACTCATTTTCGCACTTTTTGGTGCAGCGCTTGTTCTCGGATTAGAATTCGCTGGTAAAAAACTAAAATGATCAAAATAGGACTTATTGGTTTCCCCATTGCCCACAGCTTAAGCCCACAAATCCATCACGGGTTTATCAAAAGTGCAGGCATGAGCGGGTGTTATGAGTTGTTCGAAATGGACCGATTGCCTCCTGAAGGATTAAGGGCGTTTATGGTGGACAAAGGCTTAACAGGTCTCAACATTACCATTCCCTTCAAAGAATCAGTACTGAAAGAACTCGATGAGGTGGATGCCTCAGCCAAAGAATTAGGTGCAATAAATACTGTTGTTTTTGAAAATCAAAAACTCGTAGGCTACAATACCGATGTATATGGGATTGCTGTGAGTATTGATGAGTTAAACATTACGCCCTGTAAAACTTTGGTCTTCGGCAGCGGAGGTGCCTCCAAAGCAGTAGTTAATATACTCGAAGACAGAGGATTTACCCCCATAGTAGTAAGTAGGACATCCGCCTCAACTACCTATGACAACTTATCCAGCCAAGAAGTGGCAGAATGCAGGTTTTGGGTGAACTGTACCCCTGTTGGAACAGAAGGTATCACACCTAATCTTTTACCCCTTCCTTTTGCTGTTTTAAACGAGGAATTCGCCATATTTGACCTAGTGTATAAACCCAACCCTACTCCATTAATGACAGAGGCACTTCAGCGAGGTGCGAAGGTCATAGGCGGAGAAAAAATGTTAACTGAGCAAGCGAGAAAATCATGGCAATTGTTCCATGACGCTTACTACAAAAATTTGTAGATGATGAACCAAGAAGAATTGGACCCAAAAGAAGGACAACAGGAAACTCCTGAGCAAGTTGAATCGGCCACTGAGGAAACGACAGAAGCAGTAGAGCAGAACCAGGAAGATCAAGTTCGTACTGTTGAAGCGGAGGAAGATCATGAGGAACCCAAAGAGCAAAAGCTCAATATTCCAGATTTCGATGCCCTCGATTTGGTTCAATCTTTATCGGTAATTAAAGACCACATAGGACAATTCCCTGCACACCGAATTAAAGGTATTGTAGAGAGCGGACGTTCTCGCATGTTACGTGAACTCAATGCGCAACAAGCAGAAGCCAAGGAAAAATACCTAGCGGAAGGCGGCAACATCATCGACTTCAGATACGACCAGCCAATTCGTAAGGAATTAGGTGCCGTTTATGGCGGCTATCGTGATGCTTTAAGAAAGCACTACAGCGACCTTGAAGCACAACTTTCGAGCAACTTGAGTACCAAGCTTGAGATTATTGAAAAAATTAAAGCACTTCCAACCTCGGAAGGAAGCGCCAAAGAGAAATATGATGCTTTTAAAGCATTGCGTGAGCAGTGGAACAATACTGGTCTTGTACCAAAAGCTGAAGCACGCACCGTTTGGGCGAACTTTAACCACCACGTAGACAACTTCTTCAATTTCTTGCGATTAGCATATGATTTGATTGACAAGGAGTATCAAAACAACTTGGCGGAAAAAATTGCCATGATTGAAGAGCTCGAGGCCATGGTAGAAAGTGGCGCATCTTCTGAACTGTTTAGAACTTTGCAAAAGGCGCACAGCCGCTGGAAAAAAATTGGCCCAGTCCCTAGAGAACAGAAGGATATTATCTGGGATCGCTTTAAGGCGGTAACTGCCAAGGTACATGAGCAACGCGAGCAATACAATGAGATCTTGAAGGCCCAAAACGATGCCAAAATTGCTGCCAAACGTGCGGTTGTTGAAGGTATTAAAGGTTTGACTCAAGAGTTACCAAGCAAGCACAGTGGGTGGCAAAAAGCAAGTAAAGCTCTAAACCAATTCAGAGAAGAGTTCAAGAAAATTGGATTTGTTAAAAGCGAGGAAAATGACGCGGTTTGGGAGGACTACAAGCTAGCTCAACGTGAATTTAACCGTTTGAAAAATGCTTTCTACAAAGAAGAGAAAAAAGCGCACCGCGAGAACATAGAAAAGAAGCGTGCCCTTATCGAATTGGCCAATAGCTGGAAAGATAGCGACGACTTTGGCCCTGCTGCAAGTGCTCTAAAAAAGGCCCAAGCCGACTGGAAGCGAACAGGATACGTGCCTAAGAAGGAAGGCGACAAGCTCTGGGAAGAGTTCCGTAGTGCTTGTAATCACTTCTTCGATAGAATGAATGGTGAACGCAAGGCGCGCGAGAAGAAAGTAAGCGCAGCCAACAAAGCGAAGGAAGCTAAACTCGCTGAAATTAAGGATGTTAATGTAGCTTCTATTGAAGACGCCGTTTCCTTAAGCGAAGAATGGGGCGCTATGGGAGCTCCTAACCGCAAATTGGACGCTCAGTTTGATGCACTGTTAGAAGATAAATTAAGCGGTCTTGGACTAGAGAAATCTGTTTTGGAGCGCACTCTGTTTGAGGCAAAGATTAGGGCACTCGTCGAAGCCGATGATCAGCAAGGGTTATTGGCACAGCGTTCATGGATCCGTGAAGAAACTGATAAGGCCAAGAAGGAATTGCACCAATTAGAAAACAATATTGCATTCTTTGGAAATGCCAAGGGCAATCCGCTTTTAGAAGCTGCTCAGCAAAACATTGAAAATCAAAAAGCACGAGTTGAAGAACTCACCGTATTGCGCAAACTTTTCAATTCCTTATTGAAATAACATCGTATGGATTTTAAGCTCAAGGCACCATTCCAACCCATGGGTGACCAACCCACGGCCATAAACGATTTGGTGGAAGGCTTAAACAGCGGTGAACGCGATCAAGTTTTGCTTGGTGTTACCGGATCAGGTAAAACCTTTACTGTAGCCAATGTCATTGAACGCACGCAACGTCCTAGTTTGATATTGTGTCACAATAAAACGCTTGCTGCACAGCTTTACGGGGAGATGAAAGAGTTCTTCCCGGAAAATGCAGTTGAGTACTTTGTCAGCTATTACGATTACTATCAGCCAGAGGCCTATGTACCTTCTTCAGGCCTCTATATTGAAAAAGACCTTAGCATCAATGACGAGATAGAGAAGCTCCGCTTGAGCACAACCTCTTCCCTACTCTCAGGGCGTCGCGATGTTATCGTAGTTGCCTCCGTGTCTTGTTTGTACGGTATGGGTAACCCTGAAGCATTCAACGCCAGTGTGGTTAACCTTAAGGTCGGCGAGATGATTAGCCGTCAAGCCTTGTTGCATAAATTCGTAAATGCACTTTACGCTAGAACTACAGCTGAATTTAAACGAGGCTCGTTCCGAGTTAAGGGAGATACCGTAGATATCTTCCCCGCATACGCAGAGACCTATTTCCGCATCAGTTTCTGGGGTGACGAGGTTGAATCTATAGAACACATGGATCCTATTAGCGGATCGCGAATAGAGCATATGAATGAGATGCGTCTATTTCCTGCTAACCTATTCGTCACAGAGAAAGACCAACTTCAAAATGCTATTCATCAAATTCAAGACGATTTGATGTCACAAGTAGACCATTTTAGAAATGTTGCACGACCATTAGAAGCGAAGCGTTTGGAAGAACGAACCAATTTCGATCTAGAAATGATCCGCGAGCTCGGCTATTGTTCTGGAATTGAAAATTACAGTCGTTACCTGGACGGCCGTCAACCAGGCGTGCGTCCTTTCTGTCTTTTAGATTACTTCCCAGAAGATTTTCTCCTTGTAGTTGACGAGAGCCACGTTACCATCCCTCAGGTCCGAGCAATGTACGGTGGCGATAGATCAAGAAAGGAAAATCTCGTAGAATACGGATTCCGTCTGCCAGCAGCCCTAGACAATCGACCACTGAAGTTTGAAGAATTCGAAAATATCCGAGGTCAAGCACTTTTTGTTAGTGCTACACCTGCTGAGTATGAATTAGAGTTGAGTCAAGGGGTATTTGCAGAACAGGTCATTCGTCCTACAGGCCTTTTAGATCCAATCATCAGCGTTCGACCTAGCGAGAATCAAGTCGACGACCTCATGGAGGAAATTCACAAACGTGTAGAACTTGACGAGCGCGTTTTGGTAACTACGCTGACTAAAAGAATGGCTGAAGAGCTGACCAAATACTTTACCCGATACGACATTCGCTGTCGCTACATTCACAGTGATGTAGATACGTTGGAACGCGTTGAAATTATGCGCGATTTACGCCTTGGTGTTTTCGATGTACTCATTGGTGTGAACCTACTGCGTGAAGGTCTAGACTTCCCTGAGGTAAGTTTGGTCGCCATCATGGATGCTGATAAAGAAGGGTTCCTTCGCAGTGAACGAAGCCTGGTCCAAACTATTGGACGCGCCGCTCGTAACGTGAATGGACTGGCCATTCTCTACGCTGATAAGGTAACGGACAGTATGCAGCGTACTATAGATGAAACTGAACGTCGGCGAAAAAAGCAGGATGAATTCAATAAGGCTAACGGCCTTGTACCTCAAGCGCTCAAGCGTAGTCGCGAGGAAATTCTGAGTAAATCCAGTGCCGTTGGTCGCAATGTAGAATACGAAGTGAGTAAGGTCAATCTCAAAGCGGCTGAGAAAGCTATGAATTACACCACTCCAGAAGATCTAGAGGCCAGCATACGTAAGGTGCGCAAGGACATGGAAGAAGCTTCTAAAACGCTCGACTTTATCGAAGCTGCAAGATTGCGTGACCTACTAATTGAACTCGAAGGAAAAAGGGAGAAACGCTAGAGATAGTGTGCTACTCCAACGGCAAAGGTCCATACACTGTGTCCGTCAATTCGCTGATCTAAATAAAAGGTTGGCGTCCACTCCCACCGGTCATTCAACGGCACCTCAGCTTCTAAACCAAAACGAATCAACGTCTTGATTTCAGTATTCTCCTGTGTAATACCAGGACCAATGCCGACGGTGAGATTATGATTCAACCTGTAGAAAACATCAAGTGTAGAAATCATTGGGGTCTCTATTTCGAGCTCCTTTCCATTATCTGTTATAATGACGTAATTCTCCAACTCGATATCACTGTGCCAGCCTATAGACCAAAAATCGCTCAAATGATAATCCAGATCAATTCCCCAAGTTGGCACAAAGTAGATACCCTCTCCTCCAACCTCCGGTAACATACCGTGTCCCAAAAGAACCGCTACCCGCAGAGGGTGCCTATAATGATGGGGGTCCGAGAATTTATCATCTATCTCATGCTGGGCCTTCAACGAAGCGCTAAAGATGAGGACAAGAATGAATACGGCTTTAAACTTCACGTCAACAATATTTTTATCAAAGGTGGACTATCTTTAAGGTATTCGTCATAACCAAAGTCACACCGATGTTTTATGTCATTTTAGGAATGGGCCTACTCTTCTTCGGACTGGGATTCATGATAACTGAAAATAACGCAAGCTCTTTACTCAGTGGGTACAATACCATGAGCAAGGAAGAGCAGGAACAATTTCCTTTAACCGAGTATCTAGAACGATTTAAGGGCTTTCATATCCGATTCGGCATTCTATTCACTGTCCTTGGTGTGGTGTTCTACCTGACCAATGCAGAGCTCTTGGGTTGGCATATGGGCATTACTCCCATCCTTGCCTACATCTATTTTTTCTATCAAACCAAGGATCTGAGCATGAAGGTAGAGTCCCAAAAAAATTCATTTAAAGTGGGCATCGCAGTGCTCATTGGCAGCCTAGTTTTCGTTATTGGAATGTTCTATTGGTCTGACCGTCCCTCAGATGTTGTGTTGGAGGGTGACATTTTAAGAATTTCTGGACCGTACGGAATTGACCTGCCCCTCGAAAATATAGACTCCTTGGGTATATCAGAATCCCTCCCTGAGATTTCGACTAGAAGACACGGGATTTCAACAGGAACAGTTGCTAAGGGCAAGTACCGCGGACCTGAAGGCGATTATTTGCTATTGATTGATAAACCCTTCGAAAAGGTGCTGTGGATTGGTAGAAAGAGCGCAGATCCAGTGTTGATTTCACTAAATGAATTGGACGAAGAAAAACTACTGCTTGAACTCAAGGAATCCCTAGAGCTTGATGCCCCGTGAGTTTCCTTTGATATACACTTCAATGTAGTTTCGTAAAAAACCCATTCCGTAACCCCCATTCATAGTATTAGTGGTCTTCACAGCGAGTAAAGCCACGCTTAAACCTTCTTTTTTAAGAGCACTTAAAAAGACTGCAATCATATAACTCACATAAGCTGCGAATGGAACCCCGAGCATACTTGAATCTAAAGCAAACACCAGTAGAAATAGAATCGTGGATACGTAACGGAATGCTGTAAACGCCAAAGGAAACAAGTGCGTGATTTTCAAATTCCCAGGGTGCGCTTTTGCCAATAACGGTCGTGCTGCGCCAAATCGAAAAACCTGACGACGGAACTGTTTCAATGTCGCACGGCGCTTGTGATACACATGCGCCTCTGGAATGAAACGGCTAATAGCCCCTGCCTTCTGCAAACGAAGACTTAGCTCTACATCCTCACCACAGACAAACTCCTCGTCATAACCGCCAACTTCCTTAAAAAGTGCAGCCGACATGCCCATGTTAAATCCTCTCGGTTGATACGAGGTAACAGAAGCTTTGCCCCCTCTAATCCCACCTGTCGTCAGAAATGAGGTCATTGAAAAGTTAATGGCCTTTTGAAGGTCAGTAAAATCGGCCGAAGCCGCATCCGGCCCGCCAAAGAGCGTAGTATCAGGGTACTCGGAAAGGAAGGCGTCGATACCTTTGAGATACCCGCTTGGAATGATACAATCTGAATCTAGGAAGATGAAATATTCAGCCTCAGCGAGCTCAGCAGCTCTATTGCGCGCATCGCTCACAGGAAGAAACTCTTCGTAATAGATTTGAAGCGGTAGTGTATCGAAATACTCTTGAAGTAAAGGACGCAGTTCATCTCCTGGAGTACCGTCGCCTAGGATGACTTGGTATTGATCTTTGGGATACTCGAGCTGCTCTAGGCTTGCTAGAAATTCAGTAACCTCATCCGGACGCTTAAACGTTGGCGAGATTAAAGCGTACTTCACTTTTGCCATTAGAGGCCAATTTTTTTATCGATGGTATAATCGTGCTTTTTCGTGCTTTCGCGCAGCAATAGTTCTGCGATGAAACCCACGCCAAACAATTGGACACCAATGATATTTAAGGCCAATAAGATGAAGAACAACGGATTCTCGGTAATCAGACGTGCCTCTACCCCTGCGCCCAAGGCCCAAAGTTTATAAATCCCTAGGTAAGCCAACA
>JAAZVU010000119.1 GCA_018623275.1 Flavobacteriales bacterium
AAAAATCCTTTTAGATCTGCGTATGTACTTTGGGGTGTAAGCAATGAAAAATTATTGTAGTTTTGGAGCGATTAATCCTGAACGATAACAATGAATTCAAAGGTACAACTCGGAATTAAAGCAGTTCTAATCGTAACGTCAGTGTTTTTGACTGTACGAATCTACCAAAGTATTATGCAACCTATCAACTTTCAGCGTATTGAAAATACGAGATTGTGTGAGGTTACAGAGCAGTTAGAGAACATTCGTGAAGCGCAGCTTGCGTACAAAAGCGAGTTTGGTTCGTACTGTTCATCTATCGACGAACTAGTCGGCTTCGTAGATACTGGTTTTATCAGCATCATCGAGCGTAAGGATACTTCGTTCATGTACTATGATAAGATTTACCAGAAGGACATGAATAAGGATTCAGTAATCATCCGTGTACTAGGTCAGGAAAAAGTGAGCACTCAGTTGTTCGGTGAAGGCTTCATGGCAGCTACCTTGAGAAACATCGCTGGAACAGATTCAGCATTCGCAATGGATGCTTCTGAAATCAATAAGAACGGTGTTGATGTGGCGACCTTCGAGGTAAGCGCTCCTTACAAAGTAATTTTTGCTGATATTGCATCAGAATACCCGCAAGCCTTTGGTAAAGTTGAAAACAACGCTTGGACTATTGGCTCGCTAACAGAACCTACGATTAGTGGTAACTACGAGAACACACGTTGTAAGACAGAATAATATTGATCCAGCTTTCGAATCGGCGAAAGCGGAAAATTGCACATTGTCCATCCTGCGTCAGCAGGATGGACTTTCTTTTTTGGTGAAAAACTCCACGAGCAATCAATTGTATATGATCGGCTTTGTACCGGCTGCTGAGCTCGGAGAGCAACCTTTTGAAGCGCTTAAAGGATCTTTTTCCGAACTTCCTGGAAAGGTGATCGAGGCGCAGGATTTCCTGAACTCCACTTTAGTTCCAGAAGCCTTGGCAAGCAAGGATATATCATGGACGAAAGAACTTTTAGGAGCTGAAGCCAATAGGGTGGATGCTTCTGAAAAGCTTGGTCTACAAGTGTATTCTGTTGCTCCTGAGGTGGCTCAAAATATCCAGCACAATTGGTTGGTACAGCTTGAGCGACTACCAAAGGTTGCCAAACCTAAGCTTTGGGTCAATAAAGAGTCCAAGGTTTCCACCTACATCGCATGTGATTCCTCAGGGGTGAAAATGATCAATAGTCTTCCAACCACTTCGAACGAAGAATTGCTCTACCATTTGGGCAATATCACCGAACAATTACGTTGGGACAGAGCGGCTTTAGAGATAGAGATCAGCGGCCTAGGTCATCAAAAGGCAAGAGCGTTTGTGAAACCCTATTTTAAATTGGTTTCAACGATAAAAACAGAAAAATACGTGAAGGTGAGTACCGCTCTGAGTAAAGTGGATATTCATTCTTACGGCCCCCTACTAAGATTATGAGAATAGTTAGCGGAAAGTGGCGCGGAAAGCGCATTACGGCTCCAAAAAACCTGCCTACTCGTCCCACCACGGACTTTGGTAAGGAAAGCCTGTTTAACATCTTAAACAACCGATTCTACTTCGAGGACTTGCGCGTTTTGGACCTTTTCTCTGGTACGGGCAACATTTCGTATGAATTCGCCTCTCGAGGCACTGAGGAGATTGTAGCCGTTGATATGCACAGAGATTGTGTCCGATTCATTGCTAAAACCGCTGAAGAAATAGGTGCCAATATCCAAACGGTGCAATCCGATGCCTTACAGTGGGTGCGCCGCAATGCAACTCAGTACGACATTGTTTTTGCTGATCCTCCGTACGAGTGGGAGCATTATGAAGATTTAGCTAAAGGCATCATTGACCATAAAATGCTTGCGGAAGGCGGAAAGGCCATTATTGAGCACAGTGACCAAACAGACCTTAGTCATTTACCTGGATTTACCGAGCACCGCAGGTACGGTCACGTGAACTTTAGCTTCTTCTCTAACCCAGAAGAGATCGAGGAGGACTAGATTAGAAAGTCAACCAGCTTAGCAATGGCACGACCCCTATGGCTCATGCTGTTCTTTTTGGCATTGTCCATTTCGGCGAAGCTGATGCTGTAGCCTTCAGGGATAAAAATAGGGTCATAGCCGAAGCCTTGAGAACCGCTTTTTTCTTTGGCAATGCTGCCGCGAACGATTCCTTCAAAGACGTGCTCTTTACCATCTACAATTAGGGCTACTGCCGTGCGGAACTGGGCAGAACGATCCTCCTTACCGCTTAATTCTTCCAAGACCTTGGCCATGTTGAGCTCGGGATCTTTACTCTCGCCTGCATAGCGTGCACTAATCACACCAGGGGCTCCATTTAGAGCGTCAATCTCCAATCCGGTATCGTCAGAGAAGCAAGCCAAGCCGTATTTGTTCCAAATGGTCCTTGCTTTGACTAGTGCGTTTCCTTCTAGGGTGGGCTCGTTTTCTGGGATTTCTTCCAGATCGTCCAATTCACTCAGACCAATTACTTCGTATTTGTGTCCGATTAATTCCTTTACCTCTCGTAACTTACCCGCATTGTGGGTTGCAAAAACCAATTTCATACGCACTAAATGAACAACAAAAGTACAGTCTTAATTCGCCTTGGTGGTCCTCTTTTGGGATTAATTACTGCGCTAGTAGGAGGTTTCGAAAGCCATTACATTTTATTGGGAATTACTTTTTGGATGCTGCTTTGGTGGATTACTGAAACGGTCAATCTCGCTATTACGGCATTACTGCCACTGCTCTTGTTTCCTCTTTTTGGACTTATGGAGGCCAAAAGCATGTCGGCCTATTACGCCCATCCTTTGGTCTATCTATTTTTTGGCGGCTTCATCATCGCTCGTGCATTGGAGGAAACCAATTTGCACTATAGAATCGCCTTGTGGATTTTGCGTAGAACGGGAACAGGTAGCAAAGGATTGTTGGCCGGTTTTATGCTGAGTACCGGATTCATGTCCATGTGGATCAGCAATACAGCCACATCTATTATGATGTTACCCATTGCCACAAGCGTGCTCTCTGTATTGCCGAAGGCATCCTCCGCAAGAATTGAGCGTCCATTGTTGTTGAGTATTGCATGGGCTGCAAACATTGGAGGTATGGCCACACTTATTGGGACACCGCCCAATATGATTTTCGCGGGCTTTTTGAGCGAGCATTTGAATCGTGAAATTGGCTTTGTGGAATGGTTACCTGTAGGATTATTCGCCACAACGCTACTAGGACTTTCAGCATTTTTCATTTTATCCAAAAGCTTGAAAAAATTGCAATTGACAGAAAGTGAACAGCGGGAAACAGAGGACCATCTTCGTGAAGAATGGAATAGGTTAGGAGTGATGACTGCCGTGCAAAGGCGCGTTGCAATCATATTTGCTACAACTGCACTGTTGTGGATTCTACGGCCTTATTTAGGAGCACTTAGCGAGCATATTCATTGGTCAGATACCGGAATATCGCTGATCGCTGCGGTGCTGCTTTTCAGTATCACAGCAGGCGGGAAAAGTGTATTGGATTGGGAGAGTACCTCGAAGCTGCCTTGGGGCATTCTTATCCTCTTCGGTGGCGGTCTTGCATTAGCAGGGACCTTGCAGCAGAGTTATTGGTTCGAAGCCTTAGAGGTGGGGATGAAGTCCTTCGAAAATACACCGGTACTGCTGTGGGTCATTATTATGGCCTTATTGGGGGTGTTCGCAACGGAACTCTTGAGCAACATGGCCCTGGTCAGTGCCTTAATGCCACTGGTACTTAGCCTGTCTCAAACCTTTGGGTGGTCAATGGAAATCTTAAGTGTACCGCTGGTACTAGGAGCGAGTTGTGCATTTATGTTGCCCATGGCTACACCGCCAAATGCCATTGTGTTTTCTACGGGGAAATTAACCGTGAGCTACATGATGGCTAGAGGGATCGTTTTAAATATCCTATCCGTAATTATCCTCGTTGCCCTAGGAATGCTGTTGCTTACAATGGGCTAACCACGTGCTCAGGGGTTTCCAGCACCTTCTTCGGAAGATTCTTAACTATAACCTCTTCCAAAGCTTCTATCCATTCAATCTTTAGTTGCGTTCTTGAATGAATGAGACTTACCTGACGTGTTGGTGTCGGTTCTGCAATTGGTTTTACGGAGCCTTTGTAGCGATCGTTTAAATCAATTCCTGTGAGGTAAGGCAGCAAGGTCATTCCCATGCCTTTATCAGCCAATTTCACCAGTGTATCAAAATGGCCACTTTCCATATGGATACCGTCGCTGTTCAAATTCTTATGGTTGCACAAGGATAGCACACTATTTCTAAAGCAGTGTCCCTCGTTTAGAAGAAGCATTTCTTCCGGATTGATTTCAGAGGCGAGTAAGAATTTGTCCTTCGACATTTTATGGTACGATGGAACAAAAGCCACAAATGGCTCATGATAAATGGGCTTTTCTACTATGCCACGTTCTTCAAGTGGAGTTGCTGCAATACCCACATCCATACGGTCTTTTCGAAGCGCTTCAATCATATCTGCCGTTTTCATTTCCTCGACAAACAGCTTGATTTTAGGGTATGCTTTGTTAAACTCAACTAAGAATCTTGGCAAGAGGCTTGGGGCAATGGTTGGGATGACTGCTAGCCTCAATTCTCCTTCAAAGGTCCCCTTAATCTGCTTAGACATATGCTCCAGTACTGCCGCTTCTTGCAACACCTTTCTCGCTTGTTCTAATATTTTTTCGCCAAGAGGCGTTGGAACAATGGGTTGCTTTGAACGGTCAAAAATGAGAATATCCAGTTCTTCCTCGAGCTTTTGAATCTGCATGCTGAGTGTAGGTTGCGTGACAAAGCATGCTTCAGCAGCGCGCGCAAAGTGACGATGGTTGTCTACTGCGACGATATAACGGAACTGGGTAATAGTCATGTCTTATGGAGTTGGGGTTTTCATAGATAACAAAAATATCAGCTAAAGTTCACTGTAAGATTCTCTTTAGGTAATTTTAATAAGTGAATACCC
>JAAZVU010000120.1 GCA_018623275.1 Flavobacteriales bacterium
AGCGTATAAATAGCGAGCTACCAATGCTTCAGTTATTGTACTTAAGTGGAACAGCAGAGATTCAAAAGAACCGACGTGCTCGATTGTTAATGCTTCGTATGCGCAATACTCTGGATCGTGTTCAATGGGTGAAAAATGTCCGACCAGACTTGTATAGGAGTATGGACAGAAGTACGCTCGCTCAATACATTGGCGTATCTCGTGCGGGGCTATACAGGGCCTTTGAAAAATCAAATGGGTTTCAATTCTGAGACAAAAAGAGTCAAGCAATAGATTTTAAGCGGGAATAATCACTTTAATCGATTCGTTTAAGAGATTTTTATTCTTCTTGACCATTGTGGGGCACTGCATCTTAGCAGTATCAATTTTAAAACACAATTAGTCATGAAAACTAAATTATCAATCTTACTAGTAGCAATTGCGACAACGCTTTTTGCACAAAATGTACCCTCTGTAGCCGTATTGGATTTTGATACCCGCGGATACAATGAAGTAGAGCGCCACCAGATCATTCAGAAACTAACATTAGAAATGATTAACATGAGTGGTTATGAAGTGATTGACAACTATGATATCGAATACATTTCACAGCGTGACGAGGTAGATTTCACGGGATGTTTTTCACGTATTTGTTTAAAGGAGTTAGGTGACAAACTAGAAGTGGATTACATCTTGACTGGTTCGATGAATCTTCTAGGTGAGAAAGTGAGTACTACTGTTCGTCTATTTGATGTAAATAAAGGCTCTTTTGTGAATAGTGCCAATAGAAATTACGTGGATGTACCGAAAAATGATTTGCTCATGGCAGAGCTTACTCTCAATGATATGATGGGCTTGGAGAATGATCCTGAGTTAGTTCGTAGAGTAACCATTGCTAACGATTACGAGAACATCCTGAATAACCCATTTGACAGAACAATTGTCGCGGAGGGTCCACGTATGGGATTTGGATTTGTAACAGGTAATAATGCTAATATTTTGGCCAAACCGTATGAGAGTGGAGGTTATGATATGCAAATTCCAATGATGTCTCAGTTCGGTTACCAATTCGAAAAGGCATACATCACAACAGGTAACTGGCAGGCCCTTGCAGAGTTCCTTCCGATGATCAGTGGTCTTGAATCGAATCGCTTTGTACCAAACTTGACACTTTTAAACGGTCTAAGAAATAACAATTCAGGATGGGAGTTTGCTTTCGGTCCTACGGTAGATTTTACACGTACTTTGGACGGTCAGTTGGATAGTAGGGGAAATTTGGCAGTATCAACGGCCCTAGTCTTCTCAGTAGGTAAAACAATTAAAAGTGGGGAAATGAACTTCCCAATCAACGCATACTTCATTCCGCCGAAAGACGGTAGCTCATACCGCTTTGGAGTATCCATGGGGTGGAACGCTTCAGGTAAGAAGCGACTGTTAGATTAATTTTCTAGCTAATTATGTGTTAAACCCGCGCAGGCGAAGCCTGCGCGGGTTTTTTCGTTCTACATTTGTCACATGTACCAACGATTTAGGCTCCTACTCATTACTCTTTCTTTGATAACAGGAGTAAGAACTCTTGCCCAGAACGACACTGCGACCATGTTAGCCCCAGTAACTGTGGTTTACAGTGAGGACCCAGTAATTGCCGTTGTTCGTGATGCCATGGCTTCTTTTAAATCATACCGCGATAAAAAGCCGGATAACCTGAAGATTTATTCCTTGGAGAAATTCGGTAAGGAAGTCATACTGTTTGAACAGGTAGCTTCCGTGTATTTCAATGGTTCCAGGGTTTATCAAGAGGTAGAGGCTTTTAAAGATTACAAGGAGAATAGAGCGGATTTCGGCGATAACATTCAAGTAAGTGCTCAATTTGATTTGAGTAACGATTTCGACCCAAATGAAGGTTTAGACAAGGGTACTTTTAATGAATACCCCCTTTCCAGCTTTGAAAACTCTTCTTGGACGCCGTTGGAGCGCGTTGATAATGCAATCATTGAAGCAAGATCGATTCCTGGAATACTAACTTCGGGAACATTTTACCGTACCGATTTCACATTACTTGGAGAGTCTGAAGACGAATCCGGGCATACTTACACGATTTCATTTGTACCGAAATCAGGTCAAGGTTGGACTGGAACAATGGTTATTGGCGGTCCTGACTTTAGGGTTCATAGCATCGAAGCCAACTACAAGGAAACCACAATTACTCAAGAATTCAATGAGAGCGGGAGTTTTTATGTAAAGAAATTCACCTGGAAACAAGGTGAGAGAACCTTTAGCCAAGAGGTCATAGCTGTTAATTCGACAGCTCAACCTAAGAAGAGCAAGTCTATGATGGTAGCCTACATACCTGAATCGGTAAATACTGATCCAAATTATTGGCAACAGTATAGACCAAAAGATGCGGCTATAGACGCTTGGACAAGGAAACAAGACAGTATTATTCGTTATTTAAATTCTGACGAATATTTAGACAGTGCTGATGCTGAGTACAACAAGTTTCATTGGTACGAACCTTTGGTGAGTGGAGTTGGCTACAGAAAACGCAGTAAAGGAACCTTCTTTTTTTATAGTCCACTGATTGGTCAGTGGAATTTTGTCGGGATAGGGGGGACGAGATGGACGCCTGCTTTCATGGGCTCTAAGCGATTCTCCAGCTACAAAAGCCTCAAGGGATCTGTGGTGCCAAACTATGGCTTTTTAAACGATGATCTTAAAGGAACACTAGATCTAGAGTACACATATGCTCCGATGCACAATGGCTCTATTTCGATGAAAATCGGTGACGATTACGAGCCCATTACTCAAAGCGTGGATTTAGCAGGGATTTTCGCGAGATCCAATTTTATTCGGAAACAAACGGCCGAATTATATCACAGGTATGAATGGTTCAATGGTTTCTATACTCGTTTGGGGTTGGAGTACAGCACAAGATCAAGCATTGAGGGGCTTCAATTTGCACAATGGACCAACGATTTGTTTGGAGCGCGAAATGAACCAGCACCTTTTGATACCTACACGGTGGCTCAACTAGGAGTTGAGATCTTGATTAGGCCATACCAACGTTATTATTTGAAAGGGCGTCAAAAGATTGTTCTTTCCAGCAAATGGCCCGATTTCCGCTTGATTTTTAAGCAAGGGATTCCTGATTTATTTGGAAGTGACGTTCGATTCTCGAAATACGAATTCGTAATAGATGATATGTTGAGATTTGGTCCGTTGGGTGAGTCATTTTACCGGTTCAGTTCCGGAGGCTTTCTAAACGATCCTTCGACGGTAAGGTTTATTGAATACAAATGGTTTAGAGGGGGAGATTTTTTCCTGTTTACGCATCCTTTGTACACCTACCAGTCCCTTCCACAGACTTTTGCATCACCCAGCGTATACCTTACAGGAACATATATTCATCACTTCGACGGCTTCTTATTAGGTAAGTTGCCGGTAATAAAAAGACTGGGGCTCGGGACATCTGTGGGGGGCACCTTTTTAAGTGTACCGGAAGAGAATGTATACCACTTCGAGTCTTATGTTGGCCTTGAGAAGAAAGTGAAGTTGTGGGATACGCCTACGCGTTTCGGTATTCACTACCTCATACAACCCCTGGATGCCTCACCTGGGTTTAGATGGAAAATGAGTATTGATATAAAAGATACTTTCCAGGACCGCTGGAACTTCTAGTTTCAGATTCGAAACATGGCACCTAGCTCTGAGGGGATTTTACTTACTTAAAGGCGTATGTTTTCACTTCTTGAGAATTTTAGGCTCTCGATTATCATTATATTCGCGACATCTTGCAGTTATGAGAAACATCGTCGCATTTTTTAGAGTCCTTGGAGTGTTTGCTGTGTTAGTAGGTGGTATAGGCGCCCTAGTATTAACTGGACCTCTTGCATCGAGGCGTACCTCTCATAAAATCTACATGAAATTTAAAGGCGTTCTGCTTTGGGTAGTAGGTATCAAAGTTCATGGAGAGAATTTCAATGAAATTGGCCCAGGTCTAATTATTGCGAATCACCGTTCTTATTTAGATGTACTTTTTATTCCTACCGAAGAATTCTTCACTATTGTAGGTAAAATAGAAGTTCGTTCTTGGCCACTTATCGGTTGGGCTGGACGTGCTTTAGGAACTATTTGGGTGAAGAGAGAAAGCAAAGACAGTCGTTCGAAGACAAAAGAGGCTATTTCAAATGCAGTCAAGGAAGGAAACACTGTTGTGTTATTTCCGGAGGGTACATCTTGGGAAGGTCCGTTATTGCTGCCTATACGCCCTGGGATGTTTTATGAGGCTGCGGATAAGGGTTTTAAACTTTACCAATGGTCTCTGCACTTTGACAATGCCGTAGCGGGATTCCCTCCAAAAATTCCTTTTGGGAAGCATCTTTGGGAATTATGCAAGCTCAAAAATGTAAACGCTTACACCGAGGTGCGTCAAATGCCTCTTTCAAACACAGACGGTACTGCGCTATGTGAAGATGCTATCGCCTGGTGGAATGCTAGTTTAACGCGTTTGAACGAGCAGTATCCTATGAAAAACATTGGGTTTTGGCCAGATGCTCGAGAATTTAATTCTCCTATCTACGAGAGAAGCGCTGAAGTAAAAGGGTAGGCGAAGCGGTCCATATAGGTTTGCACACCTTTTCCATTTTTCACTGAAATACAGATTCTTTGTTTATTGGGTACACTGTCGCTAATACGCTGAGTAAAGCTGTTCACCCCAACTTTTAGAAGTTTATCCGCATTGTCAAGCACTAGTGTGAGCAGTCCAGCACTGTTGAACCCTTCAATATTCAAAAGCTCGTTCAATCTTTGTGGCGTTGCAATAACTACATCAGCACCAAAGTAGATGTTCTCTTTTTGGTCCAAAATCTTGGGGCCTTTATAGGCGGTCCAAACTCTCAGATC
>JAAZVU010000121.1 GCA_018623275.1 Flavobacteriales bacterium
GGCTTCATGACCGGATTACACAAGAGTCCAGATTTCGGATTTAGCCTAGATTTTGCCCAGCACCGCGCCTATGTACCTGGCGATTCCCCAAAGTTCATTGATTGGACCGTGCTTGCACGACAAGATAAATACCTCACGAAACAGTATGAGGCAGAGAGTAATCTGCGCGCTTATTTTTTACTAGACTCCAGCGCTTCCATGCATGGAAGCGCTGGAGAGAAGTGGGACTGCGCGGTGCGACAAATCGCACTCTCGGCAGCCTTGTTATCCAAGCAAAGAGATGCACTTGGTCTTCTTGATGTAAGGGGAGGAGATGAGCGATTCTTTGAAGCAAAGAACACAGAAGATGCCATGGAGCAACTTCTAAGCTTCGTAGCTGAACGAAATACTCAACCTGCGGGAAACGGAGATTTAAGCAGTGGTATCCATCGATTATTGTCTGAAATCCCACCGCGAAGTGAAGTAATCCTCCTGACTGATCCTTATCATGATGATATGGAGACCTTGTCCCAAGCAGTGGGAGCATTAGTTGATGCTGGTCACTTCATAAAAGTGTTGTTGATCGTCTCTAAAGACAAAGAGCTTTCACCAGAGTACTTCGCCGGCTCATACGTGGTAGATTCTGAAACGGGAAAGAAGACGTTGATTAGCCTAGAAGAAGCGAAGTCCTTGAAACAATTTATCGAGCAGCAAATAGATATCGTAAAAACAAATGCTGCGATGTACGGGTACTCCTATCAAGTGCTGTACACCGAGGATGCTCCATTGCTAAGCTTTAGGAAAATCATTGCCCCGAAGGGAGAGTAGAAAAATTTTTGGCATAAAAAAGCCCGGCCGAGAGGCCGGGCTTTTTAAACCGTTAAAGTTGAATTACTTTTTCGTGCTGCTGTTTGCTGCAGCATCGTCCACTTTTTGCTGTTGTGCTGGTGTAAGACCTGTAGCGTCTTGCGCTTTCTCAGCAGCTTTCGCTTCTTTACGAGCTTTTTTGTCGTCGCTTACACGATTATCAAACAGCGTGAAGCTCACACCTGCGCTTAAGTTAATTGCATTAGTAGCAGCGCCTATCTGAATGTTCTCTGGGTCTTGAATGAAAGAATCAGCAATAGTAGCGATATCACCTACAGAGTTTGAACCGACATACACTTGAAGTAGTGGTGTAATACGGAACTGTATTGCGGCATTGATTATGTCTGAATTCACATCATCCAAAGAAAGGTAGTATCCACCTTTTAGTTGGAGGTTGCGTCCTAGCCACAATAGACCGTTGAAACCGGCATATTCAAAATCTCTAAAAGAATTGGCTCTTGAGGTGTAGTGTGCACCTACATAGCTGCGCTTGGTAAAATAGAAGTTCGCAGCAGCATTTATGTTTTGTGCAACGTTTAAAGTTTGCTGGTAATTACCATTTGTTAACTCAGTTCCAATAGAACTTGTAAGATCCTCAGTATACTGGTTTACAGCTTCGCCTACCTTCACAGAGAGGGAATCTCCAGCTTGAGAGGTGTACTCAAATCCATCAATCGTCGACGATCCAGACCAAACTTTTGAGGTAACACTATTAAAAGTGACTGATTCAGCCGTCAAACCATTCATTGAGAAAGCAAGTTCAACACGTTCAATAGGTTTGAAGGTTAGGCCAAAGCCGATCGATGAAGTCAAGCTACTTGCAACATCAATTTCGGTAGTTGCAATGTCAGCTATTGCATCGCTCATAGAAGATAGACTGTCGACAGCATTGAAATCGAATCCACCGGCAATATCCACATCATAATCTACGGCCAATGAGTTAGGTGCTCCCGCCGCACCAGTGGAGACAATGTTAAAGTTAGTTGCGTTAACATTAAAGCTGGTAATGTAGTTGTGCATCGTGTAGGTTGCGCCAATACGCAGTTTGTTGTCCATTAATGCACGTTGGTAGCCGAAGTAGGTACTTTGGTTCACTTGAAAATTGATACCTAGGTCTGAAAAGTCACCGGTGTAATTTGGGGCGAAGTTGCCATTGGCATCGGCCATACCGTATTTAATAAAGCCAACTAGATCATTATCTACGACAGCGCCGAAAGTAGCATCAACATTTGCGCCAGCAAAGATGTAGTTCTTGCCTAATTTGATACCCAAATGAGGCATGACAAAATTACTCTCAAGGGAAAACTCAGTAGTTGCGAGACCTGAACCAGCAATATTTGCTAGGACATCAGGAGAACTCAGCAGCTCACCCGCAGTCATGTTTAATCCAGCGTTTGTCTGGAATCCTAAATATCTTAATTGGAAGCTGGTCATTGGATCTGCACCTGGATTTTGAACCAAATTATCGGCATTTCCTGAAAGCCCCCAAGTAGTTAAGTTTTGTGCCATTACACTCGTAGTAATGACAAGTGATAAGAGTGTGATATACTTTTTCATGTTTGTCATTATTTAGAGTTCTGCAATTACTTCAAGCTGCACGCCAAGAGAGATCCCTATAGTGGCATCTGTTCTCAGTTTAACAGCATCCGTGCCGCCATTGTAGGTGTCCATTGATGCTTCAGCAACAACAGCCTTTGCATTTAGTACTGCTTCTAAAGCTGTACCACTCAGGTCTATTTCAACATCACTTACGCTCGGTGCAGTAACGATCCCATTTGCATTTGGTACACCGCTTACAAGCAATTCAACCGATTCCATGTGTACTTCATTCCAGTTTTCGTCATAGAACTTCAAAGCAACAGTAGCCTCAAGAGGTAGGGTAGTAGTATTGCTCATGAACAACTTAATGTTTTCTACTTCCATGTTTTCCGGAACTGAACCACTCAAATCAAGATCATCAGCGAGCGTATCACCAAAGGCTAAACCTGTTGCTGTAATAGTGAAAGGTAATTCCATCAAGAGATCGCCTGAGATTGCACCCGTGCTTGTCACGAAATTGTCCGTTCCAAAGGTGGTCGTATCGTGGTTAACATTTACAGATCCACCGTAAACAATACTGTCCTTTGGAAGTGTAAATACGTCCGTAATCTGACTGTTAGTATTGTCGTAAGTCAATGTACCAGTTTCTGTATCACCTAAAGTCGTTGGATACGGTAAAACGTAATCCGGACCATTTAGCGATGATGCAGTACCGTCTGAATAAGAGTCAAAATCTAAGGCTAATTGAATTGGGAGACCAATAGAATTGGTAATGTCCATTGAGATTGAAGGCTCCGCAAAAGCAATAGAACCTTCGAAGTTCTCAAGGAATTCGACTGCAAGTGGTACAGAACCATTATCGATTGAAATCATTTGGGTGCCAAAGAAACCTTTGATGTGACCGAATTGTAGGTTGGTCATTTCGAAGGTCATATCTAGCGCATCTGAACTGTCTATGGTTACTTGATTTCCAGAACCTAGCAGGGTGGCACTTACCGCGATAGGAAGTTTACTGTGGTCTTGTGAAGGATCCGTGGTAAGGTCTAGTATGGTGTTATCTAGGTTGATAGTACCTGTTACCGTTTGTCCTGAAGCAATGGTAATCGTTGTATCTACTTCATTACCGTTCTTATCTGAACCCGGAAAGCCAATTCCCAATTCCAAATCTTCCGCAAGGGTAGAGGTGAATTCATAATCGAAGCTTGCCGTGTTAAACATGAGCTCACGAAGTTCTTCACTACCGCCAGTGCCCAAATCAACATACTGCGTATCGCTCGAGATATCTTGAGTGCTCAATGCTGTAATGGCGCTGTAAACTTCAAGGTCTGCGGTAGAAATATCAAGTGTTAATGCATCTGCCGTATCTATGGCTACAAAACTCATCCCTGAACCTGGAGAGCTCAATGAAGTGATTTTAAAGCCAATGTCACTCGGCAAGGTCTTGCCAATGAGGCTTTCTGTATCAGTTGCAGTACCGCCGTTAGCCGAGGCATTGCTCAAGGCGAATGTCAGGATGGTAGCACCACTAGTGTTATTTACAAGTTCAACCCCCATGGTTACAGAAGCTGGCCAATCATTAGTCATGGTCAACGTCATAGATCCATCCGAAAATGAAGCATTCGTAAAGGTTCCAAAACCACCTCCGCCGTAAGTGCCAACGTTTGTCTCGTTGATGGAAGGGAATGGAGCGTTCGAGCCGTTCGCGGAGTTAATAGTGGTCAAGCCGGCATCTGTTGCCACAGTCCCAAGACTGATGTCGGTAGTCATTGTGACATTGTTCACTCCGATAGTCCCCATAGAAATGGAGCTAGAAGCAGGACTTTGTGCTGGTAATGAAATTAGGTCGTCTACAGCTATAGAGAATACGGAATCTTCGGCTACCACTAGCTTATAGTCCATATTGTCGTCGTAGATTAGGGAATCGTCCGGTACGAGTAGGTGGTCTAGAGTCAAGTTGATTTCACCTATAGGTAAAGCTATTACGGGTTCCGCAATAATATCAACATCATCAATCCCTACCGTATCTGTCTGACAACTAGCCAAATAAAGGCCGGCAGTCAAGAGGGCTAGGGTTTTTCTCATGATTTAACGGTTATTATTTATTCAAAAGTACAAATACTTAGACTAAAACCGTCGTGATAACTGTTACATCTTTGCTAGGAAATTCTGTAGCCCAGCGAGCTGTTGCGCCATGATGTAGGCTGTGAAAATTTGCTGCAGCCCTCTTAGAAAAATAACAACTACAATCAACGACCCAAAAGAAGAGCTCATGCCGAGGTAATTATTGATTATCAATGATCCAATAAGAGAACTGATGATCACTATTTCTCGTAGATTTTTATTTATGGCATCCCAGCGCGCACCTTCTGTTCTATAGGTTTGAAGCTCTTTGAGTTGCACAGTATCTAACTGGTCAATTTTGTTTGCTAAATCGCTTGACTTTTTATGCCATGCATCTTGATTTCTTTTTACC
>JAAZVU010000122.1 GCA_018623275.1 Flavobacteriales bacterium
GGTTCTTAGCCACTGCTGAGGCGTATTCCATTCCTACAGTAATCGTCTTTAATAAGATTGACGTGTATGGGGAAGAGGAATTGATGGAGCTCGAGTACCGTGAAGCTGTGTACAGCGCTATCGGTTATAAAGTCTTGAAAACCTCTGCTACTGAAGAAAGGGGACTAGAGGAATTGAAAGAAATTCTGAAAGGAAAGACCACCTTACTCAGCGGGCATAGTGGTGTCGGAAAGAGCACCTTAGTGAATGCCATTGAGCCGGAATTGGACCTGAGAACCGGTGAAGTAAGCCATAGCCACAGAAAGGGACAGCACACCACCACTTTTGCGGAGATGCATCCACTAACCATTGGCGGTGATATTATTGATACGCCGGGCATCAAAGGGTTTGGGATGGTCAATATGGAGAAGGAAGAGATTAGTCATTTCTTTCCTGAACTATTTGCGCTCAGTAAAGAATGCCGATTCCACAATTGTCTGCACGTCAATGAGCCGCAATGCGCGGTGAAGGAAGCACTTGAAGAGAATAAAATTGCACCAACTAGATACGAGAGTTATCTTAACCAATTAAACGATTACGATGAAGAAACACATTATCGCACTACTAGCCATTAGCGCATTAGGCCTGGCCTCCTGTGGTACACAGAAGGAAGCTATAGCAGACGTTCCTCCACCCCCACCGCCAGTGAACCCGGCGCTTGAATGGAGAAAGTCTAGTGAATTTGACTACATCTACAAACAGACCTTTAATTACGCATCGGAGATGCTACAGCGCAAAATGGGTACTAAGGACGGCATTGCGGTTTTTATCGATGTTCCATTCTTATTGTTCGACCAAGATGTGCTGAATCAATACATCGAAAGCGTTGCAAAAGAAGACGGTCTGCGTTTAGAGGAAGTAGAGGGCTTTAGTAAATACCGATACAACGAATATGCTCTAAACTTTTTACGAATGTGTCAAGATGCAGGCGTACAAGTTTACCTAATGGCGAACGAGAGAGACGTATCAGGAACTATTCAAGATTTAGCAAAGAAGAACATAAATGTATTTCCATCCATGTACGAAGGACGACATGAATACGGACAAGCAGGCAGAAACATCACTATGATGGAAATGACGCAATCCAATAGAATTGCACTAGTCCTAACTACCGCTTTGGGAGAAGCTAATAGTCTTACTGGCATGGGCCGCGCAGTAAACGAGAACATGGATGAATTGATGCGTGTGCACGGCGATAAACTCATCCTCTTCCCAAACCCAGCCTTTAACTAAATGAGGGCTTTACTACAGCGCGTTAGCGAAGCTAGTGTTGTAGTAGATGGCACAGAAATAGGCGCCATCGAAAAAGGGCTTCTGGTTCTGTTAGGTGTGGAGCCTGCCGATACTGAAGAGGATGCAGATTGGCTTTGCGGAAAAATTGCACGGATGCGGTTGTTCCCAGATAGCGAGGGAGTGATGAATAGAAACGTGATGGAAGCCGGTGGCCAATTCTTAGTCGTCTCACAGTTCACCCTTCACGCTTCGACCAAAAAAGGAAACCGCCCGAGCTACATGAAAGCTGCTCGACCTTCCCATGCAGAGCCCATGTACGAGTACTTTATGGAGCAATTATGGCACGAAAGTAACCTGCCGGTTAAAGGTGGAAAGTTTGGTGCTGATATGAAAGTTAACCTGATAAATGACGGTCCTGTTACCATATGGATCGATTCCAAAAACAAAGAATAATGGCACTAGATCCTATCCATGTTCCTTCAGATTTGCCGCTCGGTAAACTACAGGAAGAAGTTCACGAGTGGATTGCAAACCACGGCGTTCGTTACTTCAACGAATTGACCAATATGGCACAACTTACCGAAGAAGTAGGTGAAGTAGCACGCATCATTGCACGCCGTTATGGCGAACAAAGTGAAAAGGAAAGCGACAAGGCGAAAGACCTCGGCGAAGAACTGAGCGATGTGCTTTTTGTAGTGCTCTGTTTGGCAAACCAAACCGGCACAGATTTACAAGCTGCCTTCGATAAGAAAATGAACGTCAAACGCGAACGTGATCACGACAGACATCACAACAACGAGAAGTTGAAATAAAAAAGCGCCCCTGCAGGGGCGCTTTTTTTGTGCTCGAAAAATTTTCGACTTATCTAAATCGCAATTCGAAACCGGTACTGATCCAGCGTCCAGGTTGAGCCACATTGCCCCGATCGTAGTATTGAGTGCCGAAGGCGTTATTGATGTTGACAAAGGCTTGGAACGGGATTTGGCGACGCGTGATTCCCGCAATCGGTGCCCAGTACAACTTTGCATCAGCAATGACAAACGGCGCATACGCCACCTCATCACCAGTGCTCGCATCTCTATAAGTACCCACTCTATCTTGAGCAGTCAACGCCCACTTCAGGTACAAACCTTTACCTAATCTGTTATTGACCGTAATGTTCGCTTTGGCCGCCAGATAGTCAAGCGCATATAAAGAGCTGTAATCCACCTCAGGCGACGAACCATTCATAAACAGAACCGAACCTACTACGCTGCGCACAAAGTCTTTGCGCTTAGAGGCATAATAGCCGAAGTTGGCCTCTAGACCCGTTAGATTCAAGGCGGTAATGTTCTGCGCATAGGCTGTGTCGTTACCCGGGTAAGTCACCCAATCAATGAGGTTGGCAGAACGGCGGTGGAACAGTGCCGCATTGTAGCGAATGTTTTTGTCGACTCCGCGACGTATTCCGGCCTCAAGGTTCAAAGCACTCTCGTGCTGCAGATCGATGGAACCAAAAGCATTGCCACGGGCATAATACAGATCCGTGTAAGTTGGATAGCGTACACTTTGGTCTGCTGAAGCATATGCAGTAGTGACCTTGCCTAATTTGTACGCCACGTCAACCCCTGGGCTCCATGCACTGACGAAGTTTTCCTCACCCAATTGGCGTTGATTCAACATAATACCTGCAGTAACGCGCATCGGTCCTGAGGTATAGCGGTGCTCCAAGAAATAGCTGATATTTAGTTGGTCTTGATAACGCGTGTATGAGCCCGGCCAGCCTGGAATCGGTGTTTGATCAACAACTCCGACATTGCCCAATGCATTTGAACGAATGTTGTCGTAACGGAGGTTAATGCCTGCTGTGGTGGTATGGAGCGGATTCCATTCATAGGTCGCGCGCTCATTGATAGTATAGCCGCCCGTTCTGTGATGGTTGTGTCCAGTGTACCAAGCTGGCGCTGTGTCTTGTGTCGCTGGGCGGTAGAACCTTGTGGTATTCAAATCAAACTGGTAGGCAACGGAAGAAGCATCAAAGCCCCCCTGTCCTGGCGTTTCACGGTACAATTCAAATCGATCCGTACCGCCAACGTAATTCAAATCTAGCGCATAGCTCAACTTGTTTTTCGCCAGCTTCAACGACGTTCCAAACAAGGTCGTAGTAGTCGCTTCGAATTGGTCCGGGAATGTCGTTGTATAATAATCTGCCGCACCGAAAGCCTTTTGATTCTCTGCATAAAGCAGGCTCAAACCGCCTTGGAAGCCAAAGAGGTTTACATCCCTTTCAAGGGCGAGCATGAATCGGTCCGATTCAAAATCTGTATTACTCACATAACCGCTACTCTGGTCTCGCTGTAGCCCTATCTGAGCACCCCATTTACCGACTTTGAGCCCAGCATTGAATCCGTGGTGTTGCATACCATAAGAACCTGCAGCCATACGGTACCCTCCATTTAATTTCGTTTGTGCCTTCTTCAAAATGATGTTAATGACACCGGTCATCGCACCCACGCCGTGCACTCGAGAAGCGCCTCCGTGAAGAATCTCGATGCGCTCGATCATGGCAATAGGAATAGGTAAATTCATATTATGGTGGCCGGTCTGCATGTTATTCATACGAATACCATTCACCAAGACCAAGGCTTGATCAAAGGTTCCTCCACGAACACCAATATCAGACTGCACATCCAGCGGTCCACGCTGACGCACATCCAATCCAGCAACATACTCCAACACCTCATTGATCGTGTTCACCGGCAACTTCTGAATTTCCTTTGCAGTCAATACAGTCACCGTACGAGCCGCTGTCGCATAGGTGTCCCCTGCTGCAGAAGTACTTACCTCCACCTCATTGAGCAAGGTAGGTTTGTCCTTTTTGGCAACGATTCCCCGGAAACCCTTGCGCTGTCCAAATTCTTGTGCGCTTAATGATGCCGTTAAAAGCACGGCACACAGGAGCATAGTCTTTTTCATTTCATTGTGTGTTGGTCTGCGAATATATAACGAGCTGCAGGAGTAAGCATACATAAAGCACAGAATGAAAAGCACAAAAAAACCCGCGGCCTGGGGCCGCGGGTTTTTACAAAATTTATTTCGCTACCTAATTAACTAGCGAGTACTGAGATCTTGTTGTTCTTGCACTCTAGGACGCCGCCCTTCACCTCTACGGTGCAAAGCTTGTCGTCAGAAGTATCAAGAATAACCTGAGAGCTCAATGTATCTAGCGTTTGCGTATCGTCAGCAACACGAATCTTCACCGTACCAGGTCCCAAAGCTGAGATGATTGGTGCGTGATCTTTTAAGATCTGGAAGAGACCGTCGCGACCAGGAAGCACTACTGAGCTTACCTCGCCTTTGAACAATACTGCTTCAGGTGTGATGACTTCTAAGTACATAATCTAGTTGGATTAAGCCTCAGCCAACATTTTCTCACCAGCTTCGATCACCTCTTCGATGGTACCTTTCAAGTTGAAGGCAGCCTCTGGGTACTGATCTAGCTCACCGTCCAAGATCATGTTGAAGCCTTTGATAGTATCCTTGATATCTACCAATACCCCTTGAAGACCTGTAAACTGCTCTGCTACGTGGAA
>JAAZVU010000123.1 GCA_018623275.1 Flavobacteriales bacterium
AACTGGTATGGCGATAAGCGCGATTACTTGCGCGGCTTCGGATACCAAGGATCTGCTTCACGCGGCGACTGGCGCCGTGGTGTTCGTGAGATGGGCTTAGGTGCCGATTTCAAAGACGCTATGAGCAAACCAGGTCCGTGGAAAATCGGTATGACTGCCTTCGGAGAAGTCCTTCCATACCACGACAACAAAATTGAACTTGACCGCAGTAAAACGGACAAATGGGGACTCCCTGTCCTATCGTTCGATGCTGAACTCAAGGAAAATGAAGCAAAGATGCGCAAGGACATGAAGCAGGATGCTGTGGATATGCTCGAGGCTGCAGGCTTCAAGGACGTGTACGGTTACGAAAGCGATTACGCCCTAGGTATGGGTATCCACGAGATGGGTACTGCTCGAATGGGTACGGATCCTTCGAACTCTGTCTTAAACAAATGGAACCAAGTTTGGGATGCGCCTAACGTCTTCGTGACCGACGGTGCAGCGATGGCTTCGGCCTCTTGTGTGAACCCATCATTGACCTACATGGCGATGACTGCCCGCTCGGCAGATTTCGCAGTGAAGGAATTGAAAAAAGGAAACCTTTAATCTACTGAGCTATGGAACAACAAAAATTGACCCGTAGACAAATGGTACAACGCATGGCCATGGCCATCGGAGGTACCCTAGTAGCCCCAACCGTGTTGTTGGAGAGCTGCTCGTTTGATCCTGATACTACCACTGCTGGCCCCTTGCGTCTTGCGATGCTCGATGCTATTGCAGAGACCATCATCCCCCGCACGGCAACCGCCGGCGCCCGCGATGCAAAGATTGGAGCGTTCATCGACGTGATGATCCGTGATTGCTACTACCCTGATATGCAGGAAAAGCTCAATGCCGGTATCAAGGAGATTGCTGTTGAGGCAAAAAGTGCTATCGGCCGTCCGTTCGAAGAAGCCACTCAGATGGAGCGCGAAGCGTTTTTAACCACATACGATGAAGCCGCTCAAACTGAAGGCGACCACTTCTTTAGAACCTTGAAAGAGCTCACAATCCTGGGCTACTTCACCTCTGAAGAAGCCGCCACAGACGGTGTAGTGAACTACGAGCCTGTACCTACAAAGTACGATCCATGTGCACCTGCGGATGAAAACACGAAGGTGTTCTACTCGAATATTTAATCGGTAGAGTGAACCGAATTGGCAGGTTGTTTATTGCCTGTTTGTCCTGCCAAGTTATTCTCACTCGCTTACACTGGAATGCCCGCACCATTTTTGAATGGTGCGGGTTTTTTCATTTCTCTAGGTTATCCACAATTCTTGGTTTAAGTAACTAATGACAAGAACTTAGAAAGAGCAATAGTACTTTTTGTAATAACTTTGTAATTACATAACTTATGGAAATGAAAACACCGGTGATAAAAATTGGCAATAGTAGGGGGCTGCGATTATCCAAAGAAATTTTAGAGCGCTACGGAATTAAAGACAACGTTGATGTCATCCTAGAAGACGGCCAGATAGTAATAAAACCTATTGCAGAACCTCGTTCTGGCTGGGAAGAGGCCTTCAAAGCCGCAGGCCACGATGACGAAGGACTACTAATTCCGGATGTATTTGAAGATGAAAACTTTGAAGAATGGAGCTAAATCAATACACCATTGTTCTGGTCCGACTGGGTCCGACCATTGGCTCTGAAATTCAAAAAACACGACCGTGTTTAATTCTAAGCCCAAATCAAATGAATACTACACTGAATACCGTCGTTGTAGCACCAATGACCACCACGAAAAAGCTATATCCTACTCGCGTTCCGATTACTTTTCAAGAAAAGAGCGGGTTCATCGCATTAGATCAAATTCGCACCATTGATAAATCTCGTATCGTTCGAGTGTTCAATAGTATCTCAAGCGCAAAAAAGAAAAAAGTCAAAAGCGTGATACAAGAGATGCTTGTAGATTAAAGATGCAACCCACACTCGGTCTTCGGGCTGTTGTTCCAGCGGCCTTCTCTCCCCTTTCCAGGCTGAGTACAATGTTTACAACCAATGCTGAAATAGCCTTTCGATTGCAATGGGTGAAACGGCAGTAAATGGTCTTTGATGTAGGCTTCACGCTGCTCGCGAGTAACATCTAACAAAGGATAGAATTTGATCACTCCTCCGCGCTCCTCAAAAATATCCAAGGTCGCACGACGGTCACTTTGCCAACTCATCAAGCCGCTGACCCAAATCTCGTGTTCCTCTTTCAACTTCTCCAGCGGCTCTACCTTATTAATGGTACAACAGTAATCCGGGTCCTTGGTCCAAGTCTGATCCGTAGTCGTGAATTCATGCTTCCAGTCTTCAGCGCGTACTTCTCGTGTATTCAAGCCATAAACCTTGGTCAGGTATTCCTTGTAAATAAGTGTTTCCTCGAAGTGATATCCGGTATCAATGAACAACACTTCTTGCTCCGGTTGGTACACAGAAAACAAATGCAACAAGTAAGCTGAAGTCGCCGCAAATGAACTGGTCAACATCACCTCTTCTTTGGTAAAGTGGCGGTATAACTCCGTAATGCGTTGTTCCGGCTGGAGCGGTCTAAAAATTTCGTTCAGTTCCTTGATGCGTTCTTTAGCATCCACTTTTGTTTCCATGATTGCAGTCAATTTCGTGACAAAAGTCACGTTTTGAATCTAATTGACCAATTCTCTCCAAGAAAAATAGGCGAGCCTTTATCCACTCGTGTCTACATTGACATTAGCGGATTTCAACCTCTTGTCAAGGCATTTTTTTTGGTTAACAACTTGGTTTAGTGAGCTTTAATAGCCCATTTGTTGGACGTAAATTAGTAACTTAAAGACGACCCGAAACAAACACGCCTTTAAGCGAGAATTTATGAGACAAAGGTTCCTCTATTCCTTGGCTACAATGTTCCTTGGTATAGGGCTTACTGCACAGACAGTTTCCCTATCCGGCCAGAGCCTCGACTTTAGCTCCCCACTTACTGCAAACCCTTCTCTCACTGCTGGGGGCACCTGTATCTACGACGATGTAGTGACCATTGGAAGTACTTCGTACGACGCCATCGTTCGCATCGAAGCCTTGAACAATGCACTGATCAGTGACTTTGACAATACCTCAGCTACCAATAGCAATACACCGGCACATTTTTCACCTCAAGTGCTTTGGACCGCAGCTGGAAATATTGACTACAGCATCACCTTCATCGAAGACGGCACAGCAGGTGCGCCTGTACGAGTAACCCTTGGAGATTTCTATTTGAGTGCATGGGACCTCGATGGCGTAGGTCCTTCGGGAGTATACTTCGAAGCCGACGGGATCAGCGAATACACTCTTGGATCTACAACGTTTCTGAGCTACACAACTAGCGGTTCAGGCAATGGACTTTTCACGAATAATGCAGCGACATCAAACACTACCGGAACCGACGGCCGCTCAAGAGTTACTGTAGGCTTTGCGAGCACGAGCCAAGTTTTCTTTTCCATTGGTAGCGCAAGCGCGGGAAATAAAATACACCTCATTTCAGGAACCAACCCAACAAGCTGGTTCCCAACCACTCCTTCGACAACCACCTTCCCTTCCCTCACTTCTTACGCTAGTTTAGCACCATTCTTCACGTGTGACGGAACGGTTTCAGCAGCGCAAAATTTCTTAGTAGAGGGGCGGAATTTAACGGCAGCGCTCACGATCACTGCACCTACAGGATATGAGGTGAGCAACACAGACACTGCAGGTTGGGCGGCTTCACTCTCATTAATGGCCGATTCTACAGGCAGCATAGACACCACCATTTACGTTCGAATGAACGGGGTAAACCCGCTTGCAAATCCTGCCGACATCTCCGTAGCTACTGCAGGACATAGCGGTAAAACAATCTCCGTAAGCGGCACTCAGGGAGGCGCTTTAACCGTAAGTAACTTCGCTGGCGCCAACCCTTCCGCCTGTGGATTGAACGACGGGAGCATCACTTTTTCTATCGCGAATGTTGCCGACGGCAGCTATACGGTCAACTATGACGGCGGTACAACTTCTGCCACAGTTGCAAGCGGCGTTGCAACAATCAATAACTTAGGTGAAGGTCATTATTCAAACATCATCCTTATAGACAGATTTGGATGTAGTTCTGCTGCTGGAAACAACATCATACTGAGCGATCCTATCGACTTTACGATCAACTACGCACCTACCGACAAGAATATATGTACCGGTAATAACACCACCTTCGGTGTAGTGGCAACAGGAGCAGCTGTAACCTACCAGTGGCGCAACTTTGCATCAAATAGCTGGAGCAACATTGCAGGTGCAACAGCAACGACCTATAGCACGTCTGCGCTTACAGACACTGCCTATTACGATGTACAAATCACTTCGGCAGCAGGATGTCGTTGGACAGCACCAAAGGTAGCTGCGAATGTAAATGCATTGCCAACGGCTACGCTAACGAGTACCCCGGCAAGCTGTCCGGGTACTGCCGACGGCGCCGTGACTCTGACCTTGACAGACGGCCAAACACCCATCACCTACCAATGGAACAACGGAGCGAGCACAAAGGATTTATCCGGAGTTGAAAGCGGAACGTATACCGTGACTATGCTTGATCCAATAGGTTGTGAGGGCACTGCTTCCATTGCTGTGAATGATAGCGATGGTGTAGCACCAACCGTTTATGCGATGGACATTACTATGGCCATTGATTCTTTGGGTAAAGCGCGCATTACGCCTGCCGATGTGGATAGCGCAAGTAGCGACAACTGTAGCCTCACCTTAAGCATTAGCGATTCTGTGTGGACTTGTAGCCAGATTGGAACAGATACCATTATGCT
>JAAZVU010000020.1 GCA_018623275.1 Flavobacteriales bacterium
ACCAAATCTTCTCCTTGGCTCAACAAGATTTCCAGCGCAGTTTCGCTGTAGCTCTCTGGGGTATAATCACCAATTCTTAGAATCTTATCCCCATTTTCAAGACCCATCTCAAGGCCTATTTCATTGGTCCAAATCCCATTGACAAGCGAATCGTTTGGCAAGTAGTCTTTGCCATAACCCATCAATAAGAAAACGTAGATGAAGTACGCCGTAAGGAAGTTCATAAAGACACCACCTGTCAGAACAATAATGCGCTGCCAAGCCGGTTTAGCACGGAATTCCCATTCTTCAGGCTCTTCGCTGAGGTTTTCAGTGTCCATGCTTTCGTCCACCATCCCTTCAATCTTCACATAACCGCCCAATGGAATCCAACCAATTCCCCATTCTGTCTCACCAATCTGCTTTTTAATCAAAGAGAACTTGTAGTCGAAGAACAGGTAGAATTTCGACACTTTAATACCAAAGTATTTCGCAGGTAAAAAGTGACCGAATTCGTGAATGACGATAAGTATAGAAAGTCCCAGAAGGAATTGTGCGATTTGGATCAGCATGCTGGTATGAGCTCTTTAATGAGGCTGTAAAAGTAACGCCTCACAGCTTAGAGTGTTTATCCCTTTACACTGCGAGGCGCCAAAAATGTTGTTAAAATTAGTTTTCTAGTACACCGAGCTCTTTTCCAACCTTCGTGAAGGCAGCGATGGCGCGATCTAAATGCGCTTTATCGTGTCCTGCACTCAGTTGTACTCGAATGCGTGCTTGCTCTTTGGGTACCACAGGGTAGAAGAAGCCGATGACATAGATGCCCTCTTCGAGCAATCGGTCCGCAAACTTTTGGCTAAGCGCTGCATCGTACAACATAATAGGTACAATGGCGCTATCTCCGTCTTTGTAATCGAACCCTGCAGCTTTCACACCTTCTTTGAAGTAGTTGATGTTCCACTCAAGTTTATCACGGAGCGCTGTGCTTTCGCTCAACAGGTTAAAGACTTCAATAGATGCACCCACGATTGTAGGGGCTAAAGAGTTGGAGAACAAATACGGTCTCGATTTTTGACGGAGCATCTCAATGATCTCCTTGCGTCCAGTGGTGAAGCCGCCCATCGCACCGCCTAAAGCCTTGCCGAGCGTTCCAGTGATGATGTCCACGCGACCCAGAACGTTTTTAAGCTCAACGGTTCCGCGACCAGTCTTGCCAATAAAACCAGTGGCATGACATTCGTCCACCATCACCAAAGCATTATACTTATCCGCGAGGTCACAAATCTTGTCCAACTGTGCTACGTAGCCGTCCATAGAGAAGACACCGTCGGTAACGATGATTTTGAATCGGGCACCCTCAGCAGCCTGAAGTTGTTTCTCAAGATCAGCCATATCGTTGTTGGCATAGCGGTAACGCGCAGCCTTACACAAACGAACCCCATCGATAATTGAGGCGTGGTTTAAGCTGTCTGAAATAATAGCGTCTTCAGCAGTAAGGAGCGGTTCAAACACACCGCCGTTTGCATCAAAAGCAGCAGCATATAGAATGGTGTCCTCAGTATGAAGGAATTCCGCAATCTTAGCTTCCAGCTCTTTGTGAATGTCCTGAGTACCACATATGAAACGCACGGAGCTCATCCCAAACCCATGTGTATCCAAGGTTTTGTGCGCAGCTTCCAACACGCGAGGGTGGGAGCTAAGCCCAAGGTAATTGTTGGCACAGAAATTCAATACTTCCTCGCCTTCAGTCGTTTTAATTACTGCATCTTGAGGGGTAGTAATGATGCGCTCTTTTTTGAATAGGCCTGCTTTTTCTATTTCGGCCAATTCATTTTGCAAGTGGTCTTTTAAGTCTCCGTACATCTAGGTTGTATTTGGGTATAATTGTTTGCTTATTCCATGTAGGCTTGTCCCGCTGCCCAATCAATGCTCTCTTTCAAACAGTCTAAAGCACGGTCCGCACTACATACATCTTGTTCTATATAATAGTGCTCCATGCCGCTTAGTTCAGCGTTGGCAAAAATACGTTCCCAATCGATCACACCTTGCCCTACAGGAACCTGAGTTAAGGTGTCAGCGGCAAAATCTTTTACATGCCAAAGTGGGAACATGCCCGGGTATTTCTCAAACCATTGTACCGGGTCCTCGCCAGCAAAGGCTACCCAGTGCACATCCATTTCAAAGACCACACCTTCTCCTTTTAGGTTCTCGATGAGGTAATCGTAAGGGATGGTGCCGTCTTCAAGCGCTTGGAATTCGAAATCGTGGTTGTGCCAAGCAGCGACCATACCGCGCTCCTTACATGCTGCGCTCAAAGCCTTTAAATAATTTGCAAGGTGTTCGTATCCTTCTGCATTGCGCCAGGCATCGCTCATCCATGGAATAATAACCCATTTTTGACCCAGTGCTTCTGCGGCGCTAATGATATCAGGGATAGTAGTAGTGTCTAACGGACCCACTTCATTCATTGCAAGTTGCATGGGTAAATAATGACCGCTCGGAGAGCTCAAGGATGCACTGTCGATGGTCTTTTTGAATTGCTCTGGGCTTTGACCGAAGAAGGTCCCTTGCATGTAGCCGAAAGATTCAACTTGGACATATCCCATATCACGAGTGGCCTTCAGTGCAGCATCAATAGCCGAATCGCTCGACATTTCTTCACGAATGGTATAGAGTTGATAGCCCTTTTTATAAGTTGCCATAGTTTCAGAAGTATCTTCGACTGTAGTGTCTGAAGTACTGTTATTACAGGATAGTAGTGTTGCTGCGCCCAACAAAGCAGCCAAGATTGCGTTAGATTTCATATTTAGGTTTTATTCAGGCCTTAAAATACCCGAAATGTTTCAAATTTGCTCTTATGAGAATTGACAAATTTCTTTGGTGTGTCCGATTGTTCAAAACCCGCAGTCTCTCTGGCGAGAATGTCCGCTCAGGGCGTGTTTTGATGGATGAATTGCCAGTTAAGGCTTCCCGCGAGATTAAAATAGGCGATACGGTTACTATTAAGCGTCATGGTTTTGATCAGGTCTTCGAAGTGTTGTCTCTTCCTAAAAGTCGAGTGAGTGCAAAGTTGGTTCCAGACCTTATTAAGGATGTGACTCCTCAAGACGAGCTTGAAAAACAAGAATTTTTACGTTTAGCAAGAAATGTCACTCGTAAAAAGGGGTTAGGTAGACCTACAAAGAAAGACCGTCGCGATTTGGACGATTTTACCATATAAATCATAGCCTTCAAGACGCTGTCCAGTGTTGTTAAGTGTTGATTTTAGTGATATAGAGCCAAAATGATTGCATTCTGTCCGGTTTTTGTCCGGTGATGAACATTGTATACCTAATATATGTTCAAGACTTTTGAGTGTACATCGAACACTTTAAAATAACACTCGGTCGATTATGATTAACAACAAACACATTTTGTCGCTTGCAGCAACATTTGTTCTTGTGCTCTCATCCTTCACGATGACTGCTCAGTACAAAGGTGTTGTGCTTGATGCGGCAGATAACTCCCCCTTACCTGGTGCAGTAATCACTGCCGGGCAAGAATCTGCCATGACAGACATGGACGGGCGCTGGTCTTTAGATGCAGCGCAAGGAACAGAAGCAACCGTATCTTTTGTAGGATATGTAAGTAAGTCTGTTGTCTTGGGAAGCACAAAAGAGCTTACCATCAAACTTGCTTATGACCAAGCAGCCTCAACTCTTGACGAGGTGGTAGTTGTTGGTTATGGTGTTCAGAAAAAATCTAACGTAACAGGTGCTATCTCTAGCGTAAAGGCTGAAGATCTTGAGGATTTGCAGTTGCCTCGTTTGGAAACTGCGCTTCAAGGTAGAACATCAGGTGTTCAAGTATTGCAAAACTCTGGTCAACCAGGTGCTGCCTCAGTAGTTAGGATTCGCGGTACATCTTCTATTAACGGATCTAATCCACTTTATGTAGTGGATGGAGTAATCATTGGTGGTGGAATTGACTTTCTAAACCCAAATGATATCGAAACTATTGAAGTATTAAAGGATGCTGCTTCTGCTGCAATCTATGGTGCTCGTGGTGCAAACGGTGTAATTATCGTTACTACTAAGAACGGTGCTCGTGCGAAAGGAATGGAAGTAACTGTTAGTAGTTACACAGGGGTTCAGAATTCTTGGAAGCAACTTCCGGTATTGAACGCTAAGGAGTATGCAACCATTCAAAACGAAATGGCCGCGGCTTCAGGTCAGGCATTGCCTTACCCAGATGCTGCAACTTTAGGAGAGGGAACCAACTGGCAAAGCCATGTTTTCAATCCAAATGCAATTATGCGTAGTACTGACTTTAGTATTGCAGGCGCTTCGGACAAGGGTTCTTACTTCTCGTCTGTGAGCTTGTTCGATCAGGACGGTATTGTGGCAGCGGGTAAATCAAACTTCCAACGTTTGGCGGCTCGTTTGAATACAACTACCAATGTGAACGATAGATTCACAGTGGGTTGGAACGTAGCATATACGCACAACGAAAGCCAATCAGTGGCGGAAAACACAGAATTTGGTTCGCCACTAGGTCGTGCTTTGAATATTGATCCTTTGACTCCTTTGTACGAGACTGATCCGTCGAGATTGTCTCAGGCTCCTTATACATCAGGTGGCGTTTTAAGAAGTAATCTAGTTCGCGATGAGAACGGTATTTACGGTATTTCAAGCCGTGTTACTTCTGAAATCATCAACCCTGTTGCAGCCTACCAGATTGCAAACAACTACGGTTGGTCTGATAAGATTGTAAACAATACATATGCTGAATATGAATTGGCTCCAGGTCTTAAAGCTCGCACGAGCATGGGTATTGACCTTGCATTTTATGGTGGTAATGGTTTCACGCCATCGCACTATTTGAATGCGACAAACTTCCTAGATACTAACCTTGTCTACAGCAATTTCAACAGAGCTATGACTTGGATTTGGGATCAAACTATTACGTATACAAAAGACTTCGGTGATCACCACTTTGATGGTCTTGTAGGTCACAGTGCTCAGGAAGTAAATGGCCGTTACCTAGGTGGTAGCAAGCGCGATGTTCCTGTGAATACTTACGACGGTGCTACCATTGATTACGCTCGTAACGAGGTTAGTGAGCAGGTATATGGTGGTTACTGGGAGCGCTACGCGATTGAGTCGTACTTCGCTCGTGCCAATTACGATTACAAGGGTAAATATGTTGCTACTGCAGTAATGAGAGCAGATGCTTCTTCAAACTTCGGTGCAAACTACCGTTGGGGTTACTTCCCATCGCTTTCTGCAGGTTGGAACATCCACAAAGAAGATTTCTGGGTGTACGACAATGTAAATGAATTGAAGGTGAAAGCAGGTTACGGTTTGAACGGTAACGATGCTGCAGGTTCTTTGGAATATGCATCTACAATTGTAGGTGGTCGTTCGTACACGTTCGGTCGCAACGAAGTATTGGTAAACGGTACAGCTCCTGCTCAGGTAGCAAACCCAGATTTGAGATGGGAATCTGTTAGCCAATTCAACGTAGGTATGGAGTTGCGTGCATTTGATTGGTTGACAGTGAATGCAGACTTCTTTAACCGTGTAACTAACGATATGAAGACGCGTCCACCACTGCCAGATTACATTGGTAATGATGCACCAACAGCGAATATTGGTTCTATGTTGAACCGTGGTGTAGACCTTGAGTTTGGTTACGACCGTTCATTCAATAAAGACTTCCGTTTCTCAGCTAGCGCTAATGTGAGCTTCTTGAAAAACGAAGTAACGCTTTTGGGTAACGAGGCTGGTTTCTTGACTGGTCAGCGTTGGGGTCCTCAAGGTTTGGAAATTACTCGTATTACCGAAGGACTGCCAATCGGTTACTTCTACGGGTACCAGACTGACGGTATCTTCCAAACTCAAGACGAGGTCTTCGCTCACACTGGTGGCGAAAATGGAGACACGCTTCAGCCAGGCGCAGTTGCTGGTGACTTCCGTTTCGTAGATGTGAACGGTGACGGTGTTATCGATGCGAATGATAGAACCTTCATCGGTAACCCAACTCCAGATATGACTGCAGGTATCACCGTAGATATGCAATACAAGAACTGGGATTTGAACATCTTCGGACAAGGTGTTTGGGGCAACCAGATTTACAATGCAACACGCCGTTATGATTTGCCAACGGCAAACATGACTGGTGCAGCACTAGATCGTTGGACAGGTCCAGGTACATCAAACGATTACCCACGTCTAACGTTTCAAGACGACAACTTGAACTTTGCGAGAAGCTCTGACTTCTACGTGGAGGATGGTAGCTTCTTTAGAATTAAGAACCTACAGATTGGATACAACGTAACAGGTGCTATAGCCGAGAAAATGATGCTTCGCAAGATGCGTATCTACTATGCAGGTACGAACTTGTTAACGTTCACTAAGTACTCAGGTTTCGATCCTGAGATCGGTGCAGGCTTTGGTGTAGATCGTGGTATCTACCCACAAGCACGTGTACACAGCATTGGAATTAACGTCACTTTCAAATAATAGAGAAAGATGAAAAACATTATCAATTCAACAATGAAGCCTTTCTTAGCCTTAGCAGTAGTAGCTATGGCTGCAGTAGGCTGTTCAAAAGACTTCCTTCAAACTACCCCAGTAGGTAGAGATTTGGAAGTGAACTATTACCAGACTGAAGAGCAAGCATTCGAGGCACTAGTAAGTGTTTATGATGTGCTTCAGTGGAACGATCAGTACGGTTTTAGCATGTACCGTTTCTTGATGACGGTTGCTTCTGACGACACCTACGCAGGTGGTTCTGATGCTTCAGATCAGCCTTCTTGGGTAGCAACAGACAACTTTAGTTGGACACCAAACTTGGGTCCACAAGCAGGTTTCTGGAGAAAGAACTACAAGGGCATCTACAGAGCGAATTTGTACTTAGAAAAGATCGAGGATATCGATGATGCTTCAGAGGCATTTAAGACGCGTACTAAGGCAGAGGTTCGTTTCCTAAGAGCGAAATTCTACTTCGATTTGGTACGTAGCTTCGGAAACGTTCCTTTGATCACAAGCACATTGGATCCGTCTGAGTACTATACAATTTCTCAAGACGAGCCTTCAGTAATCTACACGTTCATCGAGAACGAATTGGAATTGGCTATTGCTGATCTCCCAGTTTCTGTTCCATCTGTAGAGATTGGTCGTGCAACTAAAGGTGCTGCACAGGCATTATTGGCGCGTGTATTCTTGTTCATGGACGACGATACTAAAATGGCTGATGTAGCTACACTATGTCAAGAAGTAATCAACTCCGGCGAGTACAGTCTTGAGCCAGATTACGGTACCATCTTTACTAAAGCTGGTGAGTGGGGTCCTGAAAGTGTATTCGAGATCACACACTCTGAAAACTCAACCAGTGACTGGGGTCGATTCGGATCAGGTCACAGTGAAGGAAATGTAGGCGTTCAGTTCTGCGGTATGAGAGATTACAACGGTCCTGATTACAGCCCAGGATGGGGCTTCTGTCCTATCACTGAGGATCTTGAAGAGTTCATGGAAAACGATCCACGTTACCAGCACACTATTATCGATGCAGATAACTTGGCGGGTGCTGAGTATACCCCAGGGTACCAAAACACTGGTTTCTTCATGAAGAAATATGCACCTCTAGCAGGTAATTTCCCACCTGATGGTGAGCCAGCTTTGAACTGGGGAAATAACATTCGCGAGATTCGCTACGCAGACGTTTTGTTGATGGCTGCTGAAGGTCTTGTTAGAAGCGGTGGTTCAGAAGGAACTGCTCGTTCTTACCTAAACCAAGTGAGATCGCGTGTAAACCTTCCAGGTCTAGGCCTTTCTGGCACAGCGCTTTTGGAAGCTATTTACGACGAGAGAAGAATGGAGTTCGCTACGGAAGGACACCGCTACTTCGACCTTATTAGAACAGGAAAGGCTTCAACTGTATTAGATGGTTGGACAGACGATAATAAATATCTGCCTATTCCGCAAAACGAAATTGACGCTTCAAACGGAGCATTAACTCAAAACCCAGGATACTAATGAAAGCATTAAAGTTATTTGCAGTCCTAGCCTCTGCATTTGCAATTGCTAGCTGTGAGCCCTCAGTACCGGGCAAGACAGAATTAGGCCCGCTTCCAACAGCGGATTACACGATGACTTACATCGATTCAAACAACGTTCGTTTGGAAAGCCAGAGTACTGGTGAACCATTCATGTACCAATGGAACGTGGAGGGTGTTGGAACCTTCAACGGAGAAGTTGCTGAAGTATTCATCCCGAAAATGGGTATTTACGATATCGAGCACAACGTATTTAATCAAGGTGGTCATGCTACGGCTACAGGTCAGGTAGAAATTTACAAGGACGCAGACTTTATCTGTGCTGGTTCTGCAGAGTACTTGACAGACTGTACAGCTCGTACCTGGAAACTTGCGCCACAAGCGGGTGCTTTGTGGGTAGGTCCACCAGACGGTTCTCAAACTTGGTGGGCTATTGGTGCTACTGCAGCTACTGATCGCCCTTGTGCTTGGAACGACGAGTGGACATTTAACTCTGACGGTGAAATGATCTATGATACCAAAGGTGATATCTGGGCAGAAACCTATATGGGTGTTGCTGCAGACGGTTGTCAGCCAGAATCTGTGTTGACTGGAGATAAAGCACCTTGGGGTTCAGGAACTCACCAGTTTGAGATTCTTCCTGGGGCAGGTCCAAATGGTGAAGACCAAATCAAAGTAAGCGGTCTAGGCGGCTTCATCGGTCTTCCAAAGGCAGCAAATACAGGTGAGGTAAGTTCTCCTGTATCATCAATCACTTACACCATTCTTAGTGCAGATGATGATGGTACAACGCGTACAATGGAAATTGAGGCGAACTGTACTTCATTGTTGTGGCGTTTCACGCTTTACTCTGAATAAGATTCATGAAAGGAGCAATTAAGTCTTTACCAGTATTTCTAGCAATCGCTTTGGCGAGTTGTGAATCTGCCCCTACGCCTACCTTGTCCGCTGCGGATATGGTAGTTGAAGAAGGTACGGCCAACAATACTGTTTCTTTCCAGGTCAGCTTAAACGATCCTGCGCCTAAGGAAGTAACCTTCGATTACTCGACCGTGGAATTGACCGCGCTTGCCAACGAAGATTTTATTCCTACTTCAGGTACAGCAACTATCCCAAAAGGCGAGAGCACGACCAATATTGATATTACCCTAGTTGGTGATGAGGAAAATGAGGGCGATGAGAATTTTTGGATTTCCTATTCAAACGGAACCAATGTCAACATTCCAGAGCCGTTCAATACCATTACCATTGAGAATGATGATTTCAACTATGATCCTTCAGATTCAGGGTATACTACACCTAATTCGTACCCAGGCTTTAATCTAGTATGGTCAGATGAATTTAGCGGGACATCGCTAAACACTGATGATTGGAATTATGAGACTGGAGCTTCGGGCTGGGGTAATGAAGAAAGCCAATTCTATCGCTCAGGCAACAACAATGCTAAGGTGGAGAATGGCTATTTAGTTATTACAGCTAAAGAAGAAAGCTTTGGTGGTGCGCCGTTTACTTCGGCACGTTTAACCACTGAAGGGAACCAGAGTTTCCAATACGGACGTATCGACATCCGTGCCCGTCTTCCATACGGTCAGGGTTTATGGCCAGCGCTATGGATGTTGGGAGATAACTTCAGCACGGCTGGTTGGCCAACATGTGGCGAACTAGATATCATGGAGTTGATTGGTGGCGACGGCTACAATGATAGAACAGTACACGGAACTGCTCACTGGGCAGGAAATGGCGGTGCGCAAGCAAGTCATACGGGTGCACGCAGTTTGCCTTCAGGTAAATTTGCTGACCAGTTCCATGTGTTCTCTGTGATCTGGGATCAGAGTTCAATCAAATGGTACATTGACGACGTTCAGTACCACAGTTTGAACATTGGATCATTGACGGCGTTCCATCAGCCGTTCTTCTTTATTTTCAACATCGCTGTGGAAGGTGATTGGCCAGGTCCAGTAGGGCAAAATACCCAATTCCCACAATTCATGGTGGTGGACTATGTAAGAGTTTTTCAATCCTAATTACTAACCATAAATAAATGCTTAACATGAAAAAAATCTACGCTTTATTGATGTTGTGCTTACCTATGCTAGGTTTCGCACAAAAGGATGTTACGTTTATCGTTGATATGCGTGACTATTCAGGTTCGTACACAACTGTTAACCTTAATGGTGACTTCAACAGCTGGTGTGGAACTTGTAACCCAATGTCTGATCCAGAAGGTGATTCTATCTGGACAGTAACACTTCCATTGACTGCTGACTCTATCGAGTACAAGTTTACCCTTGACGGTTGGACTGGTCAGGAGAACTTGACTTCAGGTAGTGCTTGTACTAAGACTACTGGTATCTACACAAACCGTTTCGCGGTATTGAATGGCGATACAATTCTTCCAGGTGTTGCTTGGGAATCTTGTGCTGCTAAAGCCGGTCAAGTATACATGACATTCCAAGTAAACATGAGCTACACTGCAGTTGATACTACTGGTGTTTACTTAGCTGGTGGTACTGGTTTCGGTGTTCCAGGTGATAACCAAATGTACCCTATCGGTGATTCTGTTTACTCTAAGACGCTTCCTGCAGATACAGGTTTCTACAGCATGTTCACATTCTTGAGCGCAAACGACCCATCTTGGGGTGCTAAAGAGAACATCGTAGGTAAGCCATGTGCTGCTGGTACTTACAGTGACCGTGATATGGTAGGCTACAGCGCTACTATGGGTCTAATGGGTGACTTCCACTACCGTACATGTTTCGGTGAGTGTACTACAGATGGTACTTGTCCAGTTCCTGCTACTCCAGTAAACGTAACGTTCCAGTCTGACCGTAACTCAATTGCAGGTACGTTCACTACTGCGTACATCTCTGGTACTATGAACGGATGGTCTGGTGATGCAGATATGATGTCTGATGATGACGGTGATGGTGTTTACACAGTTACTTTGTCATTGTTACCAGGTTCTTACGAATACAAGTTTACAGCTGATAGCTGGTCGATTCAAGAAAACTTCGATCCTGCAACTGCAGATTCAGTTTGTACCTTGACTACTGGTATCTACACAAACCGTTTTGTAACTATTGGTTCTGCGGATACTACACTCGACGTACAGTGTTGGGAAGAGTGTGGTCCATGTGCGAACATCGGTATCGAGGAAGAGGCTGCTTCATTTGTAGTTAAGCCAAATCCTGCTTCTGATGTGTTGTTCATCGAGAACACAACGGGTACTACTTCTAACGTAGCAGTATACAGCATCACTGGTGCTCGTGTAATGGAAGCTACTTTCGAAGCTGAGGCTCGTCTAGACGTTGCTTCTTTGCCACGCGGTATGTACATCGTACGTGTACAGAACGGCTTGACTGAGAAAGTTGTACGTGTAGCCTTGAAATAATATTCACTTACCTTTTGGTTAGTAAGTAAGTGTAGGGGGACCCGTTTCGGGTCCCCCTTTTATTTGGTACCTTGCGCTCATGCGCAGGATATTCATTCTTTTAGGTTTTGTCCTGTCTCTGTCCGGTTTTGGTCAAGAGGCACGCTTGATAGATGCAAATCAAGGTCTTAACAATCCAACCGTTTACGATGTTGTCCAGGATCCTTGGGGATTCGCTTGGATAGGCACTAGGGATGGACTCTATCGATACAATGAAGGAAGGGCAACCAATATTTCATTTCTAGATTCAACCAAGGAGCGAAGGTCAAATAACGTACAAAGCTTATTAGTTACTAGCGACTCTTTGCTATTCATAGGTCTCCAGCTTGGCGGTGTAGTTAGCATGGATCTTAGTACTTTGAGTATTCGTCCTGATCGGTCTTGTCCGCAGCTTCCCTCGGATTATTCCATTATTTCACTTTACGAATCGTCAGATGGTACTATATGGGCTGGAACAAGCGGCAATGGAACGTATTATTTGGAGAAAGGCGCTGACCGCTGGCAACAATTAATAGCGAAAATTCACGGTGCTGATATCGCCTTTTGTTTCGATTTTGCCGAGCAAGGAGATACGCTATGGATGGCTACTAGCGGTGCGAAAATTCTTTACGTATTGCAATCTAGTAAGGCCATTTTATCAGCTATAGTGGATGGGGATGCCGGTTCCTTCAGGAAGTCTGTAGATGTGAAGGGAAGTGATGTCGCATTCGGCGTAGAAGATCAAGGGCTTTTTCTGTTGAATACCTCTAGTGGTGTTTTTGAACTGGAGCAACAGTCTGCTGGTATAGGTCCTCGAGATGTTCGTTTTGAAGCAGGAAGTTTGTGGGTGAGTACCGATGGCGAAGGTTTGTACCAATTTTCAGGCGATAAAGTACACCATTGGTCCAAGTATCAACCTCAGCTAGGCTTTGCCTCTGATCAATTTTACGGTATATATAAAGTAAGTGACCAGCTGTGGCTGGGAACATTTAATTCTGGTATTACAGTCATTCCGGTAAACGAAAGTGTGGTAAGAACCTTGCCTAAGCACGATGACTTTACCTACACCGGTTTGCAGAGTTCTATCGCTCTTTTGGATGATGATGGACTTTGGGTGGGATACGATGGAGATGGCCTAACGAAATATACTACCTCAAGCGAAGGTTATTCCGTTGAAAGAATTCTACCGGAAAACTTACCTCGAGTGGTCACCAGTTTAACTACCTATAAAAATGAGTTGTGGGTAGGAAGCTTATCGGAAGGACTTTTTATACTGAATAAACAAGGCGAGCTTAAAAGACGGTTCCTTGCATCATCGGGAATCGCAAATGGGCTTGCCAACAGTAACATTTGGTCGATAGAGCAGACTTGGGGAGATAGTCTTTGGATTGGTACCCTTTCAGGACTGCAGTACTGGAATGGCGAGGAGTTTATTTCACCATTTACAGAGCCGTGGCGTGTGGGGCGTAACATCATGGATCTTGAATTCACTGGAAAAGAGCTTTGGGTAGGCTCGGAGTTCATGGATTTGCACGCAATAGACAGGAATGGTGGAATTTTTACGGTTGATTTGAATAACAGCGTCTTGGACCTTGCCTCCTATGGGGATCAGCTACTTATTGGAACAGAGGGTGCCGGAATCCTTACGTATAATCAAGGTATTTTAGATACGGTCTTAAAGAATTCGAATTACATCAATAGTTACGCTATAGCAGTCGGAGAGCATTATATCTATGCAACTACCTCGTTGGGACTAGCAAGGATTCGTCAGAGTGGCGATGCTTGGGATTTCGAGTTGATTCGAGAGATTGATGAATTGCAGATTGGTCTTCCTAACAGAAAAGCTTTGGTATTACGTGGAGATCAGTTATACGTGGGAGGGACTAAAGGAGTTGCGGTAGTAAATGTTAATGACATCAACAGTTCAGAAATACCCGATATCCTTCTTACGGAGGTGTATGCAGATAACGAGCAGCAGTCTATCGAGTTGATTAGAAACTCTTCCGATAAACATGGGCGAATGAGATTAGAAGCTGGAACGAAATCGCTTCGTTTCAATTTTGAATTAATGTCTGTCTCTTTTCAGCGCGGTGTTTCATTCAGTTATCGACTGAATTCTAATGCCGAACAATGGACTGAACTTCCTTCGGGGTCAAGGCTAGTTGCTTTATCAGAATTGGATCCTGGTAAGTATTCTATGGAGATCAAAGCTTCTAAATCAGGAGCTGATTCTAAAGTGCTTTTCTTCGACTTTATTATTGAAGCATACTTCTGGCAACAGCTGTGGTTCAAGCTGCTTTTGTTTATTGTCATTTCATCGCTTATTGGGACGGCGGTATTCTTTTACCAAGACCGAAAATTTAAAGAAACTCGGTTAAAACTAGTTGAAACGGAACGAGAGCTGTTAAAGGCAAAGGCTACGGAATTAGAGGTTAAAACAGAGAAACAAAAGACTGAATTGAGCTTCCAGTTGTTAAAAACATCAAGTCGCCTGGAGCTCTTGCAATCCTTCAAAGAACGCTTAGTTAAGGAGAGTGAAAAGAAGGGGAGGTCTGAAGAGGTTTTAAAATTCCTAAAGGGGATGACTAGAGAATTGAACCGAGAATTACAGAGTGAGAATTACTGGGATCACTTCGAGCGTAATTACCGTGAGCTTCATGAAGAGTTCTCTGCAAAGCTCAAGGAGGAGTATCCTGGACTTACGAAAGGTGAGATTAGGCTGAGCTACTTGTTGCGCCAACAAATGAGCAATAAGGAAGTTGCCAACGTATTAAATGTAAGTCCAGCTGCTGTGGAGAAAGCCAAGTACCGTCTTAAAAAGAAATTAGGACTGGAGAAAGGGGACTCCTTGGATATATTCATTCAAAAAATATAATTGTCCGGCATCTGTCTAGCGCCAAAAAATTGAGCTTAAGGTAATTATCGCACCTTTGACGAAGTGTTACCGATTGCCAAAACTGCGCATCATTAAAGCGAGGTTAGCTTCTGCAAAGAAGCGCCTCGCTTTTTTTATCTTACCTCCCCTAAAAACACTTTTCATGAACCGAGTTTTTAGCGCTATTTCCATGGTCTTGCTGATCGGTTGCTCGTCGAAGGTAGATTGCCCAGATTCAGAATTGGATCTGGTTGGTATCACAGGAGATTGGGAAATATATCAGAGAACGGACACAGTCACTATGTTACCTGTGTTCCTTCAGGGCGAAGATTTGATCATTACGGACGACTCTCTTTGTGATGATCTCCAAGGTCTCTGGGAGTACAACACTTCAAGCAGCGAAAATGGCGGAGAGTTTGTTTTGGATACCGCCATGGGGGCTATTACCTTTTTTACTCCAACCTATAGCTTTCAATGGGAATACGTGGTAGTCGATTACGACAACTTGGTCTTCCGCTACAACGATGGTGGTTTTGAAATTAAGGAACTCTGGCGTCGCAAGTAATTAGTTGTTAAACCATAGCTCTCGCAATCTAGCCTGCTCGGTAGTCATTTCCTTCGCTTCTCGGATGTAGTGGCTTTTAGTTCCCTCGACAGTTCTAACGGTATAAGGCAATTTGATTTCCTTGCCGTCACGCATTACTGTAAGTTCGATAGTTTCACCCGGCTCGAGAGCCTCTGGTCCATCGAATAGTTTATCGTCTAGGATGCTGACTTTATCACCCTTTTGGAATCCAACGAAGTCGTCTTTACCCACCTTCTTGATGGTCATTTGCTGGCCAACAATGAGGCGACTGCGCTTGACATCATTATCATTCACGGGGTGAGCGATCAATTCGCCTTCAAATCTCCTGTCATAATCCACACCTACTTTGGCCAAGTACTCTTTTACCGGTAGTTGTTCGCGACCAGTTACATAGTCGTCGAAGAATTGCTGTAGGTCAGGGTGGACGAGACTTACGAATTCTTCGATGATTTCATCGTCGTTAAAACTCTCGTTTGGCCCGTATTTATCGCGAAGGGTTAGGATAATATCGTGAAGGTCCTTTTGGCCCCCAGTCAATTCCATGATGCGTATATCGAGCAAAGCACCCATGAGGGCTCCGCGCTGGTAGACTTGGCCGTATTGCTTTTTGTAGGGCTTGTCGAGCACGTTTTCACTCATTTCCGTGAAGGACATCTTCTCGGTTGGGTAACGCGCTGCACTGCGAATTTTGCCTTTCAATACCTTTGTGAGGTATTCATCTTTAGTGATAACACCGCCTTTGACTTGGCTGATGCCGGCGAAGTATTCAGTGATGCCCTCATAGAGCCAAAGGTGCTTGCTCATTTTAGGCTCGATGTAATTAAAGTTTCCTATCTCTTCACTGTGCAATCCAAGTGGGGTGAGGATGTGAAAGAATTCATGGATACAAACATCTGCCATCCCGTCAAGGACCGTGGTGCCGCCAAAATCTGGCAGGTAATATACCGAGCTGTTTCCGTGTTCCAAGGCGCCAAAGCCTTTGCCGGCGAGCTTGCGAATGGCCTTGATGATGGTTCCTAGTTTCACTTCAGTACCGTTGAATAGGCCTTCAAATTCCGTGTGGTCTTTGATGTAAAAAATAAAGGCGTAATTGTCTACCGGTAGGTCACCTTGTAGGAAGGCTTCAATTGCTTTCATGCTCGTTTCGACCTGCTTGTAGATATCTCTCGAGAGTTCGCGTCCGTTCTCAGTAAATACGCCAATAGTCACCTTGGCGCCACCGAGCATAAAAGAAGTAGTGTCAGGTTTGCTGACCATCACTGGGCAGTCGAGGAAGTGGTGGTAATCGCGGGCGTAGAAGTTTTGCGTATTACCGTAGGTATAACTTTCCATGGCGCTAAGACCATAAAGGCTCGGGCTCTTATTGACTTCAAGGGAAACGGGCAGATCTTCAAGGCCCTCGAAGAAGCCGAAATAGCCAGCGGCATTTAAGAGGAAATTTCTGCGTTCTTGGTTGTTGGTGCCTGCCGGTTCGAAGACTTTGTTCTTTCGGATTTTGGCATCAAAACTATCCTCTGCCCAGTATTCTAGTTTGGCTGGTTTGCCCTTGATGGTGTAGGTGTTCTTTTTCTTAGAAACCTTTAGGGTGTTTCCGGCAGCGTCGTATGCTGTGAAATCGTGAATGAATCGGCCGTAATCTA
>JAAZVU010000124.1 GCA_018623275.1 Flavobacteriales bacterium
ATCGATAGTATCTGAAGAAGTCAAACCACCTGGGATGTACTCAACGAAGATACCTAGCAATTCGTCACCCATCATTGATAGGCCGCCGTTTGGTACTTCAACACCTACAACAGCAACGCCGCTATCTGCAGTACTCAAAGCGTAATCGATAACAACCGTGTTAGAAGCACTTACACCACCAGCGTTACCACCATCAGAACTACCAGCGTAAGCCATAGTTTTAGCCGTTGGCTGAACCGTTGGGTCTAAAGCAGCCCAAGTACCCGCGTTGTACTGAACACCTGAGAACGGTGAAGAGAACCCGTTAGCACCTTTAAAGATTGTAAAGCGAATAGAATCTGAGTTGTTACCGTTGAAGATGTCGTAACCACCGATCACGTACAATGAATCAATGCTAATTTGGTCCGTTTCGTTGAATTCGTTACTTCCCCAACCGTAGTAGTTAAAGTCGTAAAGAGCACCAACTGCGTGGTTGTAAGAGTAACCTGGTGTACCGTCAGAGTATACAATCACCGTTGAAGAATCTGGTGTAGTTGTAATCGCGCCTAGAGCCATATCTGAGCTGTAGAACTGGTACAAGAAGTCTGTGTAATCGTAGTTATTGTCGATAGCACCACCTCTCTTGAGGATAATGTCCTCAATTTTTTCTTTAGCAGCAGCATCAGGGGTGATTTCAGTCTGCAATAGTTTATTTACCATCGCATCTTGAGCAAAACCGTTTAACCCGAATGCAACAGCAGCAAGGAGTAAAACTTTTTTCATAAGTAGTTCTTTAAATGAATTGAACTCCTAAGTTATGAAAACATCATTTAACTAGCGCTTGCGAACCATCATTATTCCGTCGCGTACACTCAATATGACTTGCTCCACTCGTGGGTCTTCGGCGATGTGCTTATTTAAAGCTAAAATCGCTTTGGTGTCTTTGTCGTTTGAGGCCAATTCTTCTACCACCTTGCCGGACCATAAAATGTTGTCAACGAGCATGATACCTCCTGTGGGCATTTGCGGAATGAGCAACTCATAATACTCCATAAGTCCACGTTTATCTGCATCCAAAAAGATGAAGTCCCAAGGGCGATGAAGCTCTTTGAGTACCTTTCCTGCAGGACCTATGTGAAGATTCATTTGGTCGAATCTGGAATTGAGCTTCCAATATTTAAGAATAATCGATTCTAATTCTTCGTTAATCTCCACCGCATGGAACTCTCCTTCGTCTGCCAATCCTTCCACTAAATAGTGCGACGCATACCCGGTAAATGTGCCTACTTCAAGAATGAATTTTGGTCGCATCATAGTGGTAAACATCTTGAGAATCTGACCTTGAACGTGCCCGCTGAGCATACGTGGCATGATCACCTTTACCCAAGTTTCGCGTTCCAGTTCATTTAAGAATTCTGGCGCCTTGGTAGTGTGCTCGCTGATGTATTTATGCAGTTCGTCGCTTAAAAATTCCATGGCCCTAAGCTTTGGTATATATGAGAGTAAATGCTTTTTCCTTATCAAGATAGGCATTGGCTACTCGCATGAGGTCATCAGTATTTAAGCTGCGAATTTGCTCGGCGACAAATTCAAAGGTGCTCACCTTGCCAAAGTGAAGTAAGGCACGTGCTGCCCCAATAGCGCTATTCAAGCCATTTTCCTCAGCTAAGGCCATTTGTCCTATGAATTGGTTCTTGGCCTTGCTCAACTGCAATGTACCTAAAGGTTTTTTCTGAAATCTTTCAATTTCCTTGAACACCAAAGATTCAGCTTTCTTGGTCTGTTGCGGATCACAGCCAAGGTAGATGCCAAGCATACCTACATCACTGTACAGGTTCATGTAGCTTTCGATATTGTAGGCAATGCCGTGCTTCTCACGAATATTCAAACCTAGTCTACTGTTCATAGCTGGACCGCCTAGTACGTTGTTCAACAGCAACAAGGCTCTACGGTCTTTAGAATGTATGCCGGGAATGCGCCAGCCGGTCATGAAGTGATCCTGGAATTGGGCTTCTGGGCTAACAATACGTTCAGCTTCATTGCTGGGCCGGTAAGTTGCCTGCCAATTACTATTCGAAGGAGACCATTGGCCAAAATATTGATCGAGCATAGCCTCCATTCTCTCTACTCCGAAAGGTCCCGTTACGGCCATTTTGATTCGATCTGCAGTGTATGTTCTCGATCTAAACTCAAGTATATCTTCTCTACCGAGACCGTCTACGCTTTCAGGAGTCCCCAAGATATTTCGACCCAAGCCATCTCCCTTGAATACGAGGTCTTCAAAATCATCAAAGATGCGTTCTGAGGGGCTGTCCTTGTAACTGAAGATTTCATCTTTTACGACTTCCTTTTCCTTTACTATTTCCTTTTCAGGAAAGGTGCTTTCTATCAGTACATCACTCATTAAATCCATGGCCCTGCGGACATCGCCTTTGAGAAAACTCGCATGGATGATGGTCTCTTCCTTTGTGGTATAGGCATTGAGCTCGCCGCCTACATCGTCCAATCTACTAAGTATGTGGTAGGCTTTTCTGTTGGTTGTGCCTTTGAAAAGGTTGTGCTCTATGAAGTGCGCAAGACCTTGTTGGTGCTCGAGCTCGTCTCTAGAGCCTGCCTTGATGGCCACTGCGATGTGAGCTACAGTGCTTTTCTTGTATTGAAAGGAACACTGAATACCGTTGGGGAGCGTGAAAACTTGGTTGTGTTTCATTAGCCTTGGTCCAATACTTCGAGGACTGTACGGAAGGCAAGGGCGTGTTCGCCCCATGCTTTGGCGCTCTTGTTACGCAGCTCTTCAGCATACATCTGCATGTAGAGTTTGATGCTCTCTAAATCGGCGGCGCGGTATTGAATGCTATAGCTTGGGTGATCTTGTTCTTGTTCTGGAAAGACCTGAGTGAAAAGGTAAGATTTGAACATCCCTGTCTGCATGACTTCTGGTATATGTTCTTCTTTCATCCATTTGATCCATCGCTCTTCAACGACCGGATTCACCACGACAGTTACATTGTATATGTGTTCACTCATGTTGCAAAGGTACGATACATTGTACGTGCTTTCTCGGTATAAAACCCATTAGGAAATTTCAGCAAGTAAGTTTCGACAGCATCTTTAGCCTGCAGAGATTGAAGGTTGAAAAGAGCTTTGGCATAATAGAAATACGCCTCTTGCTTCCACATGCCTTCGCCCGCTGCATTTTGTAGTATTAGGAAAGTATTTGCTGCAGTTTCATTCAGGCCCAATTCCAATTCAAGCTTCCCCTTCTTCAACAACAAATCGTCATAAACTTCATTGGCGATCAACACCTTCTCAGCGCGCTGATAGGCTTGTAAAGCTTCTTGTTTTTGACCCATCACCTCAAGGAGCATAGGCTTTCGAAGGATTTGCAGACCTTCATAAAGGGTGTCATCCACAGAATTGGCGGCTATTAAAAGCGCATTTTCGAGAGCGTCATTGGCAATTTCCTTAGAAGTTGATTTCAACAACACCTCAAGTTGGGTCTTTGCCCACGGGATGTCTCCGTCATAAAAGGCACACATTGCTCGGTCTAGTCGGCTTTCATCTCCTTCCTTAGAATCCCCCAACAAGGTTTCTGCACGCGCATATTCAATGAGTGCTCGGTCAAAGTTGCCCAACACTTGAAGCATCCCCGCATAACTCTTGTAGGTTAGTCCCTCCATTAGAGGACGAGGGTATTTCAAGCGTAAATCGGCCATGATTTTAGCATACTCTTCCACGGAAACAGGGTCTATGCTTTGTAGACGCATTTTGTATTCTTCTCGGGCCAATTCCCATCCAAAGCAGCTCCCACATTCATTTCCGCCGAAATCTGAAACAAGGGCCTGCGCCTTGGTTTGATCAATGCTCGTTAAAACTTCAAGCTGTTCTTTGAGGGCCCCATTCAGCCATCCTCCCTGCATCCCTCTTGGGCGAGAGTAAATCATAAAATCATAGACTTCAGCTGCGAGGGAGTAGTTGTCCATCGCACGAAGGTCACGCGCAATACTAACGAATTCATTCGCTCGAAAATCATCGCTCTTTGCTTTGGCTTTTAGCCATCTAAATGCGCGCTCATACTCTCCCAGTTCTCTGTAAACAAAGAGCAACAGGCTCTCGAATACACCGACGTTGCCGCCAGCTTGTATGCGGGAAACCAGCGCAGTTTTTGCAGCTGCAGCATGTCTGCCGGCTTCATCATCCCCAATGTTTTGAGTGATGCGTAATTTGATGTTGTTCAGATAACCTCTATTCTCATCAATAGCCTTTAGATACGCTGCATACTGGGCATCAATATCTCCTAGTTGGGCGTAGAGCTGTGCACGCTCGAAGGATACATTTAGTTTAGGCTGACGCTGCTCGGCCAATTCATAAATGCCCACGGCTTCTCTTAGCAGGCCATACTTCTCAAGTACTCTCGCCAAGGCGCGCGAAGAGTAAGGATTTTTCACTACTTGAAGCTCTATATCCTCCCAGTCCGGTCCGCGTTTTCCGAGCTTTTGACTCAGGACCCAGTAATCGACCGTGTATTGTGGACGTGCATTACCAAAGCGTTTGCTCTGTTTTCGAACGACTTTCAAGGCACCTATAGTATCATTCTTGAGCAAATACGCATCGAGCAATTTCTCGTAAGCGGGTCCCTGTGGATTGGCAGTGTAAATAGGTTCTAAACAAAGGATGGCCTCGCCGTACTTTCCCTGCATGACCAAAGTATCGCAATTGCGGATATTCATCTTTGGCTGAGACCTTTGTGCCCAACTAAAG